>NZ_JAAVJL010000004.1:0-110000 GCF_012863495.1 Pseudanabaena yagii GIHE-NHR1
TCTCAGCAACAGCGATCGATGTTTTTCAAATTGGAATTGCTGTGTATCTCGTCACTGTTGGACAGCAGCTATTGGCAAGTTTAATCGTGCTATTAGTGATTCCACAGATTACTTTCCAAGATATGTACTTCCTACGCGATCCACTTAAGAACGATGTCAAATATCAGGCAAGCGCTCAACCCTTTCTGGTGATTGGAATGCTAGTCGCAGGTATTGCTATGGGACATGCGGGAATTTAATAAATTCCAAGAAATAGCGTCGCTATTTCTTGGAATCAAAAACATTGGAATGCTAGTCTTAGGCATTGCTATGGGACATGCAGGAATTTAATCGATTACCAAAAATAGCGTTGCTATTTCTTAGAATCAAAAACAACGCTGTGTATTGTTTTTGACTATATGTAATAAAGGGAGCCTAGCGCTCCCTTAAAATTTGGGGATGAAATAGCTCCCAAAGGGTGATTTTTGTAAGCTTATTTATTGGTATAGATCAATAGGCTCATAGCACCGATACATCAACGAGACTTTGCCAATATTCATGATGAAACCTCAACTCCCACAGCCGATCGCTACAAGAGACAAATCTCTCAGTCATAAATCATGGAACAAAGCCTTAGGTGCTGTAATTAGTGTTTTGCTAGTTTCTTGCTCAGGTAATGCACCCCAATCAGGAGCTAGAGCAGTGCCTGTCCCAATTGCTGCGGTTGAAACAGGTACAGTTACCGATAGTTCGGACTATGTGGCAAATCTACAATCGCGCCAATCGGTGACATTGCAGCCGCGGGTTGATGGCTATGTGCAAGAGATCTATGTCAAAGCAGGCGATCGCGTGGAAGCAGGTGCGCCAATTTTGCGAATCGATCCTGCGAAGCAACAGGCTGCCTTGCAGCAGTCGGTAGCAGTTGTTGCAAGTTCTCAGGCTGATTTTGAAAGTGCCAGAGCCACACTTGCTCAATTGCAAGCCGCCAAAGAATCCACCTTATCCAGTCTCGATTTTAATCAAAAAGAATTTAAACGCTATTCTGATTTGGCATCACAGGGTGCGATCGCTAAGCAAAAACTTGATGAAGTCTCAAATAGTCTCAGAAATGCAAGGGCAGAGCTAGGAAAGATTGATGCTCAAATCACTGCCCAAGAAGCCAATATTAATAGCGCCGCTACAAGAATCGAAGCATCTCGCTCTGGGGCAATTCAACAGGAAGTTCAGCTAGATTTCTATACCGTGTCAGCGCCCTTTGCGGGAATTGTTGGCGATATTCCCATCAAGGTTGGCGATAATGTCAACAGCACAACTCAATTAACAACGGTGACACAAAACCAAGTATTGGAAGTTCAGATCTCTGTTCCTGTTGAGAATGCACCTCGTTTGAAAATGGGGCAACCCGTAGAACTGTTAGATACGCAGGACAAGCCTCTAGTCAAAGGGAATATTGCTTTTATTTCGCCAAATATCAATCCGCAAACACAATCGGTTTTGGTAAAAGCGAACTTTAACAATGCCAATAATCAGCTCAAGGCAAATCAATTTGTGAGAGCCAGATTGATTTGGTCTTCGCGTTCTGGCGTGCTAGTCCCAACATCGGCAATTTCCCGCCTTGGTGGTCAGGACTTTGTATTTGTTGCCGAAGCTTCTCCCGATGGCAAGTCGCTGATTGCGAACCAGAAGCCAGTCAAATTAGGAAAGATTACTGGCAATAATCAAGAGGTATTGGAAGGTTTAACTGCTAAAGACAAAATTGTAACTGGGAATATTCTTCAATTACGCAACGGTGCGGCGATTATGGATGTAGCAAATTTACCAAAACAATAGAAACAAGAAGTGATGTGGAGCATCACTTCTTGTTTCTAGGACGACTTTCTTGCCAAGCAGTCCCAATCCCTTGCAATACACCACGTCCGATTAGTCCAATCCCTCGACCAATCACATTAGTTAAGACATACACAAATCCACTACCGAGAAAGGCGATCGCTGATTTTAATCTCGGCGCGATCGCATCTTGAAGCTCTAGTACTAGAGTTACCGCCAGTTGAATTCCTTCTAATTGTTGTAATTCCTGACTACGTGGTGCATAGATACTGACTTGCTTAATTCCAGAATTTGCAAAAGCAAACAGCACTTGGCGACTTTCAAAGATTAATTGCGGATCGGTAATATATTTCTCCAAGCGATATTTCCAAGACAAATCATTGCGAAATCGTTCAATCTCGCGGGTGGGCAATAAATTGTAGCGATAGAATTTGTGCTTGACTTCTTCCACATCAGCAAAATGATTTAAAAGCGGTTGGATTACACCATTGGCAATTTGAATCAATAAATTGTCGAGAATCAATTCGGCTCGCTGCATGGCTTCGGGCGTACCGATCGCTAAATTAGCATTATTAACTATTAATTCTGTCTCAAAAAGTAAATGGGACAGAAAATTCTCGATTTGCGGAATTTTATTTAAAAAAGCAGCTTGCACAATTGCAACATCCTTCAGTAATACATCAACAACATTTACTTCTGAAGTATTCAAAGGATAGCTCAGGTTATAGTATTTACCAAAAAAGTTAATAACCGTTTCCTGCCAAATATTTTTTAAAATCGTGGGTATTTGATCATGTAGTTGATCTGGTTGAATTTCAGAGAAACGCAGTTCCGTCAAACTTTGCTCCACCTGCCGCAACGCAATATATAACAGTTCCCGCTTTTTCTCATCCTTCAAAATGTCAATTTCTAAAGGAGTCCTACTCAAATTTACTAAACTTGCCTGTAACTTTTCGACAGTCCGATCCCATAAACTCGCTTGAATAGCTAGAATATTTGACTCCTTCGTAATGCCACTTATTTCCACTTTAGGGGTTGCAACTTCCACGGATAAATCACTGGCTAAATTAGTAGGACTTACATCATTTGATTGCGAAAGAATATGTGGTCTTTTTGATGGCTTCCATAGTTGATGGATCAGCCAACGCGCCGCTTGTAACTCGCGCACTTGCCCCGCTAAAACTAACTGAGCAAAGCGATCGCTAATTTGTTGAGGGTTAGCTCCCTCTAAACCTGCCTTCACTTCACCTAAAGCACGATCAATTCGTCGTAGTCCCGACAAATAGAAATTATGTCGAATGATCGCTACTACACTAACGGGCTCATCGGGTAGATTTGTAAATGCTTGCTTAGATTGCTTAATCTGAGGATTATCGCGATCGCCTAAATAGATCTCTCCTGACGCAACCTGACGAATCGCTATAATTAATTCTTCTGGTTTAGTTCCTTTTAAGCAATATCCTTCAACCCCAGTCCGCAAAGCGATCGCTACTAATTCAGTCGGTTGAGGTGAGCTTAATAATAAAATTGGTAAATCTGGATACCTTGACTTTAGTTGCTGACAAAGTTCTAAGCCTGATAGATACTCGTTACTAACTTCAGAAGCACTCTCTTCTAAGTTGAGATCAAGTAATATCAAGTCAATATCTCTTGCATCATCGCTTAGACATTCCAAAGCTGCCTCAGCAGTATCTACCTCTGCCACAACTTCCAAATCAGCAAACTGCGCCAACCAAGACCGCATCCCCATCCGAAAAATGCGATCGCTATCAATTAAAAGTAACCTATATAACTCATCACTCATTGAGGAACTGACGTAATAGAATTAGCGCTAATAGCTTTCAAATATACAACTATGCAAAATACTCGTATCAGCACCATTGTAAGCGTTGTATCTGGACAGATATATCGTTGGTCACGTCAATCTTGGCGGCGATCTTCTTTGATCTTGATTAGTTTATTAATGGGATTCTTCTTAGCCTCGGTGATCTCGACTTCCACTGGTGCTAAATCGAATTTAGATATTGTAGCGGCGGGAGTAACAGTTTTGATTGTAGAAGTCATTAGCCGATTTATTTATAGTGCTAAGCGCGTAACTCTTGCGGATGGTAGCTTGGCTCCGAGACCATTAATCCAAGAACTACTAAATTCGCTAAAGATTGGTGTAATTTATGGCTTATTCCTTGAAGCCTTCAAGTTGGGATCTTGAAAGCCCGCTCAGCGAGCCTTCTTGATTCTTTACTTAAATTGCAGATTAATTGCGGCGATGGGTAACTTGATCGGCATAATCAGCAATACTTTCTGGCATCGCAACACCCGTCAAAATGATATTCACTTTAGGCGATCGCGTTTCTAGCACATTGAGCAACTCTTCTTCAGTAATTAGCGATCGCGCCACAAGCAAATTTGCCTCATCAAGGACAACTAAACCTGCATTACCAGATTTAATAACAACCTTGGCGTAGTCCCACAATTCTAAAACTGCGGTCTTTTCTTCATCGGTCAACTCGATCTCTGGGTTAGATAGATCGCGCTGAGCATCACAACGTAGCCATTCGAGATTTTCTACCAGCCGACGGGGATTACTCAAGCCTTGATTAATACCTGCTTGAAAAAGTTGGACGAGTAATACCTGTGTCCCTTGCCCTGCTACCCGCAACGCTTGAGCAATGATGTCAGCATAAAGGTTACGATGGGGCGCAATAAAAACCTGAACATTGCCTTTAATTGGTGTCACGAGAGATGTGGTTTTCGGTGAGTTGGTAACTGCGGGGTTAGTCTTAGGCTGATTGGTCTGGTTGTGATGAGTCTTGGGCTGATTCGCCTTAATCTGAGCCGTTTTAATTTGAGCCACCATAAACAAATCTAGTGTTTAATTTTCCATAAAGCATCATAGCAGACACTAGATATAGAAAAAGGTTGTAAAGATGACTTTATTATTTCTTATTGACTGATCCTTGTATAACGTTTTTAAGCAAGGTTTTGTTTCTTCGCCTTTGATGGAAACAAACCTCTGCCCTGTGCTTGAATGAAAAGCGCTATAAGTTAAGTAGTTGAAGAGGATTGATTTTTTGTTTTCAAATGAGTGCATACCCATTTGAAAGTTTCTATAAATGAGATCTTGCATCATTCTGGAAAGGGGTTGTAGAAAGAGCAGAAATATTAAAAAAGGGTGTAGTAGTAAATTAAATAACGATTATGGAAAGGATCGCACGCCTAAAAGCTAGTGTATAGACTAGTATGTGATACACACTGGTATCATGTATCGTCAGCTTTTTAGGGTTTCAAAGTGCGTACTTTGAAACCCCGTGAAAGGTTACCAATCAATCGTCACTTTTGTTTTGCTATTGATAAACTTAAAGCTTACAAAATGAGTAAATTAGTTGGACTTACGTAAGTCCAACTAATAAAGCTGAGACTAATTGCGAAATAACTACTCTCAGCTTACTTGGATTCTATTAAGGCGATCGCGGCTTCTAGCTTGGATGGATAGTTCTTGGCAAATTCCTCAAACCACAACCCTTCACCAGAGAGGGGATCAATCATTTTTAACCATTCCCTTGCCTTTTGTTCATAAATTTGACGGCCTTTCACTTTCTGGCGATCCTCTACCTGCTGCAAATCATGATTAACGGCACTACTGCTAGATGGCATTGGCTGGACATTTATTTCTACTTCTACAGCCTTAGTAACACCATTGCGTAAATCCTCTAATAGGCGATCTAGAGAACTAGGATTAGCTGCTGGTTTGACCTCAATATCTAGACCAGGTAAATCTTGATGCGAACGCTCAGATTTAAGCTGAGACTCAGGTTTTTTATTCACGTCAGGATCTGTGTATTTATTCTGAAGATCCGTAAGAATGGACTCAAGAGATTCCATTTATTTCCTCAATCATTAATTGCACTTAATAAAACTTCCGCAAGGGTCATATCTTCCATATCAGCCAGCGTAATCGTATCGACAATATCGAAGTTCGCGCCAATGCTTTGCAATTTATCATCTAGAGCCTTCAAAAAGTCGGTCGCACTCGCATCAGTACCAACTTGAATAAAGGAAAGCGCTAGCTCAGCATCAGTATTTAGGCGGCGCGTCGCTTCGATAATTACTTCAAACACGGAACGGCGATCGTCGGGTTCACCATCGGTAATTACTAAAATAGTTTCTCCTGTTTTGATTTGCCCAGCCTTTTTGCGCTGAAAGAAGTTATTAATCGCATCCTGCAAAACTGCGGTCAAATTTGTCCCACCCATTGGGTCATTCTCTTGGAAGATTTGCTCAACCTTAGCCGCAGAGACATTATCAAAGCGTTTAAATTTTCCCGAAAACAAATACAACGTAATCCCATCGGGATCTAGTTGATCACATTTTCGAGCAAGGGCAAGCGTAGATTCCTTGACAATCTCCCATCGACTTTTGTTTGTACCTCTATCGATATTAGACATACTGCCGCTTTTATCGATAATCAGCGTATAGTCGCGTTTGTCTAGCATATACAACTCTTATATAAAGATGATGAACTAGCTAAAATTATATCTCACACACTCAGATGAGCTGTACTGAAGAATAAAAGGCAGCACTAAGCACTGCCTTTTATTGGTTTGCAGTAGAATAAGCCATAGTTTTTTATTCTTTGCTGCTATGAGTCAAACCGATAACCTAGAAGAGCGCTTTCGTGAGCTAGAGCGCGAAGTGATGGGCAAGCAACAAGCAAATAAGCAAACCCACGAACCTGATAAGCGGGCTGAGCCAGAATTTGTGGCAGTTAGCCAAGGTGTGGATGCCGCGAAAACTAGTTTAAGTAGCCTCATCGATTGGGTAAATAGCTTGACTGGGGCAACTAAAATTGCCGCAATTGTTGTGATCGGACTAGTCGCATTTACAATTCTGAATTTTGTGTTTAAACTAGTGACAGCCGCAATTTCTATCGGCATTCTGGCGCTAGTCGGATTTATTTTATATAAAGTATTCTTTGAGCCTAATCCTAAATAGCTTGGTCAGCATTTTTTGCTAGCCACAGCCCCCAATAAGCTTCTATCAGGGTTAAACCTATGCCTATTTCTCGTGCATCCCGCAGACCGATCCAGCCCAAGTTGCGTTCTATGCCTCTGCGAAAAACACCTTCAGCGATATATATCCAGATGCATCAACTTGCTAATGAGAAAGAGCGTTTGCAGGAGGAGCTAGTCAGAGTCTGCGATCGCCAGCAACAAATCATCGATCGCCTTGCTGAATTAGATCGCAACCTCGCACAACTGGATCTTGATGTCGAGAATAATGCGGTGAATGCTGAGATGTCTGAAGCCCAATTTGTAAATAAAATTAAAGCCAAACCCACCGAGCGCATTCAAAAAACTCGCGGCGTAACCTACGAAAGTATGACCATTGAGTATTGATTATGATAAGCGGCGCTTATCATTAATGTCTAGAGAAGCACCCATTGGGTGCTTTTTTGCGATTTTGGGAATAGCTATAATGCAATCAGTACTATTAAGAGAAATACATTAACATGGGCAAAAACAAGGAAAAATCTGCTGATAAAGAGCTATCCAGCACAATTAATATTGGTATTTCTGAAGATGATCGGACAGCGATCGCAGATGGACTTTCGCGTTTACTCGCTGATACCTATACCCTTTACCTGAAAACCCATAACTTCCACTGGAACGTCACGGGACCAATGTTCAATACCTTGCACCTCATGTTTGAAGCGCAATATACCGAACTTGCCCTCGCTGTTGACCTGATTGCCGAACGGATTCGCTCTCTCGGAATTCCTGCCCCTGGCACATATTCCGCCTACGCTAAGCTCACCTCGATTCCTGAAACTGAGGGAGTACCTAAGGCAACGGAAATGATCAAGTTGCTCGTGGAAGGGCAAGAGGCAGTAGTAAGAACTGCGCGTTCTATTTTTCCGATCGCGGAAAAGGCTAATGATGAACCAACTGCCGATCTATTAACTCAACGCTTGCAAGTCCATGAAAAAACTGCATGGATGCTGAGAAGTTTGCTAGAAGACTAATCTCGCGTTCACCGTCCCTCCCATTCGACTAAGGTACACACAAGTTATAAAACCTAACTAAGTCAACAATTTATCGCCCCCTAGCCCCCAATTCTGGGGGGACAAGAGTTTCAAAGTCCCCCAGAATTGGGGGATTTAGGGGGCTTAGATATCTTGAAACGTAAAGAGGTAGACTTTGTACAAGCTCTCTCCCAATGGGAGAGGGGAGTAAAGTTTTTCCTGATTCCTAATTATTTTTATCAAATTTATCGAAGTTGAATAATCCGCTTTTCTTGACAGGCTTCTCCATATTCCTTTTGTTGTTGCAAGTCCCCGCAACCCTTGTACTCCTAAAAAGGCTTAGCACTGCCCGCGATCGCACGCCGCCACTATTACCTCTCGAAGCAACTGACGAAGCATTAGCCAAACAAAATCCGAATGTTTCGATTGTGATACCAACGCTTAACGAAATTGAGCGTTTGCCGACTTGTTTAGAAGGCTTGCGCGATCAGGCTGCTAAGGAAATCATCATCGTCGATAGCCGATCGCAGGATGGCACACCTGAATATGTGCAGAAATTGCAAAAAGATTTCCCGATTCCTTTAAAGCTAATTACCGATGATCCTTTGCCAGAAGGTTGGGTTGGTCGTCCTTGGGCTTTACATACAGGATTTTTAAATAGTGATCCGACTAGTGAATGGATTCTCGGTATTGATGCCGATACTTTTCCACAAAAGGGGCTAGTCGCTAGTTTTGTGCAGAAAGCCACTGCTGACAATTTTGACATTGTTTCCCTCTCGCCAAAATTTATTCTCAAAACCGCAGGCGAACAATGGCTCCAACCTGCATTGTTAATCACCTTGATTTTTAGATTTGGGGCAACAGGCGATCGCAACCAATTTACCGAAGATCGGGTGATGGCAAATGGTCAATGCTTTTTATCAAAACGTGCCAAACTGGTCGAAATCAATGGCTATGAGCTTGCCAAGTCTTCATTTTGCGATGATGTCACCCTTGCTAGAGCCGCTGCTCAAAAGGGCGCAAAGGTAGGATTTCTCGATGGGGCAGCCTTGATGCAGGTACGTATGTATATCTCTATGCAGGAAACATGGAAGGAATGGGGGCGATCACTCGATCTCAAGGATGCCTCAACGCCTAGTCAAACCTTCGCGGATTGTTTATTACTCACTGCGGTTCAAGGGCTACCTATTCCGCTACTAATTGCCCTATCCATCTGGCAACCAGCACCATCATTATTCATCAATACTTTATTCTGGCTCAATGCCTTTTTAGTATTGATCCGATGCTTACTGGTATTTGGTATCCGTACTAGTTATACCGAAGTTGGCTTCTGGTTTTGGCTTTCCCCCCTCGCCGATCCCTTTGCTGTAATTCGGATCTGGATTTCTTCAGTCACAAAACCGAAAAGTTGGCGCGGGCGCACCTATTAAAACACATATTAAAAAAGCAGCGCCAAGCGCTGCTTTTTTAGAAAAAATTATTAGAAATAAACAACACGGCTATCAAAATTTTGGCGGCGCATCGTCAGGTTTAAGGTTTCAGCACTTGGGCGATCGGGGAAACCTTGTACTTCAATATAAGTGCCTCGATAGGACGATCTCAATTGAGCAGTAGGAACAACTGTTTGCACCCTTTGTAACTCCGAGACAGAACCAGTAGGAACGATGACAAAATAGTGCAGTTGTGAGACATCGTTTGTGGGTTGGCTATTTGCGGGAATGGGTTGTGAAGCGGTTTGAATCGGTATCGGTTGGTTTTGCTGAGGAATTGGTTGAGGCTGAGGCGATCGCACAATCTCAATCGAATTAGGCTGAGAGTTATTGGGATTTGATGTATTAGGAAATCCTGAATTTGGTACACCAGGTAAAGAATCATTCCTTGGGATGGAATCCACAGGTATGGGTGCAGAACTATTGGGTACAGGGTTAGAGGTAGGAATTGATGGAATTGTATTTGCTGGATTAGTCGCAAATTTACTTTGGACGATTCTAATTTGGGGTGCGAGTCCAGCTTGACTAAACTGTGCGGCACGTCTTTGGGCAAGATTTAGATTATTAAAGCGTCCTAGTTGCACCACTTGCTCGCCTGTATCTAAACGGCTCACAAAGGCGTCAGGAGCTAAAATCTTTGCCTGTTTAATATTTGCCACATTCGGCAGATATACGAGGTATTGAGTTGCACCAGAGTTGGTCGGAGTGACTGGTACAGAATCATTAGGGAAAGACTGGGCATTTGCCGAGGCGCTAAAGCTGATATTGGTACTAATACTCGCTAGAGATATTAGCCCAATGGCAAAACTACGAAGAGGTGTATGTGTGTGGAGTCTCATATTGCTTGCCAGCCGAAGGTAGCGAAATAAAAAATTAAGTTTCGGGAAATTGGGCGCGATTGTACCATACTCTACAAGACTCACATAATCCCTATTTAGTTCAATATTTATTTACATCGCAAAGCGCTGACTTGAAATCCAGAGAAAATTTTGAAAGCACGGCTTCGCCGTGCTTTCAAAATTTTCTCTGGACTACTTTAAGCATCTATAGGGTTTCACTGAGTCAGTGCATAGCGCTGACTCAATGAAACCCAAAATTGTGAATTCTTGCTTGGCGTGTTTTAATTCGTATTGCTATACAAATAACGGAAATCATGGCAGTAGATCTGACTCGCGTCCAACCACCTCTTAAGGTTTATCCGCCCAAACCCAACCAATTTTTATTGAAGCTCATACGGCTGGTAACGCCTTTTTGGTTAAGGGGACAATGTGGAATTAAGCAGATTGAAACCCGATATATCGATCGCCTTGTGGAAGCCACTAAAAAATTTCAGGATGGCAAATCGCGATATCTATTAGCTTTTCGGCATCCCACCACAGATGACCCCTTCGCGATGTTGTATCTGCTTGCTTATGCTGTGCCCGAACAAGCACGAGAAATGGGCATTAAGTTAACGAAGACTCCCCATAGCAGTTTTGTATATGATCGCGGGATTTCTTTCTGGGCGGGAGAATATATTAATTGGCTATTTCCAGCACTAGGGGGGATTTCTATATTTCGGGGCAAACTCGATCGCGCTGCCTTAAACCTGATCCGTCAACAAATCATCAATGGCAAAGAGCCTCTTTCTATGGCTCCTGAAGGGGGGACTAATGGCAAAAGTGAACTGGTTGCCGAACTAGAACCGGGCATCGCTCAAATTGGCTTCTGGTCTGCGGAGGACTTGCTCAAAGAAGGGCGTACCGAAGAAATGCTGATTATTCCCGTGGGGATTCAGTACGAATATTCAGCCAAAGCTTGGGGGGCGATCGATCAAACGATTCTTACTATCGAAAAGGAATGTGGTGTTACCAAACCTGAAATTACGCCCGACACACGCTATCAACGCCTCTATGATTTAGGTAGTTATTTAGTACAGTGGGTCAGCGATTATTACAAAACTTTTTATGGCAGCTATGCCAGTACTGATACAACAATCACGGATACCGATGATTTAGCAACTCGCGTACAGGACTTAGCCGATCGCATTTTGCGCGTGGCAGAAATGAATTTTGGCATCAAATCTAAAGGCACTGCGATCGATCGCTGTCGTCGCCTCGAACAAGCGGGATGGGATCGCATTTTTCGTAATGACATCAAGGGTATTGCCCAGTTATCACAGGTCGAGCGTAGCTTTGCCGATCAACTTGCCCTCGAAGCTAACTACAGCAATTGGCACATGAAAATCGCCGAAAGTATTATTGGTGTGACCAGCGACTATGTTCGTCAACATCCTAGCCCTAGTCGCTATGTGGAAGTTTTAAAATTAATGTGGAGCGTGTTGCAGCGTGTCACCGAGCGCGATCCAGATTCAGTTTTTAAAGAAACTCCTAGTTTTGGCGATCGCAAGGTAATTATTTCTGTCGCTGAGCCTCTGTCAGTCTCCGACCGTTTACCTGAATACCAATCCAGCCGCACTGCTGCCAAGGAATGTACTCGTAAACTCACCGAAGAGATTTCCAATTCCCTCAACAACTTAATTGTGCGATCAACGCTTTAATTTTGTAAACACAGAGCCAATGCAATGGTAAACACAAAATTAGTCGAGACCCTCATACAGGTCATTCACACACTTTCTACAGAAGAGCGCTTTTTGCTTGAGGAGAAATTATTTCTCGAAACATCAAATATATCAACCAAGGAGATTTCGCAATTAGCCATGGTTGGTGGTTCCTTTGATTTTTTAGAGCATGAACCTGAACTTTACAGCTTAGAAGATGGTGAGCCTGTATGATTTCCTTGCAAAAATGAGATTAGGGACTTGACGAGAAAAAAGGTATCACCGAGTTTGTACGGCTTCGACTTCGCTCAGCCAACGTTGGCTGAGCGAAGTCGAAGCCGTAGCTACTTTAATTAATCGCAAGTCCCTTATGTCTAGTAATTTGCCTAAGGGAAAGAGGATTAAGTCAGATTATATAAACTCTGGCAATCTTCGAGATTGAGGCGCGATCGCGTAGCAATACCCATTGATGAGGTTTCACCACGCGATAGGTGGATTGCGCCTGCACAGCCAATCATCGCCGCATTGTCAGTGCATAAACTTAAGGGAGGAAAGATTGCTCGAATATTATTTTCGGCGGACATGGTGACTAAACGCGATCGCAAGGCACTATTGGCGGCGACACCACCAACCGCCACAATGGTCGATAAATTATGCTCGATCGCGCATTTAATCGAGCGAGTTGCCAGAGCTGCTGCCACAGTTTCTTGAAAACTAGCGGCAATATCAGCGATCGGCAATTCTTCTCCATTGGGGCTTAACTTTTGGGTCAGTCGCAATACTGCCGTTTTTAATCCACTAAAACTAGAATCATAGGGAAAATCGGGAATTCGTCCCTGCGGCAATTTGTATGCTTTGGGATTGCCAGAGCTAGAGATTTTGTCAATTACTGGTCCCCCCGGATAGCCTAACCCAAGCAATCGTGCCACTTTATCAAAGGCTTCCCCTGCGGCATCATCACGGGTTTTACCCATTACCTGATAGTCGGTATAGTCCTTAACGAGAATAATGCTGCTATGTCCACCAGAAACCAATAAGCATAAAAATGGTGGTTCTAAAGTCGGATCAGCAAGTAAAGCTGAGCAAATATGCCCTTCAAGGTGATGCACAGCGATTAAAGTTTTTTTATGGAGCATCGCTAAGGTTTTGGCGGCTGTCACCCCAATCATCAATGAGCCAATTAAACCGGGGGCTGTCGTGACCGCAATTCCATCGATCTCTGACCATGTTTTACCCGATTCGCGGTATGCTTGAGCGATCGCAGGATTAATTGTCTCTACATGTTGACGTGCGGCAATCTCAGGCACAACGCCACCATAGAGGGCATGGGTTTGAATTTGCGACGAAACCACGCTACTAAGAATTTGGCGATCGCATACTACCGCCGCCGCCGTTTCATCACAGCTAGATTCGATCGCAAGAATAGTTGGCATTTCTAAACAAAATTAAGATGATCTAGATGTCGATTTGCGACATCTAGATCATCTTAATTGATAATTTACTTTACAGGATGTGAAGATTGCTTTACCAAGGCGCGATCGCTGATATACGATCTGAAACCAAGTTCCCAAACGAAAATCTCGTTATTTTTGCCTAATCTTAAACAAAGGTAAGTTAAGGTCAGTCTATGAAAAGACTTTTTGCTCTCATTCTAGTTATTGCTTTGTGGTTTGGCGTTAGCCTTTCCTCAACCCCTGCTGCATACGCAGACTTCTCAGCTTTGACCCCTTGTGCTTCTTCTGCTGCTTTCCAAGATCGTTTGCAAACAGAAGTTGATGGTTACACTGCACGTCTAGCTAATTTCAAAGCTGGTACTCCTCAAGCAGATTACCTCAATGCTAAGGTTACCCAAACCAAAGAGCGCTTTGCTAAATATGCTAGCTCTGGCTTGCTTTGCGGTGACGATGGTCTACCTCACTTGATCAGCGATGGTCGTTGGAGCCATGCAGGCGAATTCACCATTCCTTCCTTGCTGTTCCTATACATCGCAGGTTGGATCGGCTGGGTTGGTCGTAGCTACTTGATCGCAGTTCGCAAAGATGTTGCAACCGCAGCTCAAAAGGAAATCCTCATCGATCTTCCTCTTGCAGTTAAGTTTTCACTAACTGGCTTTGCATGGCCACTTCTTGCTCTTAAGGAATTTGGCACTGGTGAACTCGTAGCTCCTGAAAATGAAGTTACAGTTTCGCCTCGCTAGTTTTGATATCTAGCGATCGCTTTACCAACTGCTCCAAAGTGTTTTAGTTAGATCTTTTAACACTTTGGAGGATTATAAAAACTAACTATCTAATAAGGAGAACTCTATTGAACGGCTTTTTATCCTCTGCTCCTGTTGTAGCTGCTGTATGGCTCACCATCACTGCTGGTATCTTGATCGAAGCTAACCGCTTTTTCCCAGACACCCTAACCTTCCCTTTCTAAATTAGTCAGGATTCCTCATATTTTATGGCGTGGCTTTGCCACGCCATAAAATTTAAGTTCTAAATTAATCATAGTTTCTTAAATTTCGTAGTGCGGCAAAGTCACGCCACAAAATTTAAATTCTAAATTAGTCAGGGTTACTTATTTTTCTGAGTGCGGCAAAGCCGCTTTACAGAATTAAAAGAGAGTTGCAGTGCAAAGCGCTGCAACTCTCTTTTTTTAATTATAATTGGCTTACCAACCCTGAACTAATAGTAGGAATTTATGAAATCCTCTTTTGGGACTGACTATGTTAGCTTCCTTACGCGCCTTAGAGCAGGCGATCGCGTTACCTATGGGGGAACAGAGTGGGAAGTTGAAGACTTTAGCACCTATGATGATGCTAACGGTTACGAAACAATGGAATGGTTACTAAAGTCAGGTAAATCTAGTTATTATCTATTACGAGAAGTTGATCCTGAGAACCCTGAAACTCGCATCAATTGGTATTTGTCAGAAGAGATTGGAGTTAACCGTATATCGGGGGAACATGTGGGTGATGATGTCCGCTTTGCGCTTTGGGATGCCATGCATGAGCGCCGTGAGCCTTATTTCAAGTTAAGGGCTTTAGGAAGACTCTATTATTTTGAATCCCAAACTGAGGGAACTTATAAAAGTGAAGATGGTAGTGAATCTCGGACTACATGGGACTATTGGGACGAGGAGCATCTTTGGAATTTAGCGATTGAGGCTTGGCAAGATCGGGAACTCCATGTTTATTCCACAAAGAAAGTTAACCCTGAGGACTTTGCGATCGCTGAGAAGTCCATTACCATCCAAAGCTTTGCCTCCAAAAATTCTCCGAGCCATAATCAGAAAACCAATGATCGCACTTGGGAATGGGTTTGTGCATGGGCATTGGTAATTATTGGCTTCATTTTGATGACCTCTGGAGATTGGTAAGGCATGGCAACCTCTTTATTTGTCGAGCAGCACACCGATGGAATTGCTTTTTATATCAATGGGGAATTGCAGTTTCATAGTGCTGATGAAGCGATCTATCACGAATATTTGACGATTCCTGCGATCGCCTTAGCCGCTAAGCGCTTTCCTAATCAATTACTCAGAGTTCTCATTTGTGGTGGTGGTGATGGGCTTGCGGCGAGGGATATTTTACGATTCCCACAGGTCAATCAAATTGATCTAGTGGACTATTCTCAAGAAGTAGTTGATCTGGGTAAACAGGATTTTGCGAGTTTTAATCAAGGGAGTTTAGTTAACCCTAAAGTTGCGATTCATATTCAGGAAGCCTTTGCCTTTCTCAATCGCTTGGTACAAGAATTCTGTACGGAAAGCCTTCATGATTATAAATATCACGCCATTATTTGCGACTTCACCTATCCCGCCTCAGTTGCCGACACCCAAATCTATGCACTGGAATGGTTTAGTCTGCTCAAACAAGCGCTTATGCCTTTGGGAATTATTGCCACAAATGCAGTTTCCCCCGATCGCAATACATTAGCTTTCTGGTGCATTTATCAAACCATACAAGCCGCAGGTTTATCTGTAAAACCATTGCAGTTACAAATTCCCTCTTTTATCAATCATGACTATGGTAATTGGGGATTCTTGCTCGCTTCCGAAAAAGCTATTATCCGCTCAGAAATAGAGTCTCTAGATTTGCCACCTAATTTACAAGAGTTAAGTTTAGATGCTTTACAGACAGTATTTACTTTTGATACGGCGATCGCACAGACACGACATTCCGTAACTATTCATCAAAAAGATTCGTCGCAGTTACTTTTCTATTTACTCAATCGTTTAAATATCTCTCATCCTAATTCCTCAACAGTTTCTTCGGAAAATCCTCAAATTAATTTTCTTGATTTTCAAGATGCGCCAACAGCGATCGCAACTAGCAGACATAATTTCCAACTGAATGATCCCATGAGCCTAGAGGCTCTAGCGCAATCTTGGCTCAAGCAATTAGAGTCAAATCCTGATAGTCTTTTAATTCCTGCACAGCATCACTCGCATACGCCAGAAATTTCGCAGGAATGGTTAGGTAGAGCAAAACAACTACTCAATCAAATTGATTTTCCCCGCTTAATTGCCAAACTACTAGAGCGATCGCAAGAATTACCCCATGAAATTGCTGACGATTTGCGCGAATTGCAAAATAAAATCATCAAATTTCAGCAGGCTAAGCCTCTTGATGAGCAGGAATCCCAAGCAATTTCCACAGATTCCGAATCTAGACCTTCTTTTAATCTGACTACGGCTAAAGTAATTGCGATCGTCTCTTTAACTCTGTTAGTTGCTAATTTAGCGGCTCCTGATGCTGTATTTGCTAAGGGGTCAACCTCCTCTTCTGGATTTATTAGCAATGGTTCCGATGATGGCAGTGGTGGCTTAGGATTTTGGGGGTTGATGATGACAGTTGCAGGTATTTTTTGGTTAATTAATCTTGCTAACGACAATAAGAAATGATGATTTGTAGGAGTTTTCCAATGAGCGTACGCTCATTGGAAAACTCCTACAACTGAAAATCAACACCTAAACAGGGGAAAACAAAAAAGTGATTCTTAGGGAGTTGTTAGATAGCGATCGCATATCTTGGGACAATCTCACCCAAACATATCATCATGGCTGTTTTATGCAGTCTTGGACATGGGCAAACTTTCGCGAACTTGATGGCTATCAAACCTTTCGCTATGGACTTTTTGATGAATCAGATCAATTAATTGGGGGATGTATTTTCTACTTCTATCCTCAACGGAGTGCGGCAAATCTAATTTTTGCCTCTGCGGCTCCCCTATTACCACCAAATTTAGAAACGGAAGGAATGCAGCTTTTATTAAATCAAGCAGAAAAATTATCTCAAGGCATGGGTTCGGGTGGTGCGATCGCTTTACGCATCGAGCCTTTATTATCAGCAAAGCCTGAATGGATGAATCAGGATTTTGTGCGATCGCCTGCGGATCTCATGCCCTCAGAGACTCTCTGGATCGATCTCCAAAAAAGTGAATCAGTACTACTTGCAGAAATGCTTCCTAAAGGACGCTATAACATCGGTCTCAGTCAGCGTCATGGAGTTGAGACAGTGTTCACTAGCGAAGATGCGGCAATTCCCCATTTTTATGACTTATTTTATGAAACAGCACAACGCCAAGGCTTTTTAAGCGAATCCTATGGATTTTTTATCAAACTTTGCCAAAATCTATTTCGTGAAGGAATGGCGGAAATTGGCTTTGCTAAATACAACGGCAAAATACTCGCCACAATTTTATTAATCTACTGGGGCGATCGCTGTACTTATCTCTATGGTGGACGTAGTGAAAGCGCAAGGCAGGTAATGCCCGTATATGCGTTGCATTGGGCAGCAATGCAACGCGCCAAACAACTTGGTCACAGGATTTATGATTTTTATGGCTACAGTGATGATCCAACCCATGCCTATTACAAGTTTTCCCGATTTAAACGTCAATTTGGTGGCACAGTCAAAAAGACTATCGGTGCTCATGACTATTTCTTTTATGATCGTTTAGCGGATGCAGTTATTCGTTTATTGCGATAATTAATGCATCTAGTTGAGTTTGAGAGAATCTATGCAGCCTAAAGCCTTGCAAAAAATTGCTAAAGATGAATATAACGATAATTTTATTGATCGTTTGTTTATCTGGTTATTTTCCCGCAAAATGTCAGAGGCTTTAGGTAAAGGAACTGAAATCGATGGCTATGCGGGCTTTGTAGACTTGTCCAAGAAAATTATGCAGGGACGCAACGCGCAAGAGCAGCAAGTAATTGTTGCTAAAGTGCTGCAATCCTTAGTACCATCGCCAGCACTTTGGGCAATCCGCACTTTTTTCTCTCCAACGAGGCTAGTATGTGTTCTCAATGCGTGGTTCGCGGCACAACTGTTTGAGTGGCTCGTTGGTCCCTGCGACGTTATTGAGGCTGAGGTGGATTTGCCCGATGGAACCGTGCGATCGCAACCATCAGCAGTGCATATTAAAAAATGCCGTTATCTGGTTGATAGTGGTTGTGTTGGTATGTGTGTCAATATGTGTAAAGTACCGACCCAAACATTTTTTACAGAGAAGTTTGGAATTCCACTAACCATGACCCCCAATTTTGAAGATCTCAGTTGCAAAATGATTTTTGGACAAATGCCTCCCGATCCAGCAGTAGATCCTGCCTATGAGCAATCATGTTTAGAATATCAATGCCCAACGGCAAGTCTCGCAGATAAGGCTTGTCCTAAGTTAAGTTGACATTTTTACAAGGCACAGCGCTGTAAAATCAATAGGATTAAAAATAATGCCACTATGCTAGGCAAGCTGCTCGATCGACGATATCGCATTATGAAAGAATTAGCAGAAGGAGGTTTTTCCCAAACTTACCTTGCTGAAGATACTCGTTTGCCCAAAAATCCTAAATGCGTTGTCAAGCATCTCAATCCCACTATTGATGATCCCGTTTTTACCCAAAAGGCTCTTGAACTATTTAAAGCCGAGGCAGAAACCTTACAAGAATTGGGTAGACACGATCGCATTCCTCAACTCTATGCCTATTTTCAAGAGAATAAAGAATTCTATCTAGTTCAAGAATATATTGCAGGACATCCACTGAGTACCGAAATGGTTCCGGGGAGCCAAATGGCAGAAGCAAGGGTAGCCCAAATTGTTAAAGAAGTTTTGGAAATCCTTCAATTTGTCCATCATTACAATGTCATTCATCGCGATATTAAACCAAGTAATTTAATTCGTCGTCATAGTGATGGCAAATTAGTTCTCATTGACTTTGGTACGGTCAAGCAAGTCCAAATGGAAGTTGCCAATGCCCATCACAAAGCAAGAGTCACGTTACCAATAGGCACTCCCGGATATATGTCCTACGAACAAGAGCGGGGACAGTCGGTATCATGTAGTGATATTTATTCCTTGGGAATGGTTGCTTTACAAGCACTGACAGGCAAGCATCCTAGCCAATTTTCACGGGATCGGGACAATGAAATTATTTGGCGAAACTATGCCAAGGTTAGTCGCGAATTTGCCGCCATTTTGGATCGGATGATCCGATGTAATCCTCGCGATCGCTACCAAACCGTCGATGAAGTGATCAAAGACATGGCAAAGTTACCAAAGCTAAGTACAGCTTCACCTAGAATTACAGATGATCGCGAAGTTCCTCCTAACCCTTGGCTGTTACCATCGGCGATCGCATTTTTAATCATAGCTACTGGCAGTTATCTACTAGTAACAGGTTGGAACCCATTACGGAGTGATAATTCCTTAACCATTAAGCCTAGCTCAACGCCCTTGCCTAGTAGCTCTTTGGAAGCCCCTAGTCCCCAAGCTGTGCCGGCTGTACCAGTTGATCGCAACTATGCTCAACTCCGTAGCTATCTCGCCGCCAAAGATTGGAAAGAAGCGGATAACGAAACCTATTTATCACTTCTCAAAGCTGCGGGAAATCAATCCTATAATGATGGAAGCTTTCATCCTGACGAATTTAAACAAATAAGTTGTGCTGATTTAGTTTTGATCGATCAGTTATGGACACAGGCAAGTAATGGAAAGTTGGGTCTATCTGCTCAAAAGAAACTTTACACTGCTAATGATAAAGATATTCGTAAAACATACGAAAGTATGGGCTGGATTAATAGCTCTGGAGAATCAGCGATCGAAACTGCCTACAATCGTCAAACTTCGCGATGGGACTATCTCGAAGGTCGTCAACCTAATTTCAAATCTCCACCTACTGGTCATTTGCCATTTTTGTTACGCGATCCTGCAAACAAAAATTTAGAGAAAATCATAGCAGTTCTCTATCGATGTTCATCCTAATCCTTCCAAAAGGAAGGCGGCGCGAAGCGCCGTCTTTCTTTTGGAAGGATTGGATTTCTAAATCGTTTGTAGATTTTTTTGGTTAGTAGAAATGCACCCCGAAGGGGTGCATTTCTACTAACTATTTAACGTCAGTTCAGGTTAAGCTGGCAAATTTTAAAATCTCAAACTCGCGTTAAAGAAGGCAAGCCTCATAGCTGCCTTTGGGTTTAGCTAAAAACTAATTTGTCATCCTCGACGGTGATGTAGATGCTATAACCTTCAGTGAAAATTCCTTCAAGGATTTTGGTGGCGATGGGGTTCTCAATTTCTCGCTGAATCGCTCGCTTCAGAGGACGCGCACCATAGGACGGATCGTAGCCAACAGCCGCGATGTAATCTTTCGCCTCTTCGCTGAGATTTAGAGAAATCTTGCGATCGCTAAGTCGATTTTCGATACGTTTAATTTGTAACGTCGCAATTGAGCGGATCTCATTACGACGTAGCGCATGGAAGATCACCGTCTCATCAATGCGGTTGAGAAACTCTGGACGGAAGTGATTGCGGAGCACATCTAGAACTTTATCGCGCATTTCCTCATAACGTGAGTCACCGTCAAGCTCAGTGGGTAAATCCTTAGATACTTCAAGAATGCGATCGCTACCAATATTACTAGTCATGATGATTACTGTATTTTTGCAATCAACTAAGCGTCCTTGACTATCGGTAATACGTCCATCATCGAGAACTTGCAAGAGAATATTAAAGACATCAGGGTGAGCCTTCTCGACTTCATCAAAAAGAACTACTGAATAGGGATGACGACGCACCGCTTCTGAGAATTGTCCGCCTTCCTCATAGCCCACATATCCGGGGGGCGCACCGATTAGTCGCGATACGGAATGTTTCTCCATATATTCCGACATATCAATGCGAATCATTGAGCTATCGGCATCAAACAGAAATTCCGCAAGGGCACGAGCAAGTTCAGTTTTACCAACACCCGTAGGACCTAAAAACAGGAACGATCCAAGAGGACGATTAGGATCATTCATGCCTGCACGGGCGCGGCGAATTGCCGATGCTACTGAGCTTACAGCTTCCTCCTGTCCAATCACACGATCGTGGAGATGGGTTTCGAGGGTGAGTAATTTCTGACGTTCAGATAGCAATAACTTCTTCAGAGGAATGCCTGTCCAACGCGCCACAATTTCGGCAATGTCATCTTCGGTAACTTGCTCACGGAATAAAATCGAACCGTCAGCCCTAGCACGATTCAGTTCGAGTTCTGCCTCATCAAGATTTTTCTCTAGTTCCGTTAATCTGCCGTATTTCAACTCAGCCGCTTTATTGAGATTAAATTCTCGTTCAGCTTGCTCAATCTGCAACTTAGTTTGATCGATTTGCTCTTTTAGCGATCGCAAATTATCAATCGTGTCTTTTTCCTGCTGCCAACGATCATCAAGGGCAACTTGGCGATCGCGCAATTCATTCATCTCCTTGTCGAGCCGATCTAGACGATCCTGCACAGCCTTACTGCTCTTAGTTTTATAAACAACCTTGCCTTCAGCCTCGACACGCTCAACGGGGGTAAAATCGCCTTCCTTTTGCAAGGAGAGTCTTTCCATTTCCAATTGCATTAGGCGGCGATCGATCTCATCAAGTTCTAATGGTTTAGATGTGATTTCCATCTTCAACTTTGCTGCCGATTCATCGACTAGATCGATCGCCTTATCTGGTAAAAAGCGATCGGTAATGTAGCGATTTGATAAAGTTGCTGCCGCCACTAATGCCGAGTCGGAGATATTTACACCATGATGCACTTCATAACGCTCTTTCAAACCACGCAAAATGGAAATAGTATCTTCCACTGTGGGCTGATCGACGAGAACTTGCTGGAATCGTCTTTCTAATGCGGCATCCTTCTCAATATATTGTCGATATTCATCCAAGGTAGTCGCGCCAATACAACGGAGTTCTCCACGCGCTAACATTGGTTTGAGTAAGTTCCCTGCATCCATTGCCCCCTGCTGTGTTGCTCCTGCACCAACGACCGTATGCAATTCATCAATAAACAGTACGATCTGACCATCGGAGTTGAGAACTTCCTTAAGAACTGCCTTTAAGCGATCTTCAAATTCACCACGATATTTTGCCCCTGCAATCAGTGAACCCATATCAAGGCTAATAATTGTGCGGTCTTTGAGGGATTCGGGCACATCACCACGAATAATGCGTTGAGCTAGCCCTTCTGCGATCGCAGTTTTACCTACCCCCGGTTCCCCAATCAACACAGGATTGTTTTTGGTGCGCCGAGATAACACCTGTACAACTCGCCTGATTTCATCATCACGCCCAATGACAGGATCGAGCTTGCCTTCTTTTGCCTGTTCTGTCAGATCGCGCCCATATTTCTCTAAAGCGGCATACTTCGCTTCAGGATTCTGATCGGTAATCGTCTGGCTACCGCGAACTGATTTAATTGCATCCTCTAGCTTTTTGCGATCGATGCTTAGGTCACGATAGAGTCTTTTGCCGAGGCGATCGTCATCGGCTAAACCGATCAGCATATGCTCGATCGCCATAAAGTCATCACCAAAGCTCTTGCGACTCTCTTCAGCGCGATCGAGCCATACCTCTAGATTGCGCCCCAGATATAACTGCTCGGGACTTGCCACACGGGGCTGTCGCCGCAAAAACTCTTCCACCTGTCGCCTTGCCCGCGCCATTGGTACTGCCATCACGGTAAAGATGGTTGTCGTCAAACCCTCTTCCTGCTCCAGTAGCGCCATTACTAAGTGCTCGACTTCGAGCTGCTGATGTTGCGATCGCCTTGCGACCTCTTGCGATTTGACGATCGCTTCCCATGCTTTTTCGGTAAATTTTTTCGGATCGGTTGGTTGCATTGGCTTTGGTTACAGCAGGATCAGGTGTGATGACTAATGTTAGTTAAGATAAGTTTACATTATCGTCAAAGCCTATAAAACCCCGTTACTAACTGTCTATTTTGTTTGCAATGGTTTTAATAATATTCCTAACTTTAGTGATTGGAAGCTATGTATTGTCAAGCGATCTCTCTAGGTATGAAGTTTTAAGTTGGTTCAAGTATTCTCAATTAAACTCAATAAATATTCTTGTCATTTACTCTTATTTTTAAGTATTTTCAAGTTATAGTCATAAAAAATGAGAATTAACTAGAATTTAATGAAACGCTTATATTTTGGGGATAATTTGCAGGTTTTGCGGGAGAGCATTAACTCAGAAAGCGTTGATTTGGTTTATCTCGATCCGCCTTTTAACTCGAATGCGGACTATAACGTGATTTTTGGTGGTCGCAAGTCGGGGGATGTACCGCCACAGGCTCAAATTACAGCTTTTGAGGATACTTGGCATTGGAGCGATGAGTCGGCGCGGACTTTGCAAGCTTTATATGATGTAAATGGGGATTTGGCAGAATTATTAGATTTGTTGGTGCGGCGTTTGGGGCATAACGATCTGTCGGCTTATTTGGTGATGATGGCAATTCGTTTAGTCGAACTTCATCGTGTTCTCAAACCTACAGGAAGTCTGTATTTACATTGCGATCCAACAGCTAGTCATTATCTCAAAGTCATTCTTGATTCTATTTTTAGCATTCAAAATTATCGTAGTGAAATTACTTGGAAGCGAACAACAGCACATAACGATCCAAAAAAATATGGAGCAAATACAGATATTCTTTTGTATTACGCAAAAAGTTCCAATTATGTTTGGAACGCAGTATTTACAGAACATTCTGAGGCATATAAATCTAGGTTTCGCCATCTAGATTCTGATGGTAGAAGATGGACAGACGATAATTTAACAGCTAAAGGATTATCAGGAGGTGGATATACCTATGAATACAAGGGAATTACTTCTTTATGGAGATGTCCTATTGAAAAAATGCAAAAGCTTGATTCAGAGAATAAACTTCACTTTACAAAAAATGGTGGAATTCGACTAAAACGCTATCTTGATGAAAACTTAGGTACTCCTTTACAAGCCTTATGGGATGATATTCCTCCAATTAATTCTCAAGCAAAAGAACGTTTAGGATATCCAACTCAAAAACCTTTAGCACTATTAGAAAGAATCCTTCAAGCAAGCTCTAACGAAGGCGATATCGTCTTAGATCCATTTTGTGGATGTGGTACAGCCCTTCATGCTGCCCAAAAACTAAACCGTAACTGGATTGGGATTGACATTACTCATCTCGCAATCTCCCTAATCGAAAGCCGTTTACAATCAGCATTCCCAAAAATTGAATTTGAAGTATTCGGCACACCCAAAGACTTTGCTAGCGCCCAAGACCTCTCCAAACGCGACAAATATCAATTTCAATGGTGGGCTTGCTCTCTTGTCAAAGTGCCACCCTATCAAGGTAAAAAGAAAGGTGCAGATGGCGGCATTGATGGCTTGCGCTATATTTCTGACCTTGACGAAAACAAACGCGAAATTAAACGGAAGATCGTCGTCTCCGTCAAAGGTGGCGATAATGTCAGCGTGTCAATGGTGCGTGATCTCATCGGTACAATGTCCACCAACAAAGCCGATCTCGGATTCTTTGTCACCTTAGCCGAACCCACCAAAGCCATGATCACTGAAGCAACCAAAGCAGGATTCTATCGTGCCGCCAATGGCAAAGACTATCCCCGCGTCCAAATTTTCACCATCGAAGATTTACTCTCAGGAGCCAAGAAACCCGAATATCTCGATCTCAGCCTCGGTGACATCACCTTCAAACGCGCCGAGAAAGAAAGCATGACCGTTCAGCCAGAATTATTTTGATTATTTATACACACTATTATGTCTAGACGCGATAGCTTACATTTATCCCTACGCCGCACCCTCGAAAAAGATGGTTGGACAATTACTGATGATCCGCTACTTTTGGTCTTAGGAGAAACATTGCTAAAAGCTGATTTAGGAGCTGAAAAAGTCTTTACTGCTGAAAAAGAAGGACATAAAATTGCTGTCGAAGTCAAAGATTTTGACTCACCTTCAGTAATTAATGAGTTACAAAAAACATTGGGACAGCTACAGCTTTATCAATGGTCATTGGAAACCCAAGAACCAGATCGTCAATTGTTTCTAGCTGTCAGTCAAGAAATGTATACAAAACACTTTCAAAAAGAAATTTTCCAGATCGCAATCAGGCGAAATAAAATTAATTTAATAGTATACAAACCAGAGCAGGAGGTTATTACTCAATGGATAACACAATAAGCTATGCAGAGATTCTAAAACGAACTGTGAATGATGCCACAATCCATCAGCCAAGATTGCAGGCGATCAAACTATATCCAGTTTGCGATCTTGATTCTGGTCAATTTGTTGTTCTTGCCACAGGATTTGACAAACAAAAATGGATGGATTTTGTACTGTTTCATGCACGACTTGTTGAGAAAGATAATAGTGATCGCCAAGTCATCATCGAAGAAGATAATTTTGAAGAAGGATTAACAAATGCACTCATCGAAGCAGGGATCAAAAAAGAAGATATCGTCACCAGTTGGCAACAAGCGATTGCCTAAAATCTTTGAATATATCAGAGGTTTATAATGTCTCATTACTATAACTTTCAAAAAAATAGTGAAGATGGAACATCTATCCATTTTCTTGACTGGTGAGACTCTTGGGTTAAATCCATCAGTAATTGTGACCATGCACCTTCATAGAGACTAGGTGTCATCGGTTCTCCTGATTGAATGGACTTGACCCAGCGATCGCATATAGCTAAAACAGGGGCAAGCCGACCATCGGTATAGGTTTTTGGTAAATCGTATTCGGGTGGTATCGGTACAATTTCCATTTCGGTGCGATCGAGTTTGCCTTGGCGCAAGCTGAAACCATGCACATAATCTGCTTGATTAGAGCTTCCTAAAACTAGGGTTCCATTTTCGCCATAAACTGTCAGCCAATGTCCACGCCCACGATAGGTGACTGTGCTGAGAGAAATATTGCAAGGCGTGCCATCGGTAAGTTCTAAGAGAATATTGCAGGTATCATCAGCATCCACGGGGCGCAGAATCCCATCAGCATCGGGACGTTCGGTAATGCCTGTACTGAGTTGTCCAGATAGACTTTTGATATCGCCAAATAACCAGCGCACATAGTCAAAGGCATGGGAACCGATCGCACCCAATGCGCCGCCACCATAATCCTTTTGGCTATACCAATTCCACACCCGCTTAGGATCGGCACGCCCCTGCACTAGCCAATCAATGGTAATCATCCGCTTTTTGCCCACATGATTGTGCTCTAGCAAATGTTTAAAGTATTTCCACTGCGGTACACAACGAAACTCAAAATCTGTTGCTGTGACAACTTGTTTCTCTTGAGCAAGACGATACAAGGCGATCGCTTCTTGAAAGTTCATCGTTACAGGTTTTTCTAGCAAAATATGCTTGCCTGCTTCGATCGCCATTTTCGCCTGTTCATAGTGAAAGCTTGGTGGTGTAGAGATGGTTACGGCTTGGACTGACTGAAGCGCAAGTAAATCTTCGAGGCGATCGCAAGCATGGGGAATTCCAAACTTATCCGCAATTTGCTGTGCCTTGATGCGATCGCGATGGTAGACCGCGACAACTTCTGTATCTGGATGAATTTGTAGCGCAGGAATATGGATGATCTGTCCAAATCCCGTGCCAATAATACCAACACCAATTTTTGACATATTTCTCACTACTTTAGCGAAATGAAATTTTTTTAGAAATAATGCTTTGCATTATTTCTAAAACTCGATTCCTGCTTGAGCCTTGACACCCTGCTCTCTAAAGGGATGCTTGACCAATTCCATTCTTGTGACCAAATCGGCAACTTCGATCAGTTCTGCAGGTGCACCACGACCAGTCAGAATTACATGGGAATCCGCAGGTTTCTCTTTTAGACCAGCAATCACTGTTTCCACATCGAGATAGCCCAATTTGAGCGCAATATTTACTTCATCCAGTAAAACCAACTTATATTCAGGATTTTTGATGTAGCCAAGTCCCACTTCCCATGCTTCCTTGGTTTTGGCAATATCGCGATCGCGGTCTTGAGTTTCCCATGTAAAGCCCTCACCCAGAGCCTTAAAAACCAGTTGATCTTGCCACATTTCAAAAACTTTCTTTTCCGCAGGCTCCCATGCTCCTTTAATAAACTGGACGATCGCCACTTTGTAACCATGACCAAGCGATCGCAACACCATTCCTAAAGCCGCAGTAGTTTTTCCCTTACCGTCACCTGTATTGACGATGATCAGCCCCTTTTCGAGTTTACGTTCAGCAATCCTTTGATGCTGTACCTCTTGACGGCGTTGCATCTTAACACGATGTTGTTCGGCAGTAAGTTCAGTCATAAGGATTTCTTGTAAGTCGCGATATACCAACATTTTAAAGTGTAATACGCAAACTTGCGATGCTGCTTAGTGATTTTAAAATCAGCATATCCTGATTTTAAAACACCAAAATTAGTCATATAGCCACCGTCGCTTGTGTTAGGACAAAATCAAAACCTAAAAAGAGAGGGACGGCGCGAAGCGCCGTCCCTCTCTTTTGGCTTTTACGTCTTAATACACTTGGCGGTAGCTATATCAAGGGTTATGAGTTTTCATTTTACCTACGGCAAAATGAAAACTGCTATATCATTACGTTGGTACATTTACCCTTGACACTACAATGGCTGGTTATGTTTAAGAACATCTTCTCCTTTGGATTACTTGTGTTTGTCCCGATTTCAATCATTGGTCATTTTCTCGGATGGGATTCTACGCTTATATTTGTCACTTCAGCGATCGCCATTTTGCCCCTAGCAGGTTGGCTGAGCACTGCAACTGAGGAGATTGCGGTAGTCCTTGGTCCCTCGTGGGGCGGATTGATGAATGCTACTTTTGGTAATGCAACCGAGCTAATTATTGCGATCGTGGCATTAAATGCAGGATTTACCAGTGTGGTAAAAGCAAGCATCACAGGTTCGATTATTGGAAACCTCTTGCTAGTCATGGGATTATCCATGTTTTTGGGCGGATTGCGTTACAAAGAGCAAGAATTTCAGCCAACTATGGCGAGATTAAATGCTTCAGTGATGAATTTGGCGGTAATTGCGATTTTATTGCCCACAGCAGCAAATTTTACAACTGCGGGAATTAGCGAAGAGATTTTGCAAAAATTATCTCTGTCTGTAGCGATCGTGTTGATCATTGTCTATTGTCTCACGCTTCTATTTTCGATGAAAACCCACGCCTATCTCTATGATGTCGGTAAATCAGAAGCCGATGACGCTGAGGCAGAAGAAGGACATCCTCAAAAAGTGAATCTACCACTATGGATTGCTGTTCTGTTTGGAGTAACTCTACTAGTCGCTTTTGAATCGGAACTATTAGTAGGCACTTTAGAAGAAGCAACTGCTCAACTAGGTTTAACGGAACTATTTACTGGGGTAATCCTCTTGCCAATTATTGGTAATGCGGCGGAGCATACAACCGCAATTACCGTAGCGATGAAGAACAAAATGGAACTATCGGTATCAGTTGCTGTTGGCTCCAGTATGCAAATTGCCCTCTTTGTTGCGCCTGCGCTCGTAATTGTCGGTTGGTTCCTTGGTAAGCCAATGGATTTAAACTTCAATCCCTTTGAATTAGTGGCAGTTGCCGTAGCAGTTTTGATTGCCAACTCAATTAGCTCTGATGGGCGATCAAATTGGCTAGAAGGTTCTCTACTCGTAGCAACCTACGCAATTCTAGGCTTCGCCTTCTATTTTCAACCAGTTTAATTACAGCCTATTAGAGAAACCTTTAAAAGCAAGGCAAAGCCTTATAGATAATTCAAATAAGAACTACAGCTTCGACTTCGCTCAGCTAGCTTACACCGATGGCTGAGCGGAGTCGAAGCCCCTCTGCAAATTATTTAAAACAACTATACTTTTAAAGGTTTCTCTATTTTTTAATTCAGTGCAATACTCTGTAAAATTACTGACGGTCTAATTATCTTCTAGATTTCTAGAACTGTGATACGAGCGAAAAGCTCTACCGATCGCAGGAGTCAGCAAAACGGCAAGGGCGATCGCACTGCCAAGCGCAATATATGGATTTAAAACCATTAGTCGGGAAACAGGTGTAGACACATCCACATTGAGGGCATCATCAAATACCGTTGGAATCGCCAAAAGTTTGGTAGCTGAGGGGGGTGAAACCAAATTCAAAGATGCTGCTGCCGCAGGAAACATCACGGCACTAAACAGACAAATGCTGAGAAATCTTGCCCACGATTTTAAATGCCATAGACCGATCGCTAAGAGGATTGGGACTAAACTAAAACCAATGAAGGCAATCCCTGAAACTACTTGTAAATTGGTAGAATTATTGCCGACTAAAGGAATATCTCCTTCTAGTAAACGATAGATGTAGAAGTTTAATAGGCGATCGCTAATCAGCAAGAGGCTGGAGCCAACCATTGTGGTTGCAAGTATCGTAATTGCCATCGGGCGTTTTGAGATTCTAGGTTTCATTGATTCTGGGTTTCAAGTTTTGCGAGATTGGTCATCTAAGGATTTGATTAAGGCTGACTGAGATAGCTTGGTAAATGGCGGAATAGCTTGCTTGATTGCAACATTCGCAATAGGTAATAACTCGAAGTGGGTAAAAAGATAATCAATGCCCATCCGAATTGGTCAGGAACTTCAACTTGGAAAAATTCGGGCAATAGCAGCATTAATATAATTGACAAACCAACGGAGGCAGCACCCAGAATTGTAGCTGTGGCATTTTTAAATAAGGTTTGGACTTTCCAGATGGAAACATTGGTTAAAGTCCAAAATACAAATAGACAGAAGACTGTGCCAATGATCGTACTGACGCATTGAGCTTGACCTTTAGCAATATCTTGGAATGTATCGGAATCAATCATCGTCACACCATGAGGCATCTTGAGCAAAGCCCAACCACTAATGTAGTAGGAAAAGACATAACCTGTCGTCATGGCGATCGCCCCAAAGATCCCTGCAATGGAACTGTAACCCAACACATCGCGTAAGAAGTTCTCTAAACGTCTAGGCTTGAGCCAGCCAAAGGCGATCCAAATTGTCGGTAAGCCAACTACTGCCATCGTTAAAACTGTCATATGGCGAGGTTCTACAGGAAAGGGAAGTTGCACAAATCCCGCAAAGGAAATTGTCAGGATCACCATGATATTTTTAGTGAGATAGAGCAAAGCGGAAGAGAGAATCTTTTGCTTAATATCGTCACCTGCGGTGAAGGCTTGGGGTAGGGCGGAGAGATTATTATCGAGTAGGACTATATCGGCAACATCTTTGCTAATTTGTGCGCCATCATTCATGGCGATCGCTAGCTGAGCCTCCTTAAATGCAGGGACATCATTCACCCCATCACCGACCATACCCACATAGCCACCCCGCTTCACCATTGCCGAGATTAAACGACGCTTCATGTCAGGGGTAATTCTGCCAAACACAGCACCATAGGCGGCAGAACGACTAAAGGTATTGTTATCCATTTCTTCTAAGGTCTTTTGGGTAAAGACTGCATCTTCAGGAACAGCGATACCTGCTTGACGGGCAATTGAGGCAACTGTTTCGACGCTATCGCCTGAAATTACCTTGAGGCGAATATTCTTGTTTTGTAATTCGGAGATCGTATCAACTACATCGGGACGTAGGCTGTCTTCGAGTAAAACGATACCGCGATCGCGCCGATTGCTGGGTAAGGCGGGATTTTTTTCGGAAGCGTCGAAACTATCCTCGCTGGTGACAACGGCGATCGCTCGCAAACCTTGACGACCAAATTGCTTAGCTTGCTCTTGAGTCTCAGGACTAGTGAATAAAATTTCAGGAGCACCGACCATGATCGTTGTACCGATGTCGATCGCGATCGCCCCCCATTTACGGCTAGAACTAAAAGGGACTTCGCTAACAAACTTCGATTGCGATCGGGGTTTGTCCGTAAAGGCAGCCATGGCTCTGGCACTACTATTTTGCGATCCCATAAAACTGGTATAGAGAGCGATTAATTCCCTTAGCGAATCTTCATCGGTATCACCTAAAGGCACAATCGACTTCACCACCAATTTATTCTGGGTCAAGGTTCCCGTCTTGTCAGTACAGAGAATCCGCACACTATTCATCGAATCAACGGCATTGATTTTTTGGATTAACGTGCGTCGTTTACTAATTTCCACTGCCCCGATCGCAAAGGCAACACTAATTGAGAGAATTAAACCTGCGGGAACAAAGCTATTGATAATTACCGAAGCATAGCGAATTGTATCCACCATTGTCCGCCCTGAGTTGAGGCTGGAGGCGAGATGCAAGAAGGCGGCAACAATTAACACCAGAATGAAGATTTCCACTAAAATGTCAATCTTTTTCTGCAAAGGCGTAAATACTCGCTTATATACCCGAGAGGATTGGGATAGCTTGACAGCATAGCTTTCATTGCCAATCTTATCGGCTCGAAATACACAACTTCCTGCTAAGCAAAAGGAACCTGAAAGTACAATATCGCCAATCTGCTTAGCAACGGGATCGGATTCGCCTGTCAGTAGAGACTCATCCATTTCCACATTTTGTGAAACTAGCACTGCGCCATCGACTGGAGCGCGATCGCCAGGGTTTAGCTCAATCAAATCATCACGCACCACTTCGCCTACAGGAATTTCCTGAGATTCGCCATTGCGCCGCACTTTCACCTTTTGCACTGATAATAAGGCGAGTTTATCCAATGTCAGCTTTGCCTGAATCTCTTGAGCAACCCCCACCAGAATATTCATAAATACTGAAAATCCCGAAAAGATAGCATCAGTGAATTGTCCGAGAGCTGTCATCAAAACTAAAACTACGCCAAAGGTAACGTTAAATAATGTAAAAACGTTTTCTTGAAAGATTTCCTTATAGGTGCGGCTCGATCGCATGACGACGACATTAATATCACCACGCTGCTTTCTCTCGGCGATTTCAGCTTCACTTAGCCCGATATCTAGGTTGATTGTTGGCAAGTCTGGCGTATTTGCTGATGTAGATTGAGACATAGACACACAGGTACGTTTTAGTATTGAAGTATAAGATCTCTAAGACAAGATTAAAAATCAGAATTTAAACTTAATATCTATGATTACGTTGCAAGTAAATGGTGATGATCGCATATGTGAGCCAAACCTCACCATGATTGAATTGCTGAAATATCTAGGGCTAAATCCGCGTCTCGTTGCGGTGGAATATAACGGCGAAATTTTGCATCGTCAACTCTGGGAAAATACAATTATTCAAAATAGCGATCGCCTAGAGATTGTCACAATTGTTGGTGGTGGCTAGGGAAGTTTCCGTGCCGAAGGCACGGAAACTTCCCTATATGAGAAGCGCGATAAAGTAAGAGCGCTATAATTTTGTTCAGTAAACCTTTTATCAATAATTGCAGGCAATTGGCATAGTCTATGAGCATCGCATCAGCACAAGTTCCCGCTACCGTCCTGACAGGCTTCCTTGGTGCAGGTAAAACGACATTACTCAATCACATCCTCACGGCTGAGCATGGTAAGAAGGTTGCCGTCATTGTTAATGAATTTGGAGAAGTGGGTATCGATCAGCAATTGGTAATTGGTGCTGACGAAGAGATTTTTGAGATGAATAATGGCTGCATTTGCTGCACCGTGCGGGGCGATCTGATTCGGATTATTGGCAACCTGATGCGCCGCCGCAACAAGTTTGATCATCTTTTAATCGAAACCACAGGTTTAGCGGATCCAGGTCCTGTGGTGCAGACCTTCTTTATGGATGAGGATATCCATCGCCAAGTGTCTCTAGATGCTGTGGTCACAGTAGTTGATGCCAAGCATGTCCAACAACATTGGGGCGATCGCGAAGTTCTCGAACAAATTGGTTTTGCCGATGTGATTTTGCTCAACAAGACTGATCTGGTTACTCCTGAGGAGCTAGAGGAACTAGAAGCAAAAATCAAGCATTTGAATGTCTTAGCCAGAGTGGAGCGCGTTCAGTTAAATCAAACTAGTACAGAGAATATTGAACAAAGTATTAATAAAGTCCTTGATGTAGGAGGTTTTGATCTCAATCGCATTCTCGAAAAGAACCCTGAATTTCTCGCGGCTCAAGTCAAGGATGAACATGATCACGACCATGACCACGAACATCATGACCACGATCACGAGCATCATGACCATGACCACGAGCATCACGAACACCATCATCACATTCATGATGAGGAAGTTGGCTCGGTCAGTATTTTGGAAGCTGGCTCAGTCAATCCCTATAAATTCCAAGCATGGATTAGTGAGTTACTGAGAACTCAAGGTCAAGATATTTTCCGCTCTAAAGGAATTATTAATCTAGCTGGTTCTGAGGAACGCTTGGTATTTCAAGGTGTGCATATGCAGTTTGATGCAACTCGCGATCGCCCTTGGAAAGACAATGAACTTCGCAAGAATCAATTAGTCTTCATCGGCAGGCATCTCGAAGCAGATAAATTGCGCGAAGGCTTTTTAGGTTGCTTAGTCTAGTTGCTTAATCTAAAAGGTTTGTAAAGCCAAACGAATAAATTTTTAGAAAATGTTGCTTCGCAACATTTTCTAAAAATTTATTCGTTTGATGAAAGTTGTGGTGAAACATTTATGTCATAGTTTTGTAACTACGTTTAGGTAAGCGACTATGAGCGGGAGCATCTTAGGGACAACTAAAATTTTAGGAGTGATGGGTTTTCCTGTCAGTCATAGCCTTTCACCTGTGATGCATAATGCGGCGATCGCTTCCTTGGGTTTGGACTATGTATATGTGCCTTTCCCAATTCCCGTTGAAGATCTATCGGCAGCGATCGCTGGACTCAAAGCTATTAAATCGGTACAGGGTTTTAACCTCACCATCCCCCATAAAGTTGAAGTCATCCCCTTACTAGATGAAGTCTTACCGATCGCGAAATCCGTTGGTGCAGTTAATACCGTGAAGCGGATTGATGATCGCTGGGTTGGCACTAATACGGACGTAGCAGGTTTTCTCGAACCACTAAAGCAACTTGACTGCGACTGGAAAAATATGCCCGCGATTATTCTCGGTAGTGGTGGTGCGGCAAAGGCAGTGGTAGCAGCTTGTCTAGAACTTAGCTGTCCCGTTATTCATGTGGTTGGGCGCGATGCTAAGAAGCTCAAAAAATTTCACGGCACAATGACCAGTCAACTTCGTGATTACAATTTGCGGGTGCATCCTTGGTCGTCAATTCCCCATTTATTAGAAGTAGCTGGAATCGTGATCAATGCTACCCCCATAGGCATGTCTAGTGATACCAATACCCCGATTTCTGAAGCAGAGATGGCAATGTTACCTGACAAGGCGATCGCCTATGATTTAATTTATACCCCCCGTCCTACCAAGTTTCTGCAAATCGCCGCAGCAAGGGGACTAAAAGCGATCGATGGTTTAGAGATGCTGATCAATCAGGGGGCGATCGCTCTTGAATGGTGGCTAGATCAGTCTGTGCCCATTGACACCATGCGTCAAGCGTTACTTACACATCTTAACTAGATACTTTCCTGACTTTGGCAGGAAAGTATCTAGTTAATGATGTGTAAAATCTAAATCCCAGAACCCCTAGGCAAGCTTAGATTGCTTGTATTTCCAGATTAGCCCAGAGAGAGCATTGGTCAGTACATGAGCAACGATCGCGGATAGGAGATTGCCTGTATACATTGTCACAGCGCCGAGCATCATACCCACCGCGATCGCCCAAACTGTGTAAGACAAATGCTTGGCACTTGCCATATGCAATACACCAAACACAACACTAGTAATAATCAAGGCAAGTCCATTCATGCCGAGAGCAGGTAGAGCCACACCACGGAATAGCATTTCCTCGCTCAACCCAGGTAATAAACCTAACCAAACTAAATCAATTAGTTCTAGTGGTTTAAGTACCATTTCTAGATATTCTTGAGCCGCAAGGCGATAGCTTTCCCATATTTCATAAATTAGACTACTGAGCAAAGCCACTCCTACGCCAATTCCCAAACCGATCGCTCCATGTTGTGGTTGCCAGTAAAGCGGAACCATCGGGATACCTGTTAAGTAAACCCAACCCTTAGAAATTCCTAAAAAGATGATTGCGGTCACTGCCATAGCAATTAGGACTTGCGATCGCGATAAAGTTTCGTTTTTTTTATCTTGATTTTGCTGAGGAGCTTGTGAGAAGAGAGCCATGACGGGAGCCTAATGATTATTTGGTTGGGTTAAAAAGGGGCAGGATTATGAGAGAGATACTCACTTATGTCTTCAAGCAAGTGTGGCAATGATGGAGACGAGGCGATCAAGATCTGCCATAGTAGTCAAGTAATGGACTGAAGCCCTGAGACAGTCTGGTTCAGGAAGAGCACGGATAAAGACTTGATGTTCTGATTCTAGTTGTCTTGCAATTAGCCCATGTGACTTTTGCGTGATCGCGCTTTTAGCAATGTCTCGATTAATTTGGAAGGAAACTAGACCTGATTCTGGCGGCACTTGGCGAACGCAATCAATGTGGGGCAAATCATTGAGTTGTTGCCATAATAATTGACTCAATTCACAGATCCGTTGATAGCGTTGTTGCTGCGTACCCCAACTATTGGCATGGGCGATCGCTAGGCGTAAAGCCTCATAAAGTGTGTAGGTCGAGCTAGCCACCTCAAACCTAGCACCATCCTGTTTCCATTGAGGAATCGGGGTTTTACCTGTGAGTCCACGCCAACCCACAAAGACAGGCTCGATTTGATCAAAAATTTCAGGACGAATATACAAGGCTCCTAAACCGAGGGGCGCACACCACCATTTATGGGTCGTAAAGGCATAAAAATCTGCGGCAATTTCCCCAAGGTTGAGCGACAATACGCCTACTGACTGAGCTGCATCCACAGCAACTAAAACATGATGCTCATGACAAGCTTTAACCATGGCAGTTAGTGGCAAAACCTGTCCTGTATTCCAGCAAATATGGCTGAGCATGACCAAACGGGTCTTGGGCTGCAAATGCTGTACTAGTAAGTCAACAACTTCGGTGCTGTCTTTGTCATTGGAGCTAGCATTGCGCGTATTGCTCAAAGGGAAATAGTCGATTTCCACACCAAAACGTTTCTGAATTTGGACGGCACTGGCAATAATCCCGTGATGTTCGCAGTCCGATAGCAATAGGTGATCGCCTTGTTGCCAATCCACTGCCCATAGGGCAATATTGCAACCAATAGTTGTATTTTCGGTGAGGGTGATTGTATTTGCACTCACTTGAAACTCTTGAGCGATCGCTTCTTTGGTGGCTGCATATTCCGCCATCATCCAGTCACCTGCGGCATTGGAGAAGCAACCTAATTGCTCAATATGATGAAAGTTTTTGGTGATTGATTCTAAGGCTGCCCCACATAAAACCCCCTGACCACCATAGTTAAAGTAAGTACGATTTTCAACTTCTAAAGCAGGAAAATGCGATCGATGCATTAACAAATCCTGTTCGCGATCGCGCTCTAAAGTGTCAGACTCTAAACTTTTAGACATTGCTGCTGAAGAAATCAAACCCAACTCCTACAAACAAATAACTCTTGCTCAGCTATGCCTATTCTACCGTGACTTGCAGCCATCTGAAACTAAGGTAAAAGCGAACATTTTTTGACCAAAATCTTTGAGGCGTGGCTTCGCCAAGCCTCAAAGATTTTGGTTCTCATCTAAGCTTCTTTATTGATATCAAAATGTCTGAGCAAGCTATAAACAACAGGAGATAAAACGATCCCCATTGCAAGGACAAAAACTAATCCACTAAAAAGAGCATATACAGAGGCGAAAATCTTAGCGCTGATATTCGGTAATGGACTAATTGGTCCCATACCACTCAGAATCATTGAAGCTTCAACTAAAGCATCTACCCAACTGAAACCAGCAACCCAGTGATAACCAATAACGCCTATCCCTAGCCCTAATAGGATGAAAACTGCTGACAAGACAAGATAAGTGGCAAATCTGCGGACTAAAATCTGAATTGATTCTGACTGCTTTATTGATTTAATAAGGTTTGTCATTACATTCATTAACTATTCTAGGGAGATTTGACAAATAGCATAGCAATGTCACGCTATCTGATCCATGTGGGATCACAGTTTGTAATAGCAACCTCGCCTCATCCGCGATCGCCTGAGACTGTTTTGGCATAAATCACATCACTAGGGAAAATCAATCATGTCACAATCCCAAAATAATTTGCATGATCCATCGGTAACTGTTGTAATTTCAAGACGGGTTAAGCCTGAATGTAAAGCCGAATTTGAATTGTTTCTATCGGGTATCACCGCAGCCTGTGAAAAGTTTCATGGTCATTTGGGCAGTAGTATCTTTCCCCCTGTTAATTCTGATGATCCAGAGTATCGCATCATTTTTAAGTTCGATCGCCTCAGCAATCTCCGTAATTGGGAAACATCGCCAGAACGTAAGTACTGGTTTGACATAGCCGAATCACTGACTGTCAGTCCACCTCAGATTCAGGTGCTAACTGGTTTAGAAACTTGGTTTACTCTTTCTGGAAATCCATCAATTACACCTCCACCTCGCTACAAAATGACTGTGGTTACTTGGTTGGCGGTATTCCCATTAATTACTTTCATTTCTCTAATTCTTAAACAGCCATTATCAAATTTGCCTTTAGTATTTCGTGTGGCAATTATTACAGCGATCGCTGTTCCGACAATGTCCTATCTGCTGATGCCACAAATGACTAAGTTATTCTCAGGCTGGCTCTATCCTTCATTAGATATTGCATCACCAATAACCGATCCTCCTGCAAAGATGCTAGAAAGTTCTGAACTTCCACAACCATTACCTGAATTGAGTTCTAATGAAGAGGAGGCTGAATTAATGGTTGGTCAAATACTTTGATTAGATTAGTAATTGGCTAAAGTGCGATCGCCGCTAGCCCAAACGCTCCGAGATTTGGGAGTGCTAAATAGATAAGGATGGGCAGCGCTTCACGTCGCCCATCCTTACCACAATAAATACTTTCCTTTTTAGGGCTACCATACTATTTCTAGGGAAAACATCGATTGTAATTTTATAGATTCAGTTGTTTCACAAAAATTTGTATCGAACCATTAGGATTTGAGCATCGTAAAATTAGCTTCTGGAGCAAGTAAAGCCCCACGCCTTACGGGGGAAAGATTTTGGGATGGATTGCTAAGACTCAACCGAGCATTAGTTAAAATGGTCGCCAAAATAATTTTCATTTCAAACTGAGCCAAAGCCATACCTAAACACCGACGACTACCACCGCCAAAAGGAATAAACTCATAGGGAGAAAATTGACGTTCGAGGAACCTTTCAGGACGAAACTTCTCAGGTTCAGGATACAAATCTGTACGGCGATGCGTGAGGTAAATAGAAGCAAGGACTTCTGTGCCAGCATCCAACATTTGACCTGAAATTTCTACGGGAGTCTTTACTAGTCTTGAGAAAGTCGTCATTGCCACAGGATAAATCCGCAAAGTCTCATTACAAACAGCAGTTAGGTAAGGAGCCTTAAAGATAGCCATGGGATCGGGGCGATCGCCTAAGCTTTGTAGCTCCGACATTAATCGTTGATAAACATCGGGTAACTTATGCACCCAATACAAAGCCCAAGCTAGAGCCGTAGCCGTTGTTTCATGTCCCGCAAACAGCAAAGTCATTAACTCATCACGCAAATCCACATCACCTAAATAATTACCATCCTCATCCTGAGTCGCTAACAAGAGATTAAGGATATCAATCCGTTCGGGGTCAGGATTAGCTCGACGTTCCTGAATTTCAGCATAAATCAACTCATCGCAATCCTTTTGCATTTTCATGACACGTCCCCAAGGACTCCACGCACCTAAATCTTGGCGTAGGAAGGGAAGAAAAATAAACATCGCTCCCAACTTTGTGGAAGATACATCTAGCCGAGTAACCAAGCGTTGCTTCAGTAATTCTAAGCGCTCACCCTCATACAAACCGAACACTACCTGCAAGATTACCCGCAACGTGATGTCTTGCATGATAGCTCTGACATTAAAAGCTTGATTTAAGCCAATTTGGTCTATAACTTGATTGCTAATTTTGCTAATAATATGACCATAGCTGACCAAGCGATCGCCATGAAAAGGAGGCATTAACAACTTGCGGCGTTGTTGGTGTTGCTCACCACTCATTAAAATTACTGAGCGATCGCCAACCAAAGGACGAGCAATCTCATTAGCTTCCCCAGGAGCCGTAAAAGAAGGACTAGTCAATACTACTTGTAAAGCATTCGGTTCGCTGACCATCACAATGTTTTTTAATCCCGCCCAACGCAAGGTAAAGATATCCCCAAACTGAGCCGCATTGCTATCCATAACTCCTAAAGGATCAGTAATCCACTGAGCTAATTGCAAAATAGGATTGAGATTAGAACCAACAGGAAGAGGCATAGATTTCTCACAACTAGATAAAGTTTAGAAATATTTTATAACTTTCTGTCATTGAGTAATACAACCTCATTGATCTCAGTCCATTTCATAGGATTTTAATCCAACTCCTCATCAATACCAGTAGGAAAACATAAATCCAAAATTTGTTCACCATTATAAGGACATTCTTTTGGCAAATCCTTAGACTCAAGAGAAGTTTCAAGCCTCACAAGATACAAAGCTGCCTCATAACTATCCTTGATAATTTCGCTGAGATTTTCTTTGAGGCTAGGGCTGTCTCGCAATATCCAGAGAATTTCTCGACGTTCGCTGTCAATTGTCACTTGCCAAAGTTTACTGCGCTCTTGTGGTAGTAAATGCCACTTTAGTAAATGACCAAGTACAACATTAAAATGAGTCCTTAACTCTTTCCGTTCTTGCCTCCCCAACGATGCAATCTCTTCGGCTAGGTTTTTTGTATCAAGCCCTTCTAATTCAATTGATCGTAATAGATTAGATTGCTCTACTGTCCACCGATAAAAATCTTCTTTATATAAACCCATTTCCATAGTGTTCCCTTAAGCTATCCTCCTCATTTTCCACTAGAACAATTCAAACATGGAACTAAAGTCTGCTAAACCTAAATCAAAATTCAGGTATAGCAATGTAAGTTTTGCTTAGGACATAAAACCCAAAAGATGAGTGGCAGCGAGAAGTGCTGCCACTCATCTTTTGGGTTTTGATTTGTCCTAGCTATCTCTTACATTGCTATATCTACGCCTATTATTTTTCATCCCTGCGATCGCAAACATTGGGTGTGATGGCATATTGCATCTGGCAAATATTTTCTTGGTTTGTTGCCATGATAATCTCAGGATCGATCGCAGGTTATTCGATTTTGCAGATAATTACACTGTTTGTTAAGTAAGGAGACAGTCAGTAGCTATGTCTAACCCAGAGTTAATAGTCATTATGACAACCTTTCCCGATCTAAATATTGCCAATAACATTGCCAAAATACTTGTCGAAGAAAAACTTGCTGCTTGCGTTCAAGTGATGCCCAGTATGACATCTACCTATATTTGGGAAGGTAAAACCTGTCAAGAATCAGAGCATCTAGTTTTAATCAAAACCATGGCAAGCCTTTATGAATCCCTATCAGCTAGATTGAGTTCTCTACATCCCTATGAAGTGCCAGAAATTATTGCCATACCAGCGATCGCAGTTGAGCAAAATTATTTACTCTGGGCAAAATCTATTTTTGGAGATTCTTTGGAATAATTCAACTCAAGAAGCGCTCTACAGCGCTAAGCCTATAATTTCTGTTTTAGTGCTTGATAAGCTCTATCCATTGTGGCATTGTGATTCTTTTCAGTGATGACCTTAAACAAAGGTATTTTGACAAAAAGGGCAAAGAAGGGATTAGCAGAGAGTGTAAAGTAATCTGTGTAAAGTCTAGGAAGTATACAGAGAGATAATCAAGACACACAATAACTAACACCCAAAAGATGAATATACGCAAAGAATTGCTAAACGAATTGTTGCAAGAATGTAAAACTCCACCTGACCTATTCGGAGAAGGAGGAATCCTGAAGCAACTGACGACCGCGTTGGTGGAACGGGCGTTGGAAGCAGAGCTATCAAACCATCTTGGCTACGGCAAACATGAACCCAGACCAGAAGGACAAACCAACAGTCGCAATGGTTATAGCCAGAAAAAGTCCAAGGGGACTTTGGCGTAGCAGAAATTGCAGTACCGCGAGATCGCAGTGGTGAGTTTGAACCACATCTGGTGAAGAAAGGACAAAGCCGCTTGTCAGGACTAGATGAAAAAATCATTGCTCTCTACGCACGAGGCATGAGTGTCAGGGATATTCAAGCCCAGTTGCAGGAAATGTATGGAGTCGAAGTATCACCGACATTAATCTCCAATGTCACTGATGCCGTGATTGATGAGGTAAAGCAATGGCAAAATCGTCCCCTTGATGCGGTCTATCCAATCGTATTTCTGGACTGTCTGGTCATTAAAGTCCGAGACAATGGCAGGGTAATTAATAAGTCCCTGTACTTTGCCTTGGCGGTGAATATGGATGGGTACAAGGAATTACTGGGTATGTGGATTTCTCCCAATGAAGGTGCGAAATTCTGGCTGTCAGTACTGACCGAAATTCACAACCGTGGCATCAAAGATATTTTGATTGCATGTGTCGATGGCTTGACTGGTTTCCCTAATGCCATTGAGACGGTATTTCCGAAAACTCAGGTGCAGTTATGCATTGTCCACATGGTCAGGAATTCAGTCGCTTTTGTACCTTGGCAACAGCGCAAGCAAGTTTGTGCTGACCTCAAGGCTATTTATAGCGCTGCAACGGAGTCGGAGGCTGAGTTTAACCTTGAGTTGTTTGCTGAAAAGTGGGACAAGCAATATCCATCAATCTCCAAGTCTTGGCGTAGTCATTGGGCGAACATTATCCCCTTCTTTGCTTTCTCCACTGAGATTCGTAGGGCGATTTATACCACCAATGCCATTGAGTCGATGAATAGCAGTTTGCGGAAGGTGATTAAGTCTCAACAGATTTTTCCGACCGACGAAGCTGCTTTCAAGCTGGTTTATTTGGCAATGCGGAATATTTCACCTGTGGAATGGCTAAACCAAGACAGTAACAGCAAGCGGGCACTGGACAGTTAAAGTGTGATCGACGTATTTGCGGCTTTTTTGTCATCATGAAATGGGCGTTTCAGCACCTATCCCCGATTAGCTGACCAATGCCCGATTTGATCATTGATTATCTATCAAAAAATACCATCTCTTTGAGATATAACCTTAATAATCAACCATGTAAAACTAGAAACTTTTAGGAAATCATGAGTGGACTCGGCGGCTTAAATAAAACCCCTAATGGTTTAGTGATAGGGATGGTGCAACTTCAACTTCCAACAGTTGTCACCAAACAAGACTTAGCAGCCCAAACTCAACGTATTTGTGAAATGGTCGCTAAAGCAAGGCGAAATATGGCAACTATGGATCTCGTCGTATTCCCTGAATATTCTTTGCATGGTCTGTCGATGGATACTAATCCAGAAATCATGTGTAACTTAGATGGGGCAGAAGTAGCAGCATTTAAGCAAGCTTGCATTGACAATAATATTTGGGGTTGCTTCTCATTGATGGAATATAATCCTCAAGGTAATCCCTATAACAGTGGAATTATCATTGACAATCAAGGCGAATTGAAACTTTACTATCGCAAACTACATCCTTGGGTTCCAGTTGAACCTTGGGAACCGGGGGATCTCGGAATCCCAGTTTGTGAAGGACCTAATGGGAGTAAGATCGCGCTGATTATTTGTCATGATGGCATGTTTCCTGAAATGGCGAGGGAATGTGCTTATAAGGGCGCAGAAATCATGATTCGTACTGCTGGTTATACAGCTCCAATTCGTCATTCTTGGCAGATCACTAATCAAGCAAATGCTTTCTGTAACCTGATGGTGACAGCTTCGGTCTGCATGTGTGGGTCTGATGGTAGCTTTGACTCTATGGGGGAAGGGATGATTGTTAACTTTGATGGTCAGCCTTTGGTGATGGGTAGTCACCGTCCTGATGAGATTATTACTGCCGAAGTTCGTCCCGATCTAGTTCGTGAAGCTCGCAAATATTGGAGTGTAGAAAATAATATTTACCAATTTGGGCATCGAGGCTATGTGGCTGTCAAAGGTGGCGCTCAAGACTGTCCCTACACGTATATGCAGGATATGGTAAAGGGAAAGTATTCTCTCCCTTGGGAAGAAGAAGTAATCTATAAAGATGGAACTTCTTGTGGATTTCCCGTGCCTGAGCGGACATATAGCAATCCGAAATAGTTGGATGAGGCTTCGATTTCACCGTTCACCTTATGCTGAGAGAAGTCGAAGCCTTTATAGCGGTTTTCATTTTGCCTACGGCAAAATGAAAACTCAAAACTCTTACTGGGACTGATTTTTTGTTTTCAAATGAGTATACACTCATTTGAAAACCGCTATAACAAAGCATTTGCCAGTAGGATTATGCTAAATAAAAAGGGGTGAGAGGAAAGCGATCGCCACTCAAACCAGTCCCTCAAGCGCTACAATCTTTGCAAATTTCTACTAGAACTAATATGCGATCGCCAATGTGCCCCCGCAACCCAGCGTAACCGTGAATTTCTATATTTAAACGCCTTATAAACTTTAAGGAGATATCGATCCCCTGATGCGAAAAAGCTTAAATCACAATGGCAGCAATTTTATTTGATCTTGATGGCACTCTCACCGATCCGAAGGTTGGGATTACGACCTGTATTCAATATGCGATGTCCAAACTTGGTCATCAACCACCAATTACTGATGAATTGCTATGGTGTATTGGACCACCCCTAAGTCTAAGTTTTGCACAACTGCTACAAACTGAGGAGCAAGCTGTAATTAATCGTGCTATTTCTTTGTATCGCGATCGCTTCTCAACCATTGGCTTATTTGAAAATGAGCTTTATCCCGAAATTCCCAAAGCACTTGCATCTATTCGTGCAGATGGCTATCAAACCTATGTAGCAACCTCTAAACCCCATGTGTACGCGAAGCAGATTATTGAGCATTTTGAATTGTCGGCTTTCTTTGATGGCATCTATGGCAGTGAATTAGATAGTACACGCAGTATTAAAGGTGAATTAATTAAGCATATTTTACTCACAGAAAATCTTGATCCTAATGCAACCGTGATGATTGGCGATCGCTCTCATGATGTGATTGGTGCAAAGCAAAATCAAGTTTTTGCGATCGGAGTCACCTATGGTTATGGCTCACCAGAAGAATTAAATAATCATGGTGCTGATGCTATTGTTCATTCCCCGAAAGAAATTCCTCCATTGATTGCAGTGAAATTCTGAATCCTTGAAAATTCCGCGTGGTTCAAGGATTCTATAAACTGACTGAAATGCGATCGCCCCCCAACTAAATCTCACAAGCGCTACAATCTTGGCAAATTTCCCCTAGAACCATATCCGATCATAGTTCGATGTTTGTGAAGGGATTGGAGATTACTATCGGATCTCTATAAATTTGTCGCCCAAAGGATAGAAACGTCTTGATATTGGCTAAACATATGATCAGCCGTCACAATCGTCATCTTTTCCAATCGAGCCTGTGCTATTAACATTCGATCAAATGGATCGCGATGATGTAAAGGTAAAGCCGCCGCTTGCAATGCATGATTGGCTGAAATATCGAGCGATCGCGCCCCCAATTGCATCATGCGACTTGAGATATAGCTATCTACTGGTTCTGGTAGTGGCAACTAGCCGAGCGCAACTTTGATAGACATTTCCCAGACACTTGCCACCGAAAACCATACTTCATTAGCTTCATCGACTATGCAAGCGATCGCCTCTTCACTCAAACGCTCTGGCTGGGCAAACCACCACAACCAGATATGAGTATCCATTAACAGTTTCACCCTTCACCACCCTCAAATGCTGACAAAATATCTTCTGGCAAAGGATCATTAAAATCTTCAGGCACGACAAAACGCCCACGATCTATTCCTAAACTAGCTTTTCGATTAGAAGAAGTACAAAATGGAACGAGCTTAGCAACGGGAACACCTCGGTTAGAAATAACAATCTCTTCTCCAAGTTCAACCCTTGACAAAAGACGGGAAAGATTAGTTTTAGCCTGATGAATATTAACGGTTTCCATATAAACATACTAGACTAAGTTTATTGACTAAGTTTAGTATAACAGGGCATCTCTAACAATTTGCCTTGTGCGATCGCTGATGCCTTGGGCTATAGATTCTCGATTACCAGCCACATTTAATACTTTGATTTGTTGTTCCAATAGCCAATCATGCAAAGTTAAAGCATTGGGATTGATGAGATAAGGCTTTTGATATTTGATGCAAGTGGCGATCGTTAATTTTGTTCCGTCGCTGTCGATATGATCCGCAAAAATCACCGTTGCATCAGCAGCTAGGACATTGTGGACAGTGCGAACCTCATAATCAGCGCTATCTGATTCAACCAAGCCAAACTTGGCAAGCTCTAGGTTTGCTCCCAACTCAGTTAGGTATCCTTTAGGAGCAAGTCCACCTATAGCAATACCAACATCCGCCGCCGCCAACAATCCGCCCCAGTCTGCACCAGTTTGTCCACCTGAAATGATTAAAGTTACGGGAGTGTTCATAGTCTGGATTGTAGGGTGTTACGAAGTGCGATCGCTACTGGATCTTTAAGGATCACAACACTATGATTTTTTCGCATCTATAGTTTTGTCTCGAACAAATTGTAAAGAAAACAATCAAAAAAAGAGAAAAGAATGTTAAAGAATTTGCAAAAAAACAGCACCAAAGTTGTAAGGCTTTCTGTCCTATTTGGATTGAGTGCTGTTGTTACAGCAGCCTGTAGCTTTAACATATCTACCGCAACGCTAGAAGATGTCAAAACCTGTACCGAAGCCCCAGAAAATCAGCCATGTGCTAGCGACATCTCTCAATTTCAGAACAACACACCCAAAATCTTTGTCACATCGAATATCAAATATGCACCTGAAGGAACAAAGATCAAAATTGATTGGAAATACTTAGGAGGTGAATCAGTTAAAGCAACTGATATTGATAGCATAACTCTCGAAACAAAGTCTGACACAAAATTCGTTTATTCCTATCTAACTGCCCCAACTAATGGATGGCCCGATGGTAATTACGAGATTGTACTTTCCATAAATACAGACAACTCCAAGCCTATCCGCAAGCAATTTTCTATCTCAAAGCCTAAATAATCAATTGCAGATTGATTTCCCATACAAACGGTAATTGATTCTAAATGCAGTCTTGAAACCACATTTTTGCATTGTAAATTTCCACTAGAACATCATGCGATCTTTGAAAAGACTATCTTCAATTATTGTCTATCTCTAAGTATTTAAGGATTTTGTAGAGAGATTAGGAATGGCTGTTTAGGCTTGCGGGTAGGTTTTACAGAGTGCGATCGCAAGTTCTCAGATATCATCCGTATAAAAAAGCGATCGCATCAAAAAGAAACTTATGCTTAACTTCTTCTAACTAAAACTGAATTACCTTGAATTGTCGCATCGTAAGTTCTGAGAGGTTTTCTAGATGGTCCACTAATGCCATTGCCATAGGCATCAAACTTAGCACCATGACAAGGACAGTTGTAACTTTGGCTGCTACTATCCCAACTTGTCGTACAGCCGTTATGGGTACAGGTAGGATCGACGGCTGCTAGGTTTTGTGGATTATCAGGAGAGCGAACCACTGCAATAGTCCCAATTTCAGTGTCCTTAAGAATTTGACCTGCATTGTCTAGATCGGCGACAGTGCCAACTACCAAAAAATTAGATTGTGCTGAAGCCGCATCGGGTTTTAACAAAGAAGAACAAGCCGCGATCGCTACAGGCAGATAACTTGCCACAGTGCCAACACCAAACAACATCAAAAATTTACGACGTTCCACGGTTAAATCTCCTTTAAATATTCTTTTTGGCAAAGACAACTAATCATGACATCTCTATGATTCAGACTACTTGTAGTATTGAGACAAATTTTTTGGCTAAAAGGTTCATATATTTACAAAATGCGATCGCCCCTAAATTTCATCTTATAAACGCTACAATCTTGGCAACTTTCCCCTAGAACATCATGCGATCGCTCAAAGACAGTTTGAGGTGTAAGTGTTGCTGATTCCCATGTGAACGGTTATAGGGGATATTCGGATTCACTGGGGAATAGCAAATCTTTGGATAGAGTCGAGAGGTGATCGGTGATTTCTTTGGCTGTCATGGATAAAGCCTAGTTATTTTGATATGACCATACTGCGGTTATTTGGATCGGATTCTGTTACAAAGTGCGATCGCATTGTAACGATTAGCGTGACATCATTGTTATTGGTATCTTCCCCCTCAAAAAAAACGATAATCGCTGTCTCCACAATGACCATTGAGTAAGAAGTTGATCGCTCCGTTACAAACTGCGATCACCAATAGCTCGGCAAACATGAGATTATGAGGGTATTAAGATTTTCCACTAGAACCAATCTGGGTAAACGCCATGAAAGCAAAGCAGATTTTGACTACTGTTACCTCTGCGATCGCACTGCTGTTAATCGGGCATACTTTTCATGTCTATGGTGTTTCTTAGTAGTAGTTTCAACTTATCATGCCACACCACCGCAGTCCCTATTTTATGCAACAATGCCATTCTCTATTATGTTGAATATCAATCAAGCTTTGCTGGGTATTGTCACTAGTGCTTCTATCTCTATCCTCGCCTGTAGTACTGAAATACAAGCTGCTAAGCCACCAAATCCATTAAAGGGTATTTGGATCTCTGACGACAGTAATTCAGGTCTCTCCAGAATGCGTTTCACCGCAGATGGGCAAGTAATGATTTTGCCAATCGTTGCCTATGAAGACAGAATAGGATCTGAGAAAATCGCCAAGTATGTTTTTTCTGCTGACGGTAAGAAGTTAGCAATTACAACTAGCGATCAAGTGACCACAAACTATGACGTTCAAGTGCTGGCAGATGATAAAGCTACTTTATTCAACTCCACAGGATCTTACTATTCCAAAAAGCTTAAATTAAGAAAGGCTTGCGAGACTTCTGAACTAACTTCTTCGCCAAAAAATCCAGTGCTTGGAACTTGGTTGATGATTGCACCCCGAGCGATGGTAGTGAGAGCAATTTTTACCTCAGACAATAAAATGATTTGGCGATCTATTGATGAGACGCAGAATTCTGCGCGTTCTGAATTCCCATATACGATCACTCAAAACAGTCAATCATTCACAATGGTAATCTCCGACAAAGAAAAAATCCCCTATGTTTACGCATTAAAAAACGATCATCAAATGACTTTTGCGGCAAAAACTAGCAGAGAAAAATGGAATCTATTCAAGATCTGTGACTCAATAGCACTACCTGCCATTCAACCGAAGTAGTAATGTTGTCGGCGGAGAATAGCGATCGCACAGAGGATTTCTTAACACGATCAACCACTGTAAATATTTACACCTGTTCTGGTGGAAAATATTTTCCACTAGAACCGCGATCGCCTATCTATAACCAATACCCCAAATACCCGATTGCGATCGCTGTCTCAATTATGTCCATAGCAATGATTTAGTCTGTGAGATCCATCCTGAAGGCATTGACGCTGAAGTCTGTCCCGATCTGAAGTTACCAGTGACTTATGAGACTGACCATGTGCCAAGCCTGACGCGATCGCAGCAGTACCAAATCTTAGAAAGCATTTAAGAAAGCAAGGGCGCACCAAAACAGGTATGAATACTGATGAAGTCTAGTATCAGCCAGCCAAAATGCGCCAAGCCTATAATACCGATTTATCCAATGAAGAGTGGGAAATAATTGCACCAATGCTGCCAAAACCATCAAAATTGGGGAGACCACCAAAAACAAATTTTCGGGAAGTGCTGAATGGGATTTTCTACATAGCCAAGAATGGTTGTACATGGGAAAATCTGCCCCATGATTTGCCACCATATTCAACGGTCTACTTCTACTTTCAAAGATGGACAAAAACAGGAGTTATAGCTGAAATCAATTACCAGATAAGCACACAAGTACGATTAGCTGATGGTCGAGAAGCAACACCGAGTCTAGTCAGTCTCGATAGTCAAAGTGCTAAGTACAGGACAAAAATTTAATGGAGTTAAAGAAGGCTTGAGAATTGAGATGTAAGTCAAAGATGATGTGACGAAGGAAATCAAAACCAAGGCGAAAAATGCTTTTAGGAAGACGACCGTGTTTTTTAGGCTTGAGGGGATTTAGTTGAGCCAACCAAAGCCCAGAAGAAAAAGCCCAACATAAAGCCAGAGTAAGCAAAGCAATTAGTTTGGAAAGACGTTCAGGATCTTGAAGATGAGTGGACTCCAAACAAAAGCCACGGGTTTTAAAGCACCCGAATAAAGTCTCAATAGCCCAACGCTTAGCATAGTCAGCAATAGCCGTATCAGGGTCATGAGTCGTCGCGACAATTAATAAATCGCCATCATCAAGACGCATAGCGGCTATACGAAGCCAATGGTTCCAAACCTTTCTGGGCTTGGACAATACTTTGGACTGACCAACTTGGAGGTCTTGAAAACAAATGTCGGCACGCAGTTTTTTCTGCCCGTCATTGAGCAAAGTATTTTTACGGCGGATACGAAAACGGTTACATGGTTCACACAACAAGTAATCTAACCAATCCTCACCGACAAACTCTCGGTCTGCACTCAAAAAGTCGATTTTGCGGTCTCCAAATATTTCCAGAAATCGATTACACAATTCACAGCGCTCACGGGTGTTTGAGTTACCTTTTTTGTCCAGCATCATCCATACCAACGGGAATGCAATACCGTAATGCACTATTCCCAATGTCAGCACATTAAACACGGTTTTACCGAATTCCCAATCGGTGCGGTCGATAGAAATTACCCAAGGTTCGGGGATTTGCATGACTTTGACGACCATGAGTGCGATCTTTTCATAGTCCACTTCAAAGTCTCGAAAAAATCTCTGTAACCTCTTATAGTGTGATTCGACTTTGGCATAACCACTAAATCCTGTGGCAATTTCAGCTAGGTTTACTGTCTTTACTCGCATTAGCGCGATCAAGAACATGGACACAAAGGCTAGTCTTGCTCTATTCCATTGCAGATGTTGCTGCAACTTTTCTCGGAATAGGTTAATCTCTTTCATAGGGGTTTTATTTACGATGTGGTTATCTTTTATAAAACCCCTCCCTGCCTACTTTTGCAACTTTTTGTCCTGTACTAAGATCAAAGTGTTAAAACAATGGATAGTGCAGGTAGTCGTGGTATTGATGGTGGTAAAAAGGTCAAGGGTCGCAAACGCTTCATCATGGTTGATACATTGGGGTTAGTCTTTGGCGCTCTCGTATGCCCAGCAAATGTTGGCGAGAGAGCAGGAGCGATGAGACTATTAGCAAATCTCAAGTATCCACTGAGACGCTTACAAAAGATATTAGTTGACAAGGGATTCTCTGGCGAGGATATCACCCAGTGGGTTAAAGACAACTTTAGTTGCACTTGGGAAGTAAGCAAACGGGCTGAAGCGCAGAAAGGGTTTGTTGTTGAATCAAAGCGTTGGGTAGTGGAGAGAACCTTCGCTTGGATAGACAAATATCGTAGACTTAGCAAGGACTATGAATTTTATGAGAATATCTCAGAGTCGTTTATTTACATAGCTTTGATCCGAAAAATGCTTAAAAATCTTACTGCTGTCAATTGATAAATGCTTTCTAAGAAGCATTCATCAATTGAATAAATCTCGACTTCTGGCACAGAGGCAAAAAGAACACCTTAGACACGACGACTCATATCCCCATAAAGTTCGTAGTTAGATGACAGTGCGATCGCACCTGCTTTTTGAAGTACAGCTTTATATTTGTGGTAAGGGGTACCCATTGGAATACCGAGTGCTTTTGCTTCAGGCGATCGCGCTACGATACAACCATCATTGTTCGACAGTACGACTACAGGCTTACCCTCAAGCGATGGGTCAAACACTCGCTCACAGCTAACGTAGAAGCAATTGCAGTCAACGAGAGCAAACATCTCTGATATATGTACGACAATCTTATTCTAGCAAGTTAGATCTAGGATTGGGTATGATCAATATAAGCTTTAAGGTACACGATTAATGAAGTCTCTAATTCCTACGATCATGCTATGAATAGCTACAGAGTTTACCGTGGAGATTGAAGAAGGATCGTGTGCGGCACTATTTCTTAGATCGCCCCACGCAGTCACTTGCTTACTGTCACCCAAAGAGAAAAATGAGATAGCACCTTTTTTCTGCTCCGCTGACAGAGCATCTTTATAATTGTTGATACTTCCATTACCAGACCAATTGATGTTGTAACGTAGGCAGAGATCCTTAAGATGGGTTTCGAGTGTCCCCCCAGCAAGTACAGTTGCGGCTGCAAAGTATTTCGACTCAAATAGGCTCTCAGCTTGTTCAAGAATATCGGCGCAAGTTTCGTTCTTTGCGTCCCAAATTCCACGCCAAAGCGAGCCATCCCTCACATCCTCAAGTACAGCATTCAATAGTCCGACCATACTACTCCTTGGGCTGTCCCATCCTGGTTCAAGGACTCCACTAGCGCCTACGGTAGCTAAGTCAGAGACAATACCCATTGCAATGACAACATATGGAGAATTAGGTGCACAGTACCTCTGAACCACCGATGCTCCACGGAAGATTGGACTCTTCCATAATTCGAGAGGGAAGGAAGCATTCCTCAGCTTTTCTAAGGCAGCAAGGAGATCTCGTTCGGCATCTGGTGGGGTCATAGAGATTCTGATGAGTACTTATATAGTGGTGGAGTCTCAGTACAATATCATCATGGCGTTGGGTTGAGATTTAGCGATCTCTATTTACATATAGGCATTCAACCGCAAATAAGCTCGACTCTCAGTATACATCTTTTGCAATTGTTCTGTAGTCATAGGACTTGCCGTCGTTCTAGTGGCAAACATCGATTTCTATTTTCCACTAGAACCGAAAACTAAGTTTTTTGTTGCTGAGGTGCTATTTAATTCTATCTAAATCAATCCCAATTGCTTGAACCATAATTTTTCAAAACTAAACCCTTCTAATTTTTGAGATAAAGTGGCTGCCTGTTGAAGATCTACTTCAGAAAATTCAAACTGGTGTTCTTTAGCAAGAACAACTACATCACTTGACGATTTACATTGTCTGAGTCTTTGATTTAACTCTTGATTATTTTGGGCTGTTTCAAAAAAATTCTGTATCGACCCAGATAGCTGTGACACCCATTGGTGAAAAGCAGTTTGCGCGATCTCCTTTAAATCATCGTTAGTTAATTCAATACCCATCGCTTTAGCAATAAGAATTAATTCCACAGGCGATTGAATCAAATCAATTTTCTCTTGTAAGTTAATTGATTGTGAGATTTGGTCTTTAAATTCTTGTAGAGATTGAGAAGACATGAAAATGACCTGAGTAATCTTATTGTTTCTGAAAAATTGATCGCAGTCCATTTCAAAGGTTTTCACAATTTTCCTCTAGAGCATCAAACATGGTACTAAAATCTGCTACACCTATAATCTAGACTCACATATTTTCGCCTATTATTTTTCATCCATGCGATCGCATCATTGGGGGTGATGGCATATTGTATCTGGCAAATGTTTCCTTGGTTTTTAGCCATGATGATCGCGGGAACGATCGCTAGTTATTCGATCATGCAGATTATTCCCCTATTTGTTAAATGAGAGATCGGGATTATTACCAAGGCTATGAAGCGGCATTATACTAACAAAGAAAGGCGATCTCGTGAGATCACCTTTCTTCTTTGGTCATTTAAAATTTTGTTTTGAATAGATAACAGTTCCTATCGAGTAGGAACTTTGAAATCATATCAGAAATAAAGTTTGCATTTTGTGGAAACTGAGATTCATAACAAAAAGGTGTTTAAGCATCCTGTCGCTATGAAAGCTACGATTTATTACTCCAGATAAGATTGCTATACATAGACAACCTCAAAAACTTCTAATGACTCAACTTTTCCCTTGAGTTTTAAAGATCCAATGCCACGACATTCCACCTTATCTTGTACAGCAGCATAAGTCTCCGAACCGATCAGAATTTGATCTGGCTGAGCTTGGCTTTCTAGACGAGCTGCTGTGTTAACAACATCACCTAAAATGGTATAGTCCATCCGTCGATCGCTACCGAGACAGCCTGCCATAACTTCGCCAGAATTAATTCCAATACCAATGTGAATCGGCACAGTCTCAGTTCGATTGATTTCAGCCACTTTTTGCTGGATTGCGATCGCACATTGCACAGCTCGAAGTTCTTGGTCAGTCTGCTCGATGGGAGCCCCAAAAACAACCATCACCGAATCCCCAATAAATTTATCGATCGTCCCTTCATATTGGAACACTGTATCGATTATTTCCCGAAAATATCGATTGAGAGTTAGAAAGATTTCTGACGGAGAGCTTTGTTCTGCACGAGTTGTAAAGCCACGAACATCACAGAAGAAGCAGGTGACATATTTTCGTTCGCCTTCAACTATTTGCTCAAAGTCTTGCTGAGACATAATCCTGTCTACAAGCTGTTGAGTCACAAAGCGTCCAAACATCTCTTGAAACTGCTTAGCGCGAAAGTTTTCTTGTTCCCAGAAATGTTGTATCCGCAACAGTGGATTCTGTAATACTTCACGTTGGTAAGTTTGGATCCCCACAAGTCCATTTTTAACCAAATCTCTCGATCCATTTTGCATGGTGAAATGTTTGTGATTCGGAAGCCGATTTAAGATATTGCGGGCTAAATAGTCTTCCAATAAAGGTTTTACTTCATCATCAATATGAAGGACTTCAAAAGATGCACAACGCCCAATTTTTCCTCGACCAGAACATACTTGGCAGCCAATCTCGCGCCATAGTTCTTTTGATTTACGACTATCAGGATAAACCAGCCGAGTCTCCTCCAAACTCGCTGCAACTAACTGTCCACAGTTACCACACAAACGAGGTAGGAGCATTTGTGAAACTACCCCTGAAACATTCTCCAAAATCTCTTGGCTGGTTAACCCTCTAGCCCGTAGGTTGGGAAGTACATCTATTCCTACAAAAGGAGTGTCAATACAGGCAAAGACCCAGTGCTTAGATTTTGCTGCCATGAGAGCTGCTGCTTCGTTATTTCCATTGAGTATATCAATGACGATAATAGTTGATGGATTGGCTGTTGCCTGATCAATTGCATCCAACCAAGCTTGTTCAGATGGCTCCACATGTTGAGTCACCCAACTTTGAGGTAATTGTAATTGTACTAAATCGAACCAATTGCTCTCCTCGGAGAGCAAGGTAACAGGCAAACTTTTTTGCCAAGCATAGTAAGCAATTATAAATAATGTTGTGGTTTTGCCTGTGCCAAGTTGTCCTGTTATAGGAAATAAACCAGGTTTCCCCTCCAAGATTTTTTGTACTAAAAGTCTGGCTTCAACTGGTGAAATATATGGATCGAGCTTGAGTTCCTCAAGACTAAGTTTTTCTGGCATTTGGATTATTAATACTCCGATGTAAGGGTAAAAATGAGAGACAGAAAAAATCTGATGCCAATTAATATCCTCTACATCAGTTGAGTTAATAATGATTTGCAACACAAACGCACAATGACAAACAACACATCTATGGTGTGATATGCAACCAGTTTACCTGTCTTCCAGTAAATAATAGACCTGTTGGGTAGTAACAATTAAAATCGCTAAAATCGTTATCCAGAAAAGGTTTCAGTAGTTTTAAATCAATAACCTTGAAACTTTTACCCAGATTAGCTTTTGAGGCTTTTGAGCTTATTACCCAATAGGTCTACTGGTTGTTAAATGAAATAGGCGATCGCGGGTATGAATATCAAGATAAAGATAATTTTTGAAGATCTAACTAAAAAAACTTGCTATTCAAATTTTTCACTTCCAATCGGAGAGCTTGAAAGTGTCAAGGTTGATCGCCACGATAGAACTGTTATAGCGGTTTTCAAATGAGCATGAGCAAGGTAAAATGAAGAGAAAATGCAAACAGGAAAAGCGTATTCACAGGATTTGAGAGAACGAGTAATCGCAGGTTATCAAAAAGGGAAAACCACGATGAAAGAAGTAGCAGATAGGTTTGCGGTAAGTCGAAACTGGGTCAATAATCTGGTGCAAAGACAAAAACAAACAGGAAGTGTGTCGGCAAAACCCCATGGAGGAGGAGCAGTAGCCAAAGTCAACGCAACCCATTACCCAATCCCAGAAGCAATCATTGATGGTCAAAACGACATAATCTTGCTAGAAATCAGGCAAAGGTTCGCGGAAAAGACAGAGATATTGGGAAGTCAGTCCACGATTTGTCGAGCCTTGTAGGAAATCGAGTTAACCCGCAAAAAAAACTTTTCATGCCGACAAACAAGAAAGTGAAGCAGTCAAACAGTTGAGACTAGAATATCAACTGATGATGTGGGCAATCGAAACCAATAATCTGGTGTTTATCGATGAGTCAGGCACAAACCTAAATATGGCTAGGACTTATGCAAGGTCAAAAAAAGGAACAAGGGCACATGGGTGCAACCCACACAACAAAGGTAAAAATCTGACCATAATCGCGGCGATCACCATTACGGGTGTAATTGCGGCTCTATCATTTTTTGGTAGTAACAATGCAGTAACTTTTTTGTTTTATGTGACTGAGGTACTTGTACCACAGCTAAACGATACAATGGTCGTTGTGATAGACAATCTCAATCTCCACTGTAGCGATGAGGTCAAAACTGCAATTGAGCATACTGGCGCTAAACTGATTTTCTTACCCACTTATTCTCCTGATTTATAACCGATTGAGATGTTTTGGTCAAAAGTCAAATCCATTTTGCGTTCAATTGCTCCGAGAACCACTGAGCAGCTTCATGCGGCTATCACTCTCGCTTTCAATTCTGTTTCCGAATCTGACTTCTTTGGTTAGTTTTATGAATGTGACGCTCGTACTACGCTCATTTGAAAACCGCTATACTTACAGCAAATTCCGATCAGTTGTGCCACAGCTAAAATGTTAAAACCAAGACGGGGCTTCACCCTGCGACCATTTTCTTGTGGTGGGTTTGAAAGAAAACATCTGTAACGGGCTTGGTGTCCCTAGGGGCAATACGAGTTTTTCCTTGCCTTTTGCTTTCTTTCGCTTAGTCAATGATTTTACTCTTTGACCTTCTTTTAAGATACAAGGGGCAATGCCCACGTGCTTGCCCTGTCACGCTAGCAGCAAGAGGTCTATCATCTGCGTTCCACGTAACATCAGTCCTAATATTATGTTGAGAACTGTTTGCTAGTCAGTCGATGGTGGGACATTTGAGCAATATCGATCGCAGGTGTACAAGACCACATGTCATCCAAGGAGCGTGACATTGATTGAGAGACAATCGCGTCGATCTCTGTTGCCATCTTGCAAAGAATACTCTGTGCGCTCAAATGTCCCAAAACGCCCAAACGAATCGCCGCACCGACTATCCCCGTCACAAAATTATGCAAGAATGCAAAACTTGTATCGCGTTCACTTAGATGCACTGCACGACCAACGATCGCAAACACGATTGGGTGTAAACCTGGCGTTTTGTTGATATCAACATCTTCCTGCAATGCTTCCAGTTGAGGATCATTCCAAGTCGATCGCGCTACCAGTAATAAAGCCTGTCCGCTTCGCTGCTGCGCTTCACGGGTCGTCTGAATTAACATCTGAGCATACAAATATGCATCCGCTCGCCGCACTTCCTGTAGATCGTTGTTGGTGCTGGCACGATGCGCATGGATGAGGGCAATCAAATCTGAACAACCCACTTTGTTATGTAGCAACAAATAGAGAAATGTTTCTATATCCTCTGGATTATGAATCTGATTAGTTTGCACCATTGCTTCCAAACCGTGGGAAAGCGTGAAGGAACCCGATGGAAAAAAAGAATCAGACAATTGCATCAGAGCAAGACGAGAATCAATCATAGCAATCAATTGGCGATAATTAGTGATGAGAATGGGAGGAAAATTGAATCTGATTAGTGGAAGAGCGCACTTCATAGTCAATACATAAGTTCGGAATATTGACGTTTTTTACAGTGGCTTCCATTACAGCGCGATCGGCTACCATTTCTACATAAATGCGATCGCCATTTACTAGAATCGGCCAGTGATGGTTACCAAGTACATGTCCCAAATAGATTAAGTCAATCGCATGTTTTGAGACATCACCACTAACGCTCAGAGTCATCACAGTTTGCCCAGTGAGATTGACTAACAGTAATTGTCCAGATTGCATCGCGAACAAATCGCCTGTTCCGAGCGACTGCTCTCGGCTTTTGATGATGCCTAGCTCAATGCCCGTTGTCGAAAAAGCATGAATACGACCTTTGCCACTATCTTCTGGTTGCAAATAGACCTCTAGCAAGGTTCCCGCTTGTTGAGCTTGCAATACTTGCTGCTGTAGAGATTTATCGATTTCTTGATTACCTAAATAGGTTTCGGTTAGGACTGTCATTTGTATATCTCAGGTAAAGGTGGTTGAGCATTTAGATGCCGCATTCTGGTCAATGCATAGTTGATATAGGCTTTAAGGCTCGGTACATTTGACGACATCGCACGCATAAGCAAACCATTACAGTTAGGCAAGGTCGAACAGGCGGCAGTTAACTCTGGATAGATTTGGACAAACCCTTCTAAATCCCGTTCCAAAGATTGTAAATCGCCCTCTGGCGCAACTAAAATTATGCTGGCAAGAATTGGTTGAGATGTAAAAATTGGATTGTTAGTCAGCGGCTCAGCTTTGCCCAGCAAACGCATCGCATCGGTAAAGACCAAGTCTCCGTCAGTGTTACAGACTTTTAAGCGACTGAAATACTGCCTAAAATGGAAGCATTCTCCCCTTGCTAACCGCCCAGGAATCATGATTTCGCTTAGAAACAGGTTCCCAGTTGGGGCGATCGCTATTTGGATAGTCTGCTCCAGATTGGCATCGCGATAGAGAATCAGTGGTTCAGGGACAAACTCCAAACTTGACCCTGCGCCAATCTCAAAGTCATAACGAATACGGGCAAACTGACCAAATGGCATTAGATGGACTTTTGAGGCTGACTGATCAGTGAGATACAGACTTGTACGATCGCGTAATTTGGCTCCGATCTGAAAGCGATCGCCCGCCAACAGCCCAGGGGAAGAATTCATAATGTATAGATAAGCGCGATGGGCATCGGTAGGGTCGAGCCTTAACGGACGGGACAGCCGAAAAGGATAGGTTGCATACTGACGATACACAAATGATCGCCCAAATTGATCGAGTCCCATCTCTAAGGTGAGTTGTTGTGGGGAAACTGGAGGGTTTAGCTTGGTGATTGGTGGAGCGATGAGTTCAGCTAACATATCTATCGTTTATTCATATTCTTAAATTGTGTTCTCAACGAGTTCGCAATCGAGTTGATCAAGCTAGTTCTCGAACGGACTGAAATAGTAATTTGTCAAAGATGAACTGCATCACCCGATCTAATCCTTCACCCGTTTTACAGTTGGTATAGGCGATCGGTTTACCTTTTCTTCGTTCGGTAGCATCGCGATCGATGATGTTCAGGTCAGCTCCCACATAGGGCGCAATATCAATTTTGTTAATTACCACCAGATCGGCTTGCATAAATCCCGGCCCATTTTTGCGGGGAATATCATCGCCTGCGCCCACATCCAGCACAAAAATATAAGCATCAATTAAGTCATAGCTAAATGTCGATGCCAAATTGTCGCCACCGCTTTCGACAAATACCAGATCGAGTTCTGGAAAAGCTCGCTCTAGATTGCGGATTGCCAACAAATTCATTGTCGGATCTTCACGAATCGCGGTATGAGGACAACTACCTGTTTCCACACCCACAATTCGATTGGCAGGTAAGACTCCTTGACGCTTGAGGCGATCGGCATCTTCTTGCGTCAACAAATCATTTGTGACCACAGCGACTTCAATCCCTTGCTGCATTAGTAAAGGTAATAACCTTTCCAGTAGAGCCGTTTTGCCACTGCCGACCGGCCCACCGACACCCAAACGCGCCACTGATTTTTTCATTTTTACCTAAAGATATACAGCCGACCAAGAGGAACACGCGAAACAGGTTCGCAGGTGGCAATTTCACCATTCACCCGTACCTGAAAAGTGTCGGGATCGACTTCGATTTCAGGACAAGCATTGTTATGTAACATATCTGCTTTGCTGAGGGATCTCGTATTTTTGACTGGCAAAAGTTGTTTGCGAAGTTTTAGCTTGTCGGCTAAGCCGCAATCTAAAGCAGTCTGAGTAACAAAGCAAAAAGAAGTAGACTGCTTGGCACTACCATAGCTGCCCCATTGAGGACGATAAAGGATGGGTTCGCAAGTCATGAGCGAAGCATTTGATTCTCCCATAGGCGACCAAGCGATAAAGCCTCCCTTAATTACTAGCTCTGGTTTAACTCCAAAATAACCAGGATGCCAAAGCACAATGTCCGCGATTTTACCTGCCTCAATTGAACCTACATGGGAATCAATTCCGCAGGTTTTGGCAGGATTAATTGTGTACTTTGCGATGTAACGCAAAATCCGTTGATTATCATGGCGATCGCTATCTTCAGGAAGTGCGCCACGTTGGTCTTTCATCTTGGAAGCCAATTGCCAAGTACGACAGATGACTTCGCCAATCCTGCCCATACCTTGACTATCGGAACCCATCATGCTGATTGCTCCCATATCATGCAGAATATCTTCGGCAGCAATAGTTTCAGCACGAATACGAGATTCCGCAAAGGCGACATCTTCAGGAACTTTTGGATTGAGGTGATGGCAGACCATTACCATGTCTAGATGTTCATCAAAGGTGTTAACCGTATAGGGATTGGTGGGATTAGTAGAAGACGGTAGACAGTGAGAATAGGAAGCCACCTTAATGATGTCTGGGGCATGTCCACCGCCAGCACCTTCAGTATGGTACATGTGGATCGTCCGACCGCGAATCGCTGCTAGCGTATCTTCCACATAGCCTGACTCATTGAGCGTATCAGTGTGAATTTGGACTTGAAAGTCATGCAGATCGGCAACAGAAAGACAGGTGTCAATCAGAGCAGGCATTGCGCCCCAATCCTCATGAATTTTTAGCCCGATCGCACCGCCTTCTATTTGTTCGACGAGACTTGCTGGGAGACTCGAACTCCCTTTACCCAAAAAGCCAAAATTAATCGCAAACCCCTCAGAAGCTTGCAGCATTAAGCCCATATTATAGGCTCCGCCCGAACAGATGCCCACGGTGACTGGTCCCAATCCACCCCCAATCATAGTCGTTAATCCGCTAGAAAGCGCCTCGGCACAGAGACCTGCACTATCAAAATGAACATGACAATCAATTCCACCTGGTGTAGCGATTAAGCCTTCAGCAGATCGAACATCTGTATTGGCACTAATAATTAGGTTGGGCTGGACTCCATCCATTACGCCAGGGTTGCCTGCTTTACCAATACCGACAATTCTGCCATCTTTGATGCCAATGTCTGTCTTAACAATCCCCTGCACGGGGTCGATCAGCACCACATTGGTGATGACAAGATCCAAGGCTCCTTCCGCCGCTGTCACCCCAGAAGCTAAGCCCAAACCATCACGGAGAGTTTTACCACCGCCAAAAACACACTCATCACCATAGACAGTAGTATCTCTCTGAACTTCCGCAATTAATGATGTATCCCCTAACCGAATCCGATCGCCTGTGGTGGGACCAAACAGCTCAGCATAACGCTCCCGACTAATTTCCATGACTTTCCTCTACTATCGTGCTGTAACCCAATCTTTGCACGCGCTCCATCGCCATTTCTTTGGCGTTGGGAGCATCTAACGCCTGATTTACCAAGCTATTCAGTCCTTGGATATGTCTTGTGCCAGCGATCGCTACTAACGAAACAGTTTTGGTATCTCCCGGCTCAAATCTAATCGCTGTCCCAGCAGGAATGTCCAACCGAAATCCATAAGCTTGGGCGCGATCGAATTGCAAAGCCCGATTCACTTCTAGAAAGTGGTAATGGGAACCAATTTGGATCGGGCGATCGCCTAAGTTCGCTACTGTCAGAGTTTTAGTCTCTCGACCAGCATTTAGTTGCAATGAGCCAGATTCGCAGAGCACTTCACCAGGAAAAGAATTTTGAGAGTTTGAAGTTGGAATGTTTGTCATATCAGTTTCAGGTTCCAGGGCTACGAATTGGATTGTGAATACTGATCAGCTTAGTACCGTCGGCAAAATGAGCTTCGACCTGAATCAACGGAATTAGCTCTGTCACGCCCGGCAAAACATCCTCGGTCGTCAATAAAGTCGCACCTTCGGACATCAGCTGCGCCACGGATTTATCTTCGCGTGCGCCTTCGATCATGGCATCAATAATGTAGGCGATCGCTTCAGGTACATTCAGTTTGAGACCTTTTTCTTTGCGACGACGGGCGATTTCGGCTGCTGTAAAAACAGTCAGCCGTTCAACCTCTCTGGGAGTTAAGTACATATCAACTCTTTAAACGGTCTAATGGCTGTTGCATTATGTTGTTTCTTTTCTAGTTAGTGAGTAGTAAAAGTTACAATAATTTCTTGAATTATTTAAGGATTATTTTTAGAATTCTATTTATATTAGGATTTCGCGTAAGTCCTAATATAAATAGGACTTACGCGAAAATGCCCTGAGAGCCTTATTCCATCGTAGATACTGTCTTGAGCTAAGTACAGGACAAAAATTTAATGGAGTTGAAAAAGGCAACAGAATTGAGGTGTAAGTCAAAGACGATATGACGAAGGAAATCAAATCCAAGACGAAAAATACTCTTAGGTAAGCGACCATGCTTTTTAGGTTTGAGAGGATTGAGTAAGAATTGCCAAAGCCCAGAAGAAAAACACCAACACAAAGCCAGAGTGAGTAAAGCAATAAGTTTAGAAAGCCTTTCTGCGTCCTGAAGATGAGTGGATTCTAGACAAAAGCCACGGGATTTAAAACAACCAAACAAAGTCTCAATGCCCCAACGCTTAGCATAGTCAGTAACAGCAGTATAAGGAGCATGGTCAGTAGCCAAGAGCAACAAATCGCCATCCTCTAGACGCATTGCTGCAATATAAAGCCAATGTCCCCAAATTTGCCTACGTTTGCACAACACCCTAAATTCACCAATCTGGAGGTCTTGAAAACAAACTTCAGCCCGCAGTTGTTTTTGTCCATCGTCAAGCAAAGTGTTTTTACGAATGCGGATTCTAAGTGGGGTACATGGCTCATACTGCAAATAGTCAAACCACTCTTCCCCTGGTAGTGATAAAAAGGAAAGGATGGAGGAAAATATCCAGATGGTTGTTACAAAGTAAAGCGAATGTCAGAGTCAATGCCATCGTGCCCATCCAGCCAGTCGTTATCAGTGGTTAAAAACGGTAGTACAAGGCATGGGAAACAAAATTATAAATGTCGGGATTGTGGTCGTCAATTTGTAGAAAATCCACAGTGGCAGAGAGTTTCAGAGCGTATCCAAGACACTTATGACCTTTTAGAGACACTACTACTAGAAAAAATCCCTCTAGCTGGAATTGCCAGCGTCCTCAAGGTGTCAGAACGATGGTTGCAGAGCTACGTCAATCATAAATATGAGAACGTTCCTCAACAGGTTAAGGTAGAACCAAAAACAACACACCGTTTGACCATACAGATGGATGAATTATGGTCTTTTGTGGATGAAAAAGGCAATAAACAGTGGGTATGGCTTGCCATTGATGCCAAGACTCTTGAAATAGTGGGTTGTTATATCGGCGATCGTTCTGGGGACTCAGCTCAGAAGTTATGGGAATCGTTGCTTAGTGTCTATCGACAATGTGCGGTGATTTACACTGATTTCTACACACCTTATCCAGTTGTCCTACCCAGCAAACGTCATAGGGCAGTCGGTAAAGACTCTGGAAAGACCAATTATATTGAGAGATTCAACTGTACGTTACGACAACGAGTATCAAGACTAGTTAGAAAAAACCTATCCTTTTCTAAAAAGTTGGAAAACCACATTGGCGCGATTTGGAATTTTATTCATTACTACAACGCTTCTTTGCCTGCTCGTTCATCCTTATCCTTTTTAGGACTACCATAAAAAAGACCACAATATCATTGTAGTCTTGGCTTGTAATGTATATATTTCAACTAACGGGACTGATCGGGATCGAACCGATGACCTAGCGCTTAGGAGGCGCTTGCTCTATCCAACTGAGCCACAGCCCCAAAAACTGTGTTTAGTAATTTACAGCAATTATACAAATATTATAACCATCGTCACCCAAATTTGATAGCACCAAAGAATTAATGATTTTCAGTTACTGACTTATAGAGCTTCGAGAAACCTTTGAAAGCGTTGCTTTCAAAGGTTAATTCAGATCAAATATCTATATATCATTGCATTACAGAGATTTGATCTGAATTAATTCGCAATTTACCAACTGCGTCCATTAACCGATCGCCTTAAACCAGATCCAACTAATTCCCTTTCTTCATTTTGAGAACTATTGGAAGCATCCTTAAACAGAGTTTCCTGTTTATCAGTCTGATACTTTTTCTCGTCACGAAGTAAGACTCCACGAATTGTCCTTACTAGCGATCGCTGGGCTAACTTAGATACCACATCACGACCAAGGCTGAGAGTTTGAGGTTTACTGAGGATGCGAGTTGCTAAGGGCAAAATATCATTGGGAGTGATTGGCTTATCTTTTTGGAGGATTGACCATAGTCTTGCGATATATCCTAAACTTGATGGCGTTTCTGTCTTAGTAATATTTTCCTTAACTTGAGGATCAACCACAATGTCGCCAATTAGAGAAGTGCGAAGCCTCTCAGGTAAGCGCTTACTGGCTTCTACTTCAATACCTTTGACAATTTCATCGATAATGCGATCGTGCATGAACTCACTACGATCAGATAGAAGAAAATCTATGCCTTTATCGAGAGTTCCATTCAAATTATAGTCAGGATTAGTTTGAGCATTACTTAAGAGATTTTCGAGGCGATTCCAACGGAATTCACCATCGCGGAATAGCAAATCTTTAAGAGCCATCCGTAACTCTGGGGCTGGGTCGTTCAGCAATCGGTTCGCAACATAGGGATAGGCGACAGCTAACACCTTAAAGTTGCGATCAACGCTAAAAGCAATACCTTCGAGCGTAACTAGCGATCGGATAATTAGAGCATAGTAGGCAGGAACTTGGAAGGGATAGTCATACATGATCTGTGAAAGTTGATCGGTCATGTCTTTAAAATCCATTTGTGTCAAGCTCTGACCTTCAGGCGGATTAAACACTTCCGATAAAGCAGGCACGATCGCACTAAAATCAATATCCTCTGTGAGAAAACCTAAGCGCACATAGTCTTTAGAGAGGGCTGCAAAGTCACGATTTACCAAATGCACGATCGCTTCAATGAGACCAAATCTCTGTTCTGCCGAAACTTCGCTCATCATTCCAAAGTCTAGATAGGCTAGTCTACCATCTTCCATTACCAACAGATTTCCTGGATGTGGATCAGCATGAAAATAGCCATAATCGAGTAACTGTCTTAAAGAACATTGCACACCAACTTCGATAATGTGCCGACTATCAAAGCCAGCCTCTTTGACTTTTTGGACATTAGTTAACTTAATGCCTTCAATCCATTCCATAGTCAGCACTCGCTTAGCGGTGTACTGCCAATAGATTTTCGGTACATAGATTCCTTCTAATTCGCCGTAATATTTGGCGAATTTTTCGGCATTATGTCCCTCAAAGGTGTAGTCCATTTCCTCAAAGATGCGGCTTGCAAACTCATCAAGAATTCCAGCTAAGTTACTCCGCACAAATTTGAAGGTCTTCTTCATCCATGTGGCAATGCCTCTGAGGATATACATATCAAGGGCAATACCTGCGGCAATATCAGGACGCTGAACCTTGATGGCGACGAGTTCCCCCGTTTTCAATCTCCCCTTGTAGACTTGTCCTAGAGATGCGGCTGCGATCGGGTTTTCGGATATTTCTGCATAGACTTCTGATGGATCAGCCCCTAGAGCATCACGGATAAATTGGAAAGCAATATCATTGTCAAATGCTGGCAATTGGTCTTGTAGCTCGGAAAGCTCGTCCATGAATATCGGCGGTACGATATCTGGACGGGTTGACAGGGCTTGACCAATCTTGATGAAGGCAGGTCCCAGTCGAGTTACAAGTTGACGCGATTCGATCGCCAGTTTTTTTAATTTTTCTGCTGATGCTTTAGTATTGAAGCGCAATCTGAGAAACAACCAAATTAGTGGCACAAAAATCACTACACAGCGCCACCAGACCCGCAGAGGTTGGTTACGGTAGTAATTGGCGATCGCCTGAATATCATAACGATCTAACTCAAAGTCTGATTTAGTTGCGGACATAGGACTTTTGTAGGCTCACTTTTAGACTTAGCGTATAGATTAGTTTAACAATTTGTTACACAATTCGGGATCGCTCTTTAGAATTAAGCTCAAAGTACAAGACAGTGCATTACGCCGCTTTTTAATATTTTTAACGCGAGTTCGGGATAATTTGAAACGGGCTTTGAGAGAGGGTTTGCGTAGCAAGGCTTTTACTTTTGGGCTTTTAAAGTTTGCTAGCTTAACCCCAACTGACGTTATTTTTAAGTACCAATTGCTGGATGTTTCACAAAATAGAGGTTAGTGGCTTTGCAACTAACCTCTATTGATTGGATTAAAAGCTTGCTTGCAGCCCTACTCTATAAGTCAGCCCTGGTTGATAGATCCGATTCGTTTTTTCGTAACTATTGTCAGTCAGATTTTCAAGATTTAGGGTTAGAGCAAGATTTTTAGATAATGGCGCTTTAGCATTAAAGTCGAGACTTAGATAGGAAGGCGAAAAATCAGTAGCCGCTTGCCCTGCGGCAGCATTATTAAATACCGCACGGCGTGAGCCACTGGAATAATTAAAAAATAGATTCGCTTGCCAACCATTGGATTCATAGCTCACGCCTAACTTACCGACAGAATAGGGAACCGTCGCTAACTGCAAACCAACTTCTGAAGCTGTTTTACTACTAGTAATTTTGGCATCTGTATAGGTATAGTTGAGGAATGATGAAAACTCAGGGGAAATTTTCCATTTCAGAGCTGCCTCAATACCGTTGGTGTTAACCTGTCCAATGTTTTGCCACTGTCCTGCGATAATTCCTAAGCGATCGCTAAAGCTACTGCCAAAGTAAGTAAGCTGCGCCAGCAAAGATTCAGTCACATTGATGTCTAGCCCAGCCGTCCATGCGATTCCCCGCTCAGGAATGAGATTAGGATTAGGCTGCCAGTTATGCACTGTATCAAATACATAAAGCTGGTCGAGTCCAGGGTTGCGCTGAAGCACAGCAAAGCTATTGCGAAAGGCAATATCAGGTGTGATATTCCATCTTGTGCCAATAGTGGGATTGAGATAGCTGCCAAAATCATTGGTGAAATTCTGGCGTAGTCCTGCTTCTAATTGGAAATTATTATCGATTTTCCATGTATTCAGAGCAAAGAGAGCTATCAGGGAGCGATCGCGATTGATAGTGCCATTAAAGGGAACTAATGCAGGAACCGTACTAAAAACGTCACCTCGCAGAGAGTTACTATTGATATCAAAACCCCAAGTGAGTTTATTGTTTGCTGTAAGTTGCCATTGATGCTCAATGCGACCACTCAAAGCTCTAGAGTCCAAAGCGCCATTGCGGAAAGCACCACCACTAGGATTATAGGTATTAAAGAAATCTTGATTAAACGCAATTGTCGTCTTTAAGATCGAATCATCACCATGACCTAATTTGCTAGTAAGCGTTGCACCAATATTAAACAAATCATGGTCGAGGCGATCGCGTTGCAGTGGGAAGCCAAAATAAAGCAGTCCACGCCGACTAGCGGTCTTATAAGCATCAATGCTCAAAGAATTGCGAGAATCAAAGGGGAAATCAACGCTACCATAAAAGTTGTCGAGCCTTGTATCGCCATTAAACAGACGACCATCAGCAGGATTGCGATTAGCTGCTCCCACAGGTACGGGATAATTATTATCCGTTGAGAAACGCTCATAGCCTAAACGGAAATTGACATTGCCACTTGTACCTCCATAGCCAACACGATAACGTTGATAGCCGTAAGAGCCTAATTCGATGCCAGCAGTTGCCTTAAGCGGTTGAGGCTCTTTCTTAGTAATTAGGTTGACAACGCCACCAAAAGCCTCTGAGCCATAGAGAGTAGCACTTGTGCCGCCTGTTAACTCTACTCTTTCAATTGCATCAACGGGAATGCTATTTAAATCAGTTGCGCCATGATAGGTACTGATATTACTGCCTATAGAGCGACCGTTAATCTGGAAAATTGTTTGGGTAATCGAAAAGCCCCGCAAAAAAGTTCCAGTATGGATATCTGCGCCAAAACCATAGTCGTTAATTGCAAATCCTGGTAAGCTGCGTAAAAGTTCGGCTGCGGTACTAGGATTCCGTTTCTCAATTTCTTCTTTCGGAACAATATAGGCAGGTGCAGAAGTAGGAGCAAATGGAGATTTTTTACCTGTGACATCAAGCTGAATTTCATCACTATCAGGGGTTTGAGCAACGGATTCAGGTTTAGACGCAGTTCCTAAATTAGATCGCGCAGGTAGTAAATCTGAGCTTACTTGAGATGCTTGGGCTTGCAATTCCCCAACTGTCAAAATATTTGTATTTTGATTGACCTGATTAATATCCTTATGAATATTTTTAGGGGCAACTATGGGTTCTGCTTTAGTCAAATCGGCAGCACTAAAAATAGCTACGGCAAAGCTAGGAGCTAAGAGTAGCAACTTCACACAATTCATATTTGTCTCAACTCCTCACAAGTTCAATCTCATTACTTTAGATTTGATTAGAATTAAATCTAAAGTAATGAATTATCTGCTTTCTTAATAGTTAAAGTCAAAAGACAGAACGTCAAACTTAATTGTTTTTGAGTATTTTTAGACTTATTTAGGCATTTATTAGAACCAAACTATTTTTTCGTAGCGATCGCCATTTTTGCACCCTCAATTTTACGAATACGATCCATGACGGCGATCGCTTTTCCATGAGCAACATTTTCATCAGCGTTAATCACTACAATATTTTGCTTCTCTTGAAGTATTAGCGATCGCACCTGTGGCTCCAGATGCTCTAGAGCAATTGGCTGACGATTGAGAAAGAGATTGCCTTGGGCATCTAGGGAAACGACAATTTTATTCTGAGTTTGTGATTTGGCGGTCGAAGCTTGAGGAAGGCTCACTGGCAAGCCTTCCGTGCGATTGAGTACAAGTGTCGCGGTAATAAAAAATGTCAAAATCGCAAACACAACATCAATCATCGGAATGATATTGATTTGAAAAGGAGATTCAGGTTCTTCAGGAAGTCGCATAGTTATCCCTTCTTAAATCTTTGCGTAGAGTTATCTCTGGCTCATAGTAGTAGCGACGATAGAGAAGCTCTAGTTGACCGCCATATTCTTGGATTAAAGCAATTTCCTGCTGATAAAATCCGCGAAATGTATTTGCAAAAACTAAGGTAAAGATGGCAACCACTAGCCCTGAAGCTGTCGAAACAAGAGCTTCGCTAATACCTGCGGTCACATTAGCGGTACGGCTGCCCCCCACATCACCAAGGGTAAGCGAGGCAAATGAAGTAATCAATCCCAGTACTGTCCCCAATAGTCCCAATAATGGGGCAAGACTGATAATTGTTTCAAAAGCAGTATTAAAGCGCTTGAGAATAGGAACCTCAGCCTGAGCTTCGCTCTCAAGGGCTAGCCTAAATTCTTCGGGATTCGGATATTCTAATTCCAGAGCAGCTAAAAAAATTCGGGCGATCGGAAATTGTAAATTGTTCTGTAACTTTGCTAAGGCAGTTTCGCGATCGCTAGCATAAATTTTTAAAACATCGCGTACCAAACGTTTTTGCTTACGTTTAATCGTTAACCAAAATTTCACACGTTCAGCAGCAAGAGCAACAGCCAAAACTGAGAAAGCCGTCAGTGGATACATGACAATTCCACCAGCAACAAAAATTCGTCCAATGTCCATAAAAAGTTAAAGCAGCAGGTAAAAAGCGTAAAAGATTGAATTTTTGCTTGACTCTTTACCATATCGCTTTTTTATAACTAAAGAAAGTTTGACAGCCTGTCAAACTTTGAGAACTATAAATTATGGTAAAACTGTCAAATCAAATTCCCAACAAAATTTGCTCTGCTTTTTTACTACATCGCTTATCATGTGCTTGTGCAAAATAAATTACCAAAACCCATAAAGTTGCGCCCCTATGGGGCGCAACTTTATGGGTTTTGGTTTTTAATTAATTATGCCTAGCTACTTACAGCGTTTTGCGCTCAAACCCGAACAAGAAACTTTTTGAAATTGTTGCAAAGCAACTATGAATGATACTCAGCAAGAACAAGAACTACATCAACAGCTTGCAAACTCACACCGCGATCGCGAATGGAAAGCACTTAAGATTTTTATGTCCATCAGCATTCCTTGTTCGGTTGCTTTACATTTCGTTACCCTCTCGGCACTGCCCCAACTCGGTGGACAGGTTGGTAATTCCAATCGCGACTCCCAAGAGGAATTGCTAGAATTTAAAATTGTGGAAGAGTCCCAAGAGACAAAGCTAGAAGATATCAATCAAATATTAGATACCCGTCAAGCCGAAAATATAGAAGAAGCGATCGCCTTTGCCCCAATCGCTAATCTCAAAGATTCATCCACAATTGGCAACCCTGACTCTAACAATACTTCTACCGACTCAGCTAAAGGTGCTGGGAATCTTTCACCGACGGATAGTGAGAAACCCATAGATAGCCAAAATCCTGCGGAGGCTGCTAAGGATATTGTTAAAACCACTAGTTCAATTTTGTCTAATACTCTACCGAATGCCTTAAAAGTTGCTCCCAATACGCCCAATCTTTTTCAAGGCAAAGGCTCTTTAGGCTCTCTAGTTCCCAATGGTACTAACAAAAATGCTACAGGACTTGGATGGGGTAAAAATGGCGATCGCCAAAGTAATTTTGGTAACGGGCGATCGTCTAGTAGTGCTTTAGGAAAAATTGGTGCACCTTTGGGGCTTCCAACTGGCAATATCAACTCTACATCTACCAATAACTCTAACAATCCTTCAAATTCTACCGTTCCTGCTAATCCCTCCAACAATTCCCCAAATACTAAAATCCGTTGTCAAAGTTGTGCAAAGCCTGATTACCCAGTCAATGCTAGAGATCGCGGTTTAGAAGGACAGGCAAAAGTAGCTGTTGATGTTGATAGCAATGGCAATGTGATTAATGTGCGATTGCTCAACTCTAGCGGTCATTCTGAATTAGACGAAGCAGCGAAGCAAGCTGCATGGAATTGGAAGTTTGATCCTTCGCAAAATGGTAAACAGGCAATCCCTGCCAGCATCAATTTTCAAATCGAGAACTCAGATTATGCAAAGCGTAGGCAAGAACAAAGACAACTAGAACCAAAACGTGAGGAAAACATTGCTCCAATTGCTGCACCAATCCAACCTAGTCAAACATCGCAGAATCCGATTCAGAAAGAGCCAGTAGCCCCTAAAACTGCTCCTGTGCAACCAACAAATGTTGATATCCCTAGGGATAATATTCTGCCAACAAAGCCAACGCCATCAACATCCGCACCCATTGAGACCATATCTCAGCCACCAATAACTCCTCAAACAACTCCATCGCTTGTAACAGAGCCACCAATAGCTCCTGCGCCAGTAATACTGCCTGAGTCACCTAGCAATCAAGAAAAGCCATCTCCATCTTCCACCAAAGTCGAGACAAGCAAATAACTAACCGAATAATGAGATGCTTTGCAGTGCTTGATTAATCTATTCTTGTGGAGATTAGTCGTAAAGTTTGAGGGATCTCCTCAGTTTCTGCATCAAATTCCAATAGGGTTTCACGGGTCGGTAAATATCCTGATTCCCCAAACGAGAGCAACATACGTTGTAAGGCAATCCATATTTCCGATTCAAATTCCCAATCGTAGCGAGAGTTTGACCTACCTGCGATCGATCGCAATGCCCAAAAGTAACTATTGCGGACAATTGAGCCTTGTTTGTTATATTTCGGCACATCGTCACGGTGAATAAATAGAACTTCATTATCGATCTTGGCACGCATTTGTTAAAGACTTATTGGAGAGTTGGCACTGTAAAATTATCGACTGATTAAGACAAAACCGCGCGTCTTACCTCCATCAAGATCAACAGTAGCGATCGCCTGCCATAACTCTTGAGCCTTGACCCATACAGGCGGATACTTGTAACGCGAAACATCAAGGATTAAAAAGCGATCCGTTGATTGATCATAAGCAGCGATCGGCGAGATATGCCCTCCTGTCTCTTGCCCAATCGATTTTCGCAAATAGTTGACAATCACAAAATTATTGGGCTGTTTTAAATTATCAGCAACTAACTGCCGAAATTGCGATATATCAATATCACCAGCATGATAGATCTTGACTTTGACATCATAGCTTTCTAGTAATTGAGCTAACCTCTCTAAATTCATTCCTCGTCTAGAAATAGCGCTAGCAGATGAAACCTTACGGGTGCGATCGCTATTAAAAAAGTTTTCTTGAGTAAACATATGAAAACTTGGATATTCAGGAGTTTCAGGCGCAGCAATATTTAGAGCATTGAGAACCATTACCATGCTAGCTACACCGCAATATGCTTGATTTTTTTGGGTGATAAAATGAATGCTTAGGGGGAAATAGTCATTTCTAAACTGACTATTAATTAATAGTTTTTCACCTTCGCTAGAGTTAAAAGGAATCAAGTTTGACGGTAGTTTTAGGGTTTGGGCAAATACACCATCTGCGAATATCCAACTCAGAATAAATGCTTTAATTACAATACTTATAACAATTTTCATGATATTCAACTAGCATTGAAAATAGAGAAAATTTGACAGTAAATTAAATCATCACTATCAAAAGTTTTTATTACAAAAATGTTTAATCTACTGTTTGATGAGCTACTTAACTACTGTTTCTTTCGGAAATAGAAATGACAGGGGGTAACTAGGATTAGCGGCAAATCCGAGAATGCCGCGATCGCGATGTTCGTAAATCAATTGATTATTGGCATCAAATAGGAATGTCGCGCCACGCTGCGTCATATATGAAGCATCAGGAACATAGGCATTCCAATTACCTAAAACTTCTGCCATATTTCGCAATCGCAATGTGGCAAGCTCAAAGGGACGCTGAAACCCAGAGCCACCCGCCCATTTAAAGAAAGAACCCTTTAATGGCGGTAATGGTGCAGCCTTGATAACCTCATCATCAGCGATTAACTGTGGCGCATGGCGATCGCCTTTATAGCCACGAAAGACTTCCTTTAATGTGCCTTGGCTCGCAATTCCTGCACACATCAACATGAGATTAACCCATGCACTTTGCCCTGATGTAAGTAAGGGAAACTTCGTCGTCAGTCCCGCATAGAGATTTAACTGCCGATGGAGTTCTCCCGTATTATCGACAAACATCCAATTAGGATCAAAACCTGTAAACTTACAGAAATATTCGCCTGACTGGCGATCCCCTATGCCGATCGCTCTAATAGCGATTCCTTCTGATTCAATGCGATCGCATTCTCTTTGAATCCACCAAATATATTCAAGACTATCAAAATCGCCTAGCTGAGGTAATACTAAAATGAGTTTGCGTGATGCTGATTGACAACTATCAAATATTGAGGCGATCGCACCATCACTAACCCGTTGCCGTTGAGTTTGACTAAGAATTTCGTAAGTATTCTGCATAGTGTTGATCAGATCACTGAACCTCTGCTAGTAAATTGGCTAGGCGCGGATATTTGGAAACTAAGCCAAAGGTTTCAGGTGAAACCACATCATAGGTAAAATGGCGCTGGGCAATGCAGAAGCGATCCCAAGCAGCAACTTCGATTCTGAATAATTTGATAATCGTATCAACCAGAAAAGGAGTGAGTTCAAATTGCCAACCAACTTTTAAATTTAAAAATTCACAGAACTGAGCCACTAAATCTTGAGCAGTTAAACGCTGCATTCCCAAAACTAAGCGGGCGGGTGATGGGGGAACTGATGGCACTGTTAGCAAATGGGTCACAACTTGAGCAATATCGCTGGCATGGACAAAATGGAAGCTACCATCGGTTTTCAGGAATCTGGCATAGGGAACATATTTGAGAATATCTTTTAATCCCTTAGAAAGGTGGGAATAGGGCTTATCCTTGGCTCCACCAAACACGAGGGTGGGAAATACAGTAATCAGGCGATCGCGAATTATCGAATTCTCTAAGGTCTCTAAACAAGCATGTTTAGATGCAATGTAATCTGTGCCAAATTCTCCTGCTTCGGGAATAATTTGATTATGGGAATCAAGAATGCTTGCTGTTGAGAAATAGATCGCCCGTTCACATACCAGTGGGTCAAGAGAGGAAAACAACTCGATGGTTTTATCACGATTAACGATAAATGCTTCTTCTCCCCCCCAGCCTGCGGCAGTACTGACCACAAATTCCATCGTGCGGAGTAACTCTTTATGATTACCAATATTCTGCATCGAGTCCTCGATGACATGCACATTAGGGCGATCGCGAAGATCGATCTGTAACTTACGGCGATCGCGCACCAATAGATATAGTTCGTAATCAGTTTTTGCTAAAAGCTCCTCGATCAAATAATGACCAACACAACCACTCGCACCTGTAATAAAGACTTTTTTCGGCATTCTCTTGAATAATTTAGGGGATTTTAACAATAGGATTTATCACCGTAGGGTTTAGTAATTCCTTGATTACTTACGGGAAAAAGCAACATATCCATCAGGACATATTGGTTTAGCAGCGAGCTTGAATCTTGGTGGTGGTTGGCGAGTTGGCTTCTGACTCTCACAGAGTAGCTCAACAGTTAGTACCTCCTGAGAATAAGGAACCAGTCTAGTTGTATAAACCAAACCGATATATGATTTCAAAGAATCTTTTTTAGCTAAGGCTATATGCTGTACTGCCTTTTTAGCATCTAAAACCACAACTTGATATTTATAGTTTTCTGACTCATCTTTGATACCTAGCTCTAGATCCCCCAGTTTGTTAGTAAAATATCCCTTTTCTGTAAAGAAAGCCTGATGACCTCGATTCATAACTGATATATAGGCTCTTGCTTCACTTTGCCATGCCAGATATGAAAGAGGGACAGACTCAGGGAAAGTAAGTTCAGCATCCAGTTTCGTATCATTGGATATCCGCTTTAATAAAAGGATATTAGGCATCAATAGGTTGCCGACAATGTTGGTTGTACTGGAGCCGTAGTACATTTGCTGCATGATTGCAGGCATAAATATCTGCTGAAGGATCAGTTGTCCCCTTGAGTTAATTGAGAAAGTCGCTCTCGAACCAAAACTACCCTGAAAAACGTCCAGATAGACTTGTCCATTTTCAGAATTAACTTGATATTCTGCTTTGACTGCGGTCTTTTTGCTGGGATTAATTAGATAAAGGTTGCCGTCGGGTGTAAATAAGACAGTGAGAGAATCTGTATCACTACCTAAAGTTGTTAGTTGCCATTTGCCGATTAATTGTCGGGCTTCATTCGGTAATTCTGTCGGTTCCGCCGCGATCGCCTGATGCTCGAGATCTGCCAAATTGTGATGTAGCATTATCAATGCTGAAGTATTTACCCCAATTGTTAGGGTTAGAGCAAGGGTTAACTTAGTGAACCATCGCTGTAATCGAGTTTTATGTAGAGAATATTGCATAAGTACTAAGTATATCTAAAGACCAATGCTTGCCAAATAATTTTACGCTTTCTGGTTAAGGGTTGATCTCTAGGTAAGTAGTTAAGCATAAGTAAACCTACAGCGCTTTGCCCTCAAAACCAAACCACAAGATGTTTTTTGAAAGGCTTGCGTCGCAAGCCTTTCAAAAAACATCTTGTGGTTCGTTTGATCGAAAATTGCTGTAAAACCCAAATTGCTGTTTCGCACGCTATGCGTGCGAAACAGCAATTTGGGTTTGGTTTATAACTATGCTGAGCTACTTACATCAGTTTTGCGGAGTACGTGAGAATTTGATTCTTGTGACAAATTTTATGACACAGAAAATTAATGGAAAGCTAATTCAAGGGCATCAGGTCGCATCTGGCAAAGGCGCAAATAGCCCCTATGCTCAAGGCACGATCTCCACACAAATACCTTTATTTCAAGAGTTAGGGCTGGACTTGTCGCCTTATTTTAGAGGCACTTTAAATGTGGACATATCCCCCTATACCTACCACATGAAAACCCCACAGTTCACTTTCCGTAAGGTGAATTGGACGATATCACACCCTCCCGAAGATTTTTCATTTTCACAATGTCTAATTATATATAACGACGATAGTTACGATGGCTGGGTGTATTATCCACATCCAGAAACTAAAATTCGGCATTTCCACAATCCTTCGATAGTTGAGGTGATTGCCATACCTATTCCCAAGATTAAATATGGCGATTTACTCCAAGTATCCATAAATCCCATTGAGATTGATATCCTTGATTTCACAGCTTAGGGACTTGCGATTAATTAAAGTACCTACGGCTTCGACTTCGCTCAGCCAACTTTGGCTGAGCGAAGTCGAAGCCATACAAACTCGGTGGTACTTTTTTTCTTGTCAAGTCCCTTAGGAATACGCAGGAAAGATTTTTGTGGCGTGACTTTACCACGCCACAAAAATCTTTCCTGCGTATTGCTGCGTATTATTGATTTTTCTTCAGGGCAAAGGATTGCTGCAGCATTGTCAGTGCATAATTAAATTTGAGGTCATGACTGGAAACCACGCTCTCAAAAATTACGTCCTAGCAATTTATGAAATCGCCACAACCGCCATCCCAGCCTAAGTCCCCGAAACCACCTAAGTCCAAGTTGATGACTCAGATCAATCAACTGACGCAGGTAGTTAATGGGGTATTAAAAATTAATCCGAAAGAGCGTGTCCCCAAGCTAGAAGTGCGCCGATCGCAAAAGGATAAGCCCGAAATTTATGACTTAGTAGGTGATCGCTACATATTAGGACGTAGCACTAGTAAATGCGATATTGTCGTGCAAACGCCACTGGTGAGCCAAGTTCATGCCCAGTTAGTGCGCGATCGCACCCAAAAGAAAGCACAATTTATTCTCCAAGATCAAGACTCGACGAATGGCATTTATCGCGATAAGCAAAGGCTCAAGTCTGTGCCATTACGTCACAAAATGAAAATCACACTAGGTCCTCCTGAATTAGCTGAGGCGGCGACAATTCGATATATTGATCCGCCACCTTGGTATATCCGCACGGTGCAATATACGGGTATTGGCATAGGCGCGATCGCAGGAATAATCGTATTAGCGATCGGCTATGAAGTGGGGCGCGTTCCCGACCTGAAACCCTTGCCCGTTACCCAACAGGGACCTGTAGAAGTCTTGGCAGGCGATGGCGTGAAACGTCTTGATCCTACGGATATTGCTAATCATACGGAATACAATACTTTAGCTGAGTTTGGGAAATTCATTCCCAATGCGGTAATTGCCTCTGAAGATACTTCTTTTTATTGGAATATTGGCGTTGACCCCGTAGGTGTAGGAAGGGCAATCGTCACAAATGTGCGTAGTCGGGGTGAGCGTTTAGAGGGTGCGAGCACCATTACACAGCAGTTAGCCCGCAACCTACTCGGTAAGACCTATGTGGGAACCGATGATTCCGCAGGTCGGAAATGGCGGGAGGCAGCAGCGGCGATCAAGCTTACCTTTACCTATAACAAAGAGGAAATCCTGCGTCTCTATCTAAATCGCGCCTATACAGGTAATGGAGTCTACGGATTCAAGGATGCGGCTAGGCTCTATTTCGGGAAAGAAGCCTCAGAGCTCAATCTCTCAGAAGCCGCAACCCTAGTAGGACTTTTACCTTCGCCTGAAACTATCAATCCTTTTAAGAATAAAGATCTTGCCATCGAATATCGCGATCGCATTCTCAATCGTATGGCAGAGCTAGGCATGATTACCGATAAGGATGCGGATCGGGCAAGGCGCACGGTATTAATTCTCAATGAAGCCGCAAAAACTAAACTCCAAGGCTCAGTAGCTCCCTACTACTATGGCTATGTTTTTGATGAATTGGAGGAGATCCTTGGGAAAAATTTTGCAAGGGAAGGGAATCTGATCGTTGAGACTAATCTTGATATCGCTATGCAGAAAGCCTCTGACGAAGCTTTACGTGATGCCGTGGCTCGCGATGGCGGAACCTATGGCTTTAGTCAAGGTGCGATCGTTACGATCAATACTAGCGATGGCTCAATATTAGCGATGACAGGTGGTGTCGATTATAAGTCGAGTCAATTTAACCGTGCTGCCCAAGCCCTGCGCCAACCTGGTTCAACATTTAAGTTATTCAGCTATGCTGCGGCTGTCGATCAAGGCATTTCCCCTAGTACCGCTTTTTCATGTAGTGCATTATCGGGGCTTGTGGGTTGTCACAATGGTGGTAGTGGAGCGATCGATATGTATCGCGGCTTTGCCCTCTCCGAGAATGTGGTCGCAGTCCGCGTAGCCGAAAGGGCAGGGCTAGAGAATGTAGTCAAAATGGCAAAGACTTTGGGAATCACTGCCAAGCTTGATGCCTCAAGCAACATGGTTTTAGGTGGCAATGAGGTCAAAATCTTAGAAATGGCCGGAGCCTATGCCACAGTGGTCAATGAGGGCAAATATATCAAGCCCCATGCCATCCAACGCATTCTCGATAGTGCTGATTGCAAAAATCCCAAGGATCGCCAAACCTGTCGCGTCATTTTTGATGCTAATACCTTCATTAAGCCCCGTCAGGTAATTGATGCAGGTGTTGCTAGCACGATGGTGGATATGATGCGTGGGGTAGTGCAATATGGGACAGGACGATCGGCGGCCATTCCCCAAGGTACGGTCGTTGGTAAGACAGGAACTACAGATGAAGGACGGGATCTTTGGTTTATTGGTGCAGTGCCACGACGTAATCTATTGGCAGCAGTATGGCTAGGCAATGATGAAGGGGTAACAAGAGGCTCAAGTGCAGTTGCCGCAGGGGTTTGGGGCGATTATATGCGTCAGGCAGTCCGTTGATTCCACAGAAAGAATACTTCGTATTCTTTCTGTGGATATAAAAACTTTTGCGAAACTTTTGTCAAAAGCGCTTGACGACTACCATAGGTGCTGTAGTATTGATTCCGTCTCATCAATTAATTGGAATTAACTCAGTGGAAATCACTAAGCACAAATTCCTAATATCACGGTTTTCAGATTGTTATAGACAAATTGAAAACTGCAAAATCCATACTTTTCTTAGTCTTTGATTTTCACTTTGTCTATGCCAAAGCGAAAATTGCGGTAATGCTTGTAATACTTATTAATTAAAGCTACATAGGAGCTATTGCGATGAATAAAGGTGAACTAGTAGATGCGATCGCCGAAAAGGTAAATGTATCTAAAAAGAATATTGAAGTGATCGTTACTGCTGCCCTCGAATCAATTGTTGATGCTGTGGCTGATGGCGATCGCGTTACTTTAGTTGGCTTCGGTTCCTTCGAGCCACGCGAACGCCAAGAACGTGAAGGTCGCAACCCCCGCACTGGCGAAAAAATGGTCATCGCCGCAACCCGCGTTCCTGCTTTTTCAGCTGGTAAGCAATTTAAAGAAAAAGTAGTTGAAGAATAATTTATAAAAATACAAATAATGTGAGTGGTGGCGCGATGCGCCGCCACTTCAGTTTAAAAGGGCGGCGCATCGCGCCGCCTATTTAAACTGGAAGTAATAAACTTTGCTCGATCGCCTGTCTAACGGGTTGGCGAATATAGCAGTCACTTTCTAAACATTCGACCAGCAAACGGTTAGCTTCACAATATTGACGTAAATTTTCGAGTTGCGGGGGGGTGAGATTCCAGATTTGACCAATATTGCGATAGCTAATAGCCTGTTGTCGCAGATTAGCGGCCCAGTCTTGCCATTTAGCATCACTGTCGGCATCTTCGGGGCAAGTATTGATTAACTCAGCGAGAGCTTTGGCTAAGCGCGAATCGGACATTTCTTGGGCATATTCCAAGGCGAGGCTCAAATCTAATTCCAGATCAAGTCCTAAATCTTCACCATCTTTGGTTTCCAGCGCACGGGCAAGATCAAAGGCAAGATCAAGATTGAGATTGCGGTTTTGGCAAAGATCAAGGTCTAAGACAAGAATACGCGCTAGCACATTGGCTAAGTTTAAGACATCACTTTGGGCGATCGCTCGACCGAGGGTAAGATAAAACGCACGGACGGACTGAATGCGATCGCTGACCTGTATGGCTTCAGCCTTTTGCTTGACCCATTGCAAGAGGTATTGCAGTTGGAGATCATCAGCGATGAGGCGATCGCACTGATCCTTCATCAATTGGAGCAATTCATCGGCGGAGCGCATCATTCCTACGGCGAGGCGCAGGACATCATGCCAACGGTGATCGCTAATTTTACTAGCTAGCAAGGCAAGCGTTTCAGGATTGCCATTGTAAACTAGTTCCCTTGCGGCTAAATATTCCTGAAAAGTTAAATGGGAAAAGGAATAAATACCCTTGGCGCGTTCCACAAATAAACCATGCTGTGACTCGATCGCCTTGATAATCGCCTCACTATCTAGCTGGAGTGCCTCCTCGTCGGTATGCGCTTTGGGCAAGTTACGAATGTAATCGGTAATATAACGTTCGAGATCAACCTGCCGAAAAAAATAATCCCCTTGATTGAAAGTTGTACAGGCAACTTGGGCTAATAAGTCCTCCTTGCGCTGCATTGAGAGATTTTTATAAATTTGATGCCGCTCAATATTGCGCTTTGCATCCCATTTTTTGAGCAGGACATCTAGTCCTTCGCGATAGAGTTCTGAGCGATTGGTGGGGAAATCACCATACTCATCAAAAACTAGACAGAGTAAGGTTAGTAATAAGGGATTTGTCGCTAGTTCTTGAATTGGACGATTCTCTTCTACTTTCCGCAAAAATAGGTCAATATGGCGAGCATTGCCACTAAACCAGCGTTGGGCAAATTGAGAAATCTGCAATGGCTGAAAGTTAGCCACCTCAACTTCTGTAAACTTCTCAAAGACATATTCCTGCGCTCCCAATCGACTCGTAATTACAAAGCGATTGGTATAGTACTGTTCCGAAAAACTCCGCAAATCTTCGAGCACCCGATGCAGATCATCTTCGCGAACTTCATCGAGACCATCTAAAAATAAAATCGCTCTGCCATGCTGCAACAGATGCTTGAGAGTTAGCTCATCACCAATGTTATGGGCGCGAAAATCTTGGGCAATGTAGTCTAAAATATGTGGCTGCAACTCCGAGCCTGCATATTGGCGCAGGGTTACAAAGATCGGCACTAGATCGCTAAAAATGTCCCCCTGTGAGCATTTGAGAGCAGTATATTTTAAGAGCGTGGTTTTCCCTGCCCCCGGTTTACCCAAGAGCATTAGTTTGCGATAGCGTTGCAGGGCATCCAGACTTGCCACTCGACTTTCATCGATCGCTGATGCCCCAAGGCGATCGCGTCCATGATAGGTAGCTAATAATTCCGCAATCCCCAAGCGCCGACGACTCGTAATTTTTTCTAAGACATCGGTTCCCGTATAGATTTCTTCTAAACTAATTGGGTGGGACATATCCAGCACCCGCATCGTGGCACAGCGTTCTTGGATAATTTGGCGACTGCGATATCGCAATTGCTGCACCAATTCTTCGATGTCAATATCTAGGACAAAATTTGTCATGCTAGGAGCCGCCTGCTTTGCTCCCAAAAAGCTTTGATCGCTTTGAGCAGTGGTTTCTGCATCTAGATAGTTTTGCAAAATATGCAACAAACGGTTGTTTTTGCCAGGACCTTTACCACTAATGTCAAACTTGCGGTAAATCTCCCCCATGCGTTTACGGTAAGCTTCTTCTGAGATTCCTAAAAAGCTAGCAACTTCACGATCTTCACGATTTTCCCCAAATCTTAGGAGGAATACACTTTCCTGATCAGCCGAAAGCTGATGGATTTGCGCCATTCGCGTCAGAAATTTTTGGGGAAACATAAGCTAGAGACATTTAGCAAGCCAGTAGATTTAATTTATCAGAAATATCGTGCTCTCGTGAGTAAGGTTTGGTTTCCCTGCCGAAGGCAGGGAAACCAAACTTAGCTTTTATTTCTGGGTCTTCTCAATCCAAGCATCAATATCTGCTAACAGGCGATCGCCTATTTCCCAAGGTAATAAATGGGCAGTTTGGGGATAACAAATAAATTCACAATTTGGCAATAATTTTGCAGTCTCAGCAGTTGATGCAGCAGTGATATGACGATCCTGTTCTGCGGCGATCGCTAAACAAGGAATTTGAATTTTGGCTAAGTCCTGCGTGCGATCATAACCCTGTCGCAGCGCTTGCATTAAAGCCCTATGGGCATAGCGCGAAGTTTGGAGATAAGCCTTTGCACCCGTAGTAGCAATAAGGTCATAGGCAGTTTCGGTATGCTGCTGGATTAAATAGCCGATTAGCGATCGCTTACCAAATAACTCAATATGCCAACGCGGTTTAACTGATCTTTTAGAAAAAACCTGTGATAGAGCCAAATGTAAAATCACGGCAGTGACTAAATTTGTATATTCCCACCAAGCAATTTTTGGCAAACTACTCCGTGGCTTTGCCGCAGTGGCAATAAGAATCAACCCGACAATTTTAGGTTTTGTGCGGGGATCTAGATTATTTGCCAAATTTTGTAGTGCTAGTTCGATCGCTAAAATTCCACCCAAAGACCAGCCCAAAATCAAATACTCCGTGCTCTTGCCATCTTCAAGATCCGCTTGATCTCGCATCAGCAAATTCCAGAGATCCTCAATATGAGCCGACATCGTAAAGCCAGCCTGAACTTGATTACTACCATACCCCCGCAAATCTGGGGCGATCATCTCAAGACCACGTTCCCGAAAATAGCTGACAAATGTCTGCATTGCTTCACTATTGCCTGGATGCCCATGTAAACAGAGGACTTTTAATCGGCGATCGCTACTCATCTACGCTTAAATACTGATAGAGCTTTATTTGTAAAATGTATCGAAAATCACCAATCTAATTTGTACGGGGTTGCTACGATCTAGATTGAATTAATCCGACTTTTAATATTTTTATAATATTTCTTTCTGCCCAGTTCTGTCCAAGCGCACCCAGACAAAACCATGATTGCTATGACAGGTTCCTTACCTAACTCAGACTTCGTGTCTACCAACGTGCCTAACACTTTAGCAGACGGACAGGTAGTGAGGAATGCCACATTACACATCCTACTTGCAGCTATGCGTGTGATGAGTCGCTTTACTGGAGTGATCCAAGTAGAGACCAAACACCATCGATGGAAACTATTACTCAGAGGAGGGGGATTAGTTTTAGCGGAAGAAGAAGGTCAAGTCATCCCGACATTAGTTCGTAAATATAATAATAAAGGTATTAATTTCTCACGCATTCCTGCTTGGGAGCAGCGTCAATCCAATCGCCCTTATTGCTATCCCTTTGTAAGTAACGTTTACAAAAAATATCCTGATATTACGAAGGAAGTTTTAAAAGAAGTTATCTTAGAAAACTTGCTGGCTCTGCATTTAGAGGATAAGTTTTCTTTTGTATGGTATCCCGCCAGCGATTTACAAACTAACCTACCAGTTTTGCCTTTGTCCATGCTGGAAAATGCGATCGCTAACGAGGTTAAGCAATGGCAAAAATTTGAATGTGTGAAACATCCCTATCAAGTAGTCCAACTTGTCGATGCCGCAAATTTATTAGCTAGAGTCGGGAATGATAATTTTCCATTGTTTGCCAAAGTCACGACGGGACAAGACCGCATCAGTGCGATCGCCGATACTTTTAAGCAACCAATCTATCGGACTGCGCTTTTACTAGATAAATTAGCTCAAAAAGATATTGTCTCGATTGTGGAATTACCAGATCGCCGAGCAGACAATGCCTTAGCTGATCGTTATTTATTAACAACACCCACAGTTAACAAAAATGAACCAAAGGTTTTCATCGTTGATGATTCACCTGTGTTATTACAACAAATGCAGCGTTTACTAACAAATTGGGGATATCAAGTTAGTTCTACGGACGATGCTGAAGCTGCTACTGAAAGAATTTTGGAATATAAGCCAAGCATTGTCTTTATTGATATCAATATGCCTAGTTTAAATGGCTTTGATTTGATCAAACAAATTCGCCGCCAACGAGAACTAGCCTCGCTTGCACTGGTACTAGTCACTGCGGAAAACAGCATGACCAATAACTTTCGCGCAAGATGGGCAAATTGCCGATTTCTCGCTAAACCGAGATCGTCATCAGATACACCAAAGTTCCGTGATGAATTGCGTAACCTATTAAGAGAAACAGCCCCTTTATCGACTGATACCTTAGTTTAAAATCTAGGTTTAAAGTATAGATATTTTGCTGATTTCCTATTTGTATTTTTATCGGATTATTGACCAAGGCTGCATAAATAGTTATAAGCCAGATCTAAATTAATTTTAGTTGTTTTAATTAAAGTCTTCCAAATTATCGTATTCACACAGACAGGCAAAAAACTATGACCGAACGTTTTTTAGTAATTGATGATTCTGCAACCCAAAGACATTTATTAGCCTCTTTATTGCAGGACTTAGGTCATACCGTAGATTTATGTGAATCAACAGTTGGGGCTTTAGACAAGATTATCAATAATCATTACACGGCTGTTTTTTTAGACATTGTGTTGCCAGAGCAGGATGGTTATCGATTTCTCCGTGAAATGCGATCGCACCGTCAGACTGCTGATCAGTATGTAATTTTGTACTCCACGAAAACCACCAAGCTAGAAATCGAATATGGACTCAAACGCGCTAAGGCAAATGACTATTTGCCCAAACCTGTGAGCCGTGAGTCATTATCTGATGTCTTACGGAAACTGCCCCAACCTGTTTAACCCCCTTGCATAATGAGCAATCTGGATTCCGAAACATTAGCTAGCACCGCACAGCCGCATCAATTGATTGCTCCCAGTAATCGGTATATCTTGGCAAAAGCAGGTGATCGCACCGTTACCTTTCCTGATGTTTTGGTATCAGAAATTATCATGGTAGATCGTAATGCGATATTAGCTTTGCCTTTTTATGAAGCCGAGATCGTTGGTGTCATCCATCATCAAGCAACCATTATGCCCTTGCTATTATTAAGACTATTAATAGGCGAACAACGGGCTTTAATCACAGAATCATTGACAGTAGTGAGATTAAGTAAAGCTGCCAATGAGTTGAATCAACAACCAATGAGTGGGGTGGGAATAGTTGTAGATCGGGTAATTGGGAGCCTCACTCCTGATGAATACCAAAGCAATCAATACCTAAATAGTGACGATCAAAATTTTGATTTTTCAGATTTAAAATCCTTGGATCTACTGCAATCAGAGATTTCTACAATTACTGTTACAAAAAAAATAAACCAAATAGTAGCGAATATTAAGGAGAACGAGTATACTCCCATTGAAATTATCCTATCAAGTATTCCTACTCATATTTGGCAACCGCAACGTTGGGGTGAGTATAGTGTAGGATAATCCCACAAAAATCTGACCCTTTCCCTATAGCGAATGCATATGGCAAGCACACCTAAAACAAAAACAGCAACTTCTGTAGGCAAGAGCGCACAGGAAAATTCAAAGCAGCGATCGCCTAAATCCCCCAAAGCAGCCAAACAGGGCAGCCAACAGGGCAAACCAAAAGGCTCTATTGGGTTGGGTTTATTGCTAATTGCAATTGGTACATCGCTTATAGGGTTAGGTGGTTTAGGATACTTGTTTTATCAAGAATTGCTAAGCAGTTCTAAGCGAGAAGTTAGTCAATCCGCCGAATTGCAATCGACACAGATCGAGTCCAAGCTCAACAGCGTCCGTCAAGCTGCCGATGGAGTCGCGCTCAATGCCAAAGCCCTGTCCCAACAAGCACCCAAACCGAAAACGGTAGATCAGTATCAAAAGCTGGTGATTGATGGATTCCCAAAATCAGAGGCAGTCGCAGGTATAGGCATTGCCCAAAATGAAAACCTACTATTTACAGTTCCCAAGCCCACAGTCCCCTATGTATTAAAGGAACAGTCAGGACTCAAGCTCGAAGGCGCTACCCAGAAGTTACCTGCCCCCAATGACAAACTATTAGCGGGTAATCGTACCGATTTTCAAAATAGTCCCCTTTATAAATCCCCCATTACCAAGTCCAAAGAAGCTTGGTCAGAGCCATATAGCGCTTTAGGCAAAACGATCGTCACCTATAGTAGCCCCATCCTTGATGGACAAAAGGTTTTAGGTGTGGTCAATGCCGATGCGATCGCTAATAATTTGGTGGCTAGTACTAATGCAAGCGCTAATAGTGAGAGTAAAGTTGGCTTTGTCGTTGTCAGTGCCAGTGGCAAAGTGATCACATCCTCAGATCAATTGGCAACACAGTTACAGAATCCTGCCACAACCGAAGCAATCAAAAATTTGGCACAACAAGCCAAGGCTCAACCCACAGGCATTGCTCAAACAGGCGGCAATCTCTGGGCATATCGCAAAATTGAAGGCAGTGACTGGATTGTAGCTGCATCCCTACCAGAATCTGAAATTACGAACAAGTTGCTGATTTTAGTTGGTGGAGCCGCCATCGGTATCAGTACGATTTTAGCGATCGCGATCCTCAGTTTTGTTAATTCCCTCAAAAAACGCCTTCAGCCCCTTACCGAAGAATGCGATCGCTTTTTGGCTCAACAGGGAGCTACAAAGATAAACATTGCGGGCAAGGATGAAATTGATCAGCTAGGGCTATCACTGAAAAATACTTTGCAAAAAGCCAAAACCAGTGAATTGCGACTGCGTAGTGAAGCAAGCCAAGCGGCAACCTTAGATGACACTACCTCTGCCCAAATCCAGCAAAGCTTTGCGGAAGCGGAGTTGATGGAAGAAGAAGTCGGCAATTTACTAGATGTCGTCTCCTCAATGGAAGAGGGGGATCTCACCGTTGAAGCGCAAGTCAATGATCGCGCCACAGGACTAGTCGCGGATACCCTCAATCGTTTACGAGAAAAACTGATCGAAGTTATTTCGAGCGTATTGGGGACAGCTCAACAGGTCGCACAGGGCGCATCAGATCTCGAAGCACTTGCCCAAACAGTCGTGCTTAACACGGCGGAGCAAGCGCAGTCTGTAGCCCAAGGGCAGGCTCTCACCGCACAGGTTGCGGCGATCGCTCAGCGATCATCAGAGCAGGTAAGTGTGGCGAACCAGTCCCTCCAAGGAGTGCGCGATACCGTTACCTCAGGACAGACTGCCATTGATAACCTCACCGAAAGCATCAGTGTGTTGCAGACGGGTTCAGCGCAGATCGTGCAGCGGATGAAAACTCTTGGCGAATTTGTAGGCTTAGCGGAGCAGTTCGTACAGGATCAAGGGCAAATTGCTCAGTTAACCCAAGTTCTCGCACTCAATGCTACTCTCGTCGCATCGCGGGCGGCAGAACAAAAAGATCCCAACCAGTTTGCAGGCGTTGCGCGTGAATTTGAAGCGATCGCAGGTCAAGTCAATGATTTAGCAACTCAAACCAATGAAGGATTAACCGTTCTCCAACAACGCACATCTCAAATCCAAACCGTTGTAACCGCGATTGATGCCGAAGTTCAAAATTTAAGCGGACTAGTTTCAGGTTTCACTACAGGCGTAGAGTCTTCCCAGTTTGCGTTTCACAGCATTCAAATTGCTACGGAAGAGGTTGTCCAAATTGGGCAAACCATCACTGACTCTAGTCTGGAAATTACAGAAGCAGCAGGTTCTACAGCTAGTTACATTAGTGAAATCGCTCAGTTAGCAGATCGCACGGCGGATCTCACCAGAGCAGCAAGGCAACAAGCCGAAGCCATGGGCAATCAAGCCCAACAATTGCTACAGGGTATTCAATTCTTCCGTTTACCTGAAGGGGTTGCTTATACCAATAATGCTCAACATGTAGATGCTGATGCTTTAAGCGATCGCCCTGAAACTGAGGTCAATAGTTTGTTCGATGCGCCATCAGAATCGAGCAATACTGGAGCTAATGGTAACTTAGTTGTACCTGCGATCGCGGTAGCGGCAGCAGCAACTGCTGTGGCAATTTCTCAATCAGGACAAAATGCCGAAGCCTATACTGCGCCTGAGGATTTCGATAATTTAGATAATACTGCAACTGACAATCAATATCTCCAATCCCTTTTGGATGACCGCATTAACGAAGATAGTACTGATTACGCACTATCAGACAGCCCTGAAGTTGTTAACTCTATAGAAAATGTAGCATTGCCCCAAGAGCAAAGTTTTGCCTCCACTTCAGAAAACTTTGCCTCCGAAAATGCTTTTGACTATGCTCTAGCAAATGTCATGGCAGAGGATGATGCTGCTAATAATTTCTTGGATACTCCTCCCCATGATGAGTCCCAAGCCCCAGAAAATGTCTATTCTGAGCTAACTGATATCTCTGTCATCGAAGAATCGCTGCTTGCGGATCTCAGACATGAAATTTATGACGAATTATCAGAAGATGAAGGCATTACAGATCAGGAAGATGTAAGCACAGAAACGCATTCAGCCCTCAAAAACCCGATGGAAGGTGTTGATGAATTCTCGATCTCTGAAGCCTCTAGTGATCCCCTCATTATTTCGGCAACTTCCTCCTTTATGGAAGATACTGCTTTCGGTAATCCATCACCATTGTCTGAAGAGTCATTAGCAAACCTACCAACATCTGTTGATTTTTCGATTCCTGATTTAGATGATCATGATTTTGAAATTCCCAAAATCGATATCGAATCTACCCTCGACAACTCAAATTCATTCTTTGATGCGAGTTCAGTGCAAACTAATGAGGTTGAATCAAGCTTTGATCCATTTGCGATGGAGCAATCAACCACAGATACCAGTGATTACGCCACAGATGACGTATTTACGTTAGATGATCAAGGTGAAGATCTGAATGACAATATCAATGAAAATATTTCAGAAGATCTATCCTATAACCTAGTAGAAGATATCGGATCGGGTCAATTTGAAGATTACAACGTTGATGATTTTAGTGTTAATCCATCTGAAAGTTATGATGAGTACACATCCCATGACGAGTTTGCTCAATCCCTAGAAGGATCATTAGAAGGCACTCCTAATGAGGCTTTCAACGACACATTCGATACTGCTTTTGATGAAACTCCATTTGATCCAGCCTTTGGAGAAGCCTTAACTAGTTATAATGCTGTCGAGCCATCGTTAGAGCCAGCCTATGATAGTTTCGCAGATCATGCCGATGCTCAATTCGAGACTCCATCTAGCGAAGAAGACTATAGTTTCTACGATCAGTTTGAAGCACCTGCCAACCTAGAGGCAGATGCCCTAAACGAACAAATCACCGATCTCGCATCCGAATATATTCCAGAATCTCACTCTGAAGATTCTGGAAACTTCGCTGGTTTACCAAATGTTATTCCTGATGTTTATCTTGAAGATGTTACAGAGGAGGCATTACCAGATGAATTTGAATTTGACTTCCAAGAGAACTTGTCAGCCGAATCTAGCAATAGCAATTTAGATGATGCTCACAATATCTTCGATGAGCCTAGTTTTGAACTTGAACCCACCAGTGAAGAGTCTAGTGCTACCAATGCAGATTTTGGCGATCCTTTTTATGTGGCTGATCTCCCTGAGTTATCCGAAGAAGATGAGTTCATTGAGCAACAAAACTATTTATTTACAGAAACTGCGATCGCTCCAGAAACTAGCATTCAAGCAAATAGTTTCTTAGATTCAGCATCAGAGGAATTTAATGAGGAATTTACTTTTGATCTAGACGATCATGCAACGAATTCTGACGAGTTAGAAACACCTCATAATATCTTTGAAGATTCCTTTGCTGAAGCAAATGCCTATGAAGATATTGGCGAATTTGCCAATCCATCTGCAGATTATGCGGATATGGCTGATCAGCTTAATCAGTTAGAAGCATCTACTAATGATTTTGATACATCTAATTTCTATCAAGAAAGTGAAGAATTTGCTGATAATTTTGAGCTAGATAATTTAGCTAGCCAAGCAGATGCTTTCGTACCAGAAATTTCGATTGCCTCAGAATCTGATCAACAAAACGCGCCAACAGCAGAAGCATCCTTAGATGAGGCTTCCACAGAGTTTAATTTTGACCTATCCGAAGATTTGACTAATATTGGCAATTTAGGCAATTTAGAAAATTTAGGTGATGGCATCACAGACACATCCAATATTTTTGACGAATCTAGCTTATCCCTGAGCGATGAGGAGTTTACACCTGAGGATGCGATCGAGTTTGACACCTCACAACAGGAAGAATTACCTCAAGTTGAAATTGCAGATCTATCTAATTTTAATGAGGATATTTCTGAATTTGCGTTTCCAGACTTCTCTGATATGAATGCAGAGACAGATATGCCAGCAGCGATCGCAGATACTAATTTTGCAGATACAGCAGATACAGGATCTCACGATCAATTTGCCGATCTGTCCGATCCTTTTAGTAGTTCTAGCTCTCAGTTTGAAATGCCTGACTTCTCAGGTGATGCTTTATTAGAAGAAGAGATGGATCTAGATACCTCAGATGACTTTGATTCCTTAACCTTGGATGACGAAGTACCGATTAACTCTGTAGAAATGCTACTAGAAGAAAGCAGTGCAGAGGATTCCAGCTCTCTTACGGATGACGCTATTTCCATTGATAACTGGGACGATTTGCCAGATCTGAGTGCTGGTGATGCATTCACTGTTGTACAAGCAGATGTCCAAAACGAAATATCAGCAGAAAATATAGGCTCCTTAGAAGAGACATCAGAATGGGAAGAAGAAACATTTTTTGATTCCCTATCATCGGATTCTATAGGAGATCATGATCTGATTTCAGCATCGCCAGAAAATCCTCTAGATATGGTCACATCTGATGCTCATGACGAAGCTTCAGCATTTCTAGCAAATTCTCTAGATGAAATGACATCTGAAGTTGACAACTTCATGTTGGATGAGGAATCTTCAGCGTCATTAGATTCGGGTGACAATGATCCTTTCGATTTTTCTGAGAATTGGTTAGATGAGGCGATACCTGACAACGATCAGAATATTGATGGGCTTGCGGATTTATCCATTGGTGAATATCCTTCCAATCTTCTCAATGACCTAGAATCGGATAACTCCAATGAGCCTAACTATGGATTTGCTGATGATTTATTAGATAGTCTCATGGATGAGTCTGATACAGGCATCAATGATTTATCGACAAGCTTCCCAGATCTATCTGTGGATAATTCTGCTATACCATCGGAACCATCGGAGCATACGACGGATATGGCTAATCCAATGGAGATGCTGGCTGATGGTGGATCTGACGATCGCGAATCACAATTTGATTTTGACTTTTCCGCCTTTGATGAGCTAATCGACGATATCAGTAACCCAACCCCTGCAAGCCTAGACTCCATCAATAGTAACCCTAATTCTTCAGATACTTCTAGTAACTCTGTAGCAGCTAGAGCAGAAATTGAAGACTTTCTCTCAGGCGCGCTGGGGCTAGATGATCTAGATGATGAGGTTTCAGCATTTCAAGACAATATTTCAGTAAAGCCTGATGAAAAGAAGCCTAATCCTAATAAACCAGTAACAAATGACAAAGCTTAGGATGTCTCAATAAAATAAAGGCGGCGAATAGTCCTAAAAAGGAAAGGATTTATTTTAGTAAGGATGGGCGGCTCTTCGCGCCGCCCATCCTTACATATTTAGCCTTACCAAGGCGGTGCATTGCGCCGCCTTTATTTTTGTTTTAAACAGGGCTAGATTTTTGACATTGTTGCGAAGCACACTCAAGAGAAGTATCACTAGGCTGTATGTTGTTAACATGACAGACCAATTACAGCGCTTTTCGCTCAAAACCAAACCAAGATATTTTTTAAAATGCTTGCTTTACAAGCATTTTAAAAAATATCTTGTGGTTCGTTTGAGCGAAAACTGCTGTAAGTTACAACTTAGTTGTTACGCTCTGTGACATCCCCTATTTTTTAAATATGAGAAGATATGGCAAATCAACCTCCCTTTTCACGCAAAAGATTTAATGCAAAAAAAAAGAGGAAGGCTGCCGTTGCTGCTGCCCCAATATCCAGACATGCCTCTAATAAAAGTAGTTGGCTCAATAATTTACCAATTAATACCAAAATCCTATTGGCAATTGGGTCAACCAGTATTTTGCCACTGGTCTGCTTAGCGATCACAACTTTGTATTCATATAGCAGTCTTGCCCCAAGCCTAAGCCAAGAGGCTCAACGGCAACTTACCAATATCGGATTTTTTGGGTTTGGTTTAGGATTTATCGTGGTGGTAATGGCATTGCCATTTAGCTTAGTGATCGGGGGAACTCTCAGTAAACGCATTCGTAATCTAGAAGCGATCGCAAGAGCATATACAACAGGAAATTTTGATGCTGATATGTTGCGAGCGCGGGTGGAGCTTGGGGCAACCGATGAAGTCGGGAAATTGGCGGATGTGCTCAATGTAATGACTGTGAATCTAGCGCAAAACAAACAGGCGCAGTCAGAGGCACAAATGCAAGCTGATATCCAGAGCAATATTTTTGAAGATGAAATTTCACATTTACTGGATGTGGTATCAGATCTAGAGCTAGGGGATCTCACAGCAAAGGCGGAGGTTAGTCCCCATGCAACGGGTTTAATCGCTGATACGTTAAATCGCTTATCAGAGCAGCTAGCTGAAGTACTTGCCGCCGTTTTAAAAACTACGCAACAGGTAACTTTTCGTACCGATCGCCTTGAACAATTAGCGATCGCTGTATCGCAAAATGCAGCCCAACAGGAGGGACTTGTCGTGCAAGCCCGTCTGGGTATTGAGGATGTTAACCAGTTAGCACAGGATGCGGCGCAACAAGCGATCGCTGCAAATAGGGCAGTACAAAGGGTACGTTCAGCAGTCAGACAGGGGGAAGAACAAATTATTTATCTGACGGCTTCGATTGAGTCACTGCAAGCTGCTACTGTGCAAATGGTGCAAAGGATTAAAAATCTTGGGGAATTCGTTGCTCTTGCCAAACAATTTGTATTGGATCAAAAACGACTCGCTTCTTTAACTCAGGTGCTAGCGACTAATGCCTCAATGGTGGCCACCAGAGCCTTGGAGCAAAGAGATCCACAGCAATTTGTGTCAGTGGCAAGGGAATTTGAAGCGATCGCCTCACAGGTTAATGCCTTGGCAACCCAAACTAATCAGGGACTAGTGGTACTGCAACAACGTACAGGCTTTGTGGAAGTTGTAGTTTCAGGTATTGATCAAGACGTTCGTGATGTGAGCAGTCTGGTATCCGACTTTACGAAGAGCGTTGATAGTTCTGAACAATCATTTACTAATATTGCTAATGTTACCGAGGAGCTAGCCGATATCGGAATGTCTGTAACCGAGTCATCTAGCTCGATCGCGGAAGCTGTCAAGTTTAGCTTAGGGTCAATCCAAGATATTGAAGCGATCGCTGAGCGTTCTGCTTCTCAGGCACAATTTACCCGCGATCAATCGGGCAAAATGGGTAGGTTAGCACGTCAATTGTTAGAAAGAGTCCAATTCTTCCGTCTGCCCTCCAGTATGCAACTCGACTATACAGAAATCGCAGATCTAGACTCCCCCGAAGTTGAGAGTATTTCTATCGCAAAATAATGGCACATTCTGAATTTGATGATTTGCAACTGCAAGAAGAACTACGTCATCTATTTGAATTAGATACACAGAAATACTTGCAGCTATATGTACAAACGGTGAGCCAGTTAAATGCTCCTAATTGGCGTGAACAGATTCAGCAGCTATATCGTTGTGTGCATACGATTAAAGGTGGGGCAGTGACAGTGGGGTTTCAATCTGTCCTCCAAGTTTCCACAGTATTAGAGGATTTACTATCGGATCTCCGCTATTTGAATATCGCGCCACCATTAGCGGATGGGGAACTTGCTAAGTGCTTAAATGAAGCTGGTGAATTACTAATTGGTACTGCCCAAATTAGTGGTTCACAAGTGGAAGAACTCGGTGAATCTGATTTTGCTGTGCGCTATATTCAGAACCTACGCGATCTCATTCAGTCTAAGTATTTGCCTGAATGGAATGAGATGCGCCAAGTGCAGCAGGAATTTGCCGATCAGGGTTTTGATTTGGTGACGCTCGATCTGGAAATGGCGATCGAGGATTTACCCGCAACGGGGACAGTACCCATAGAAACTTGTGAAATTGCCATCCAAACTATTAATCAGCTACAGGGAATTGGGGCAGAAATAAATTTAGCCGCAACTTGGCAAGAATCTTTGAAACAAGGTTTAGCATTATGCGATCGCCCTGACTGTGAAATATGGCACGCTGAGTGGATGCCATTCCTGCAAAAGCTGAAAGATAGCGCTCGTCAGGGTGGAGTTGTTCTCATTGAAGAGACTACCTCTAGAAGTGAAGATTCCGTAACTATAGAAAATGAAGTCCAGCCTTTAATTAATGCGCCTATTTTTACGGACATTCAAATTCCTGTGCCTTTAGATCGTCTAGAGCGATCGTCTCAATATCTCGTTGAGACTTTGATGGCAACTCGCGCCACACAGGGGTTTTATCAATCCGTTTATGCAAATCTTCTACCCCTAGTTTCCCTTGCTCAGAATAGTGTGCAGTACATTACGCAGTTGCGTGAAGTCCAAGATGACTATGCCTTGCTAGATAATTCAGGTGAGCAGGATGGATTGAAGGTAGAGCGCTATCGTCAGGGCTACACAGCGATTAACCGTTTGCTGGAAATTAGTTTACGTCTAATTGAACTAGGTTCCGAAACAGGTGAATCAGCAAGACGTACATCGGAAAGTATCCAAAACCTCGATCGCAGTTTACGCAATCTCCAGCAAACTATTGAAGAAAGCCGTCTTGTTCCCTTTGAAACCCTAGCCCTAAGAGCAAGGGGGATTTTGCGAGATCTGATCACCCGTGTAGGTAAGCCAGTGGAAATGACTATCATTGGCGAACAAATAGAACTGGATGCAGGCACACTTCGGAATTTGGAACCTGTATTGCTCCATTTATTGCGGAATGCCTATGATCACGGGCTTGAAGATACAGAGCAACGTGAAAAATCTGGCAAATCGATACAGGGAAAAATCGAGCTAGTATTGGAACGGCGGGGCAGTATGTTTGAGCTTAGTATTCGGGATGATGGTAGAGGCATAGATCGCGATCGCATTAGTCAAATTGCTCAGTCCAAGCGATTACCCCTCACCGATACCAGTACCCCTGAGCGACTACTCAGTGTCCTATGTCAGTCGGGTTTCACTTCCACAAAAACAGTAAGTAATATTTCAGGTCGCGGGGTGGGAATGGATGTGGTCGCCAGTCAAGTCGCCCTAATGAATGGCAAGCTCAGTCTAGAGAGCAATCTGGGCAAAGGTACAACTTTTACAATTCAGTTGCCTGTACCTCATTTATTTGTTCGTTGCATGATTTTGCAAGCAGTCGATCGCACCTTTGCTGTCCCCACGTCTGAGATTTATACAACGGCTTTAGTCGAGGGACTACTATGGCGTAAAACTGAACGCTCAGATTATATTCTCGAAGTGCAAGAAGATCAGAGCATTGTCCCCGCAATCGATCTCTATCAATATTGGCAAGGAGCATCTGAAGCCAGACCAATTTTGCCTACAGCGATCGCTGTCCGCACGAGGCTATTAGAAGGACAACGCGATCGCGGCGTATGGCTAATTGCTGACACATTAATTGGTCAGAGCGATTTATTGGTTAATCCCCTACCCTCACCACTCCTCGCTCCCATCGGCTTAATTGGGATGAGTCTGATGCCTGATGGTAAATTGATTCCTGTAATTAATGCCATATCATTTGTCGATAACCTCTGCTCAGAACGTCCTAATCTCATTACTACAAGTTCACTAGATAACTCATCTTTCCTCGAACCATCTAGCGATCGCCAAATTTTAGTGGTTGATGATGCTGCACTGATGCGTCGCAGAATCGAAAGTAGTCTCTCACCACAGGGTTATGAAATTGCCACCTGTGATGATGGGATGGAAGCTTGGCAATGGCTACAACGCCATAATCAGCCTGCTTTATTGATTACGGATATTGAAATGCCACATATGGATGGATTTACCCTGATTGATCGTTGTCGTCAGTCAGGATTTGAGATGCCAATCCTAGTGATTTCCTCTCGACTCGCTGAGGAATGGTCTAAGGAAACTAGCCGCCTTGGTGCAACTGACTATCTCACTAAAGGTTTCTCAACTTCTGAACTAGTTAATAAGGTCAGCGCACTATTAGTCAATTAAAGGAATGAAGTGGCGCACTGCGTGCGCCACTTCATTCCTTTTACTCACTTAAATAGAAAGTGGAACTTCAGTAAAGAAACAACTTCTTGCACCTGTGTGGCAGGCAATATCACCAACTTGCTCAATTTTGACGAGAATTACATCGCGATCGCAATCATAGTAAAGTTTTTTTAACTTTTGGATATGTCCTGAAGTCGCGCCTTTATGCCATAATTCCTGACGAGATCGGCTCCAATAATGCACTTCACCTGTATTGATCGTTAGTTCCAACGCTTGCCGATTCATCCATGCCATCATCAAAATCGCACCATCTTGGTAATCCTGAGCGATCGCGGGAATTAATCCCTTCTCATCATATTTAAGACTATCAATCCAATTGTCAGACATATATTAGCAAAGTTATCAACAAAATTATTTCAATGCGATTCTGCTCTTACAGAATTTCAAGCATGGCAATTTTCACATTAGCATAGAACTACAGCCCCAGAAAAAACTACAACTCTTTACGCGTAAACCCAAACCAAGAAATTTTTGGAAAGTGTTGCTTTGCAACACTTTCCAAAAATTTCTTGTAGTTTGTTTGCTTGAAAACCGCTTGCTTAGTGACAGTTCCAAATCTTGATATTGTCAGTCCAGCAACTTCCTGCGGCTAACTGCTTACCATCTTTAGAGAAATGCACACAGAGAATCGGGTGCACTCCCACAGCCAGAATACCTATTTCCTCGGCTGTTTTTACATTCCATATTCTAATTGTGCGATCGCTACTTCCACTCACTAAAATTTCTCCATTCGGGCTAAAGGTAAGAGAGTTAATCCCCGATGTATGTCCTTTGAGCGTTGAAATCATTGCACCTGTATCGGGTCGCCATAGCTTAATAGTACTGTCGCGACTTCCACTAGCCAGCAAATTATTATTTGGATGGAAAGCAACGCAGGTGACGTAATCACTATGACCTGAAAGCGTGATATGCGATTTAGTTGTCCAAAGTTTCCATATCCGAATTGTGCAATCATAACTACCACTAGCGAGGAAATCACCTTTTTGATCAAAGGCAAGAGCAGTTACATAGGATGAATGCTCACTGAAAACACGAAATGTTTTATTTGACCATAAATCCCAAATACGGATTGATTTATCGTAGCTACCACTTGCTAAAAACCGATTGTCAGGGCAAAAAGCAAGAGAACTAACATATGCAGAATGTTCATTAAAAGCAATAGGTTCTTGTAGTTTATCCAGACTCCAAACTAGAACTTTACAGTCACTACCACTACTAGCAAAATATCGATCATTATTACTCACCGCCACAGCAAAAATATCACCCATATGCCCTTTTAAATTGAGGCTAGGTTTACCCGTACTTGGATGCCAAAGGCGGACGACACTATCACTGCCACCACTCATTAAAATACTGCGATCACTATTAAAAGCAAGATCATATACACAACCAGAATGGCTAGTAAGAACAGTACTTAAAGACCATTCTTTAATCTTCTGCAATAATTTCTTATTATCATTTTTATGTTGATTAGAAAATATTTTAAGAAGATTATCTTGTTTGAGATTTTGCTGTTGTTGCGTTGATTTAATAATATCAAGGTATGGAGCAATTAAACTGAGGTCAAAATAACGCAAATTAAATATTTTCTCTGATTGTAATAATTTTGGTGAATAATTAGAATTTAAGTGTAGATAATACCAATCAGAAATAAAAGTAGTTAAAAGCTCTTGAATAAAGATAACGATTTGTCGAATAATCCGCAGAGCTTCTCTTCCCTTCTTGTTGGCAGACTCTAAAATTCCTAAAGCATCTTCCCAATACCATACAGGCAATGTGAAGTTAAGAATATAGCTACTATAGGGAAGCCAAAAATCAAGATGAAAATAAGCTTTGTAATCGCTAATACTAGTATGTAAAAGCAGAGTAGGCAAACAATTTAGAATTGATTGTAATTGTTGGATGTCATTACTGTTAATAGGGTTATAGAAATAATCGCTATAAAATTCAATTGGACATTCATCACTTTCAAGATGATAGTTAACATCTAGGAACATCTTTAAATCTTCAATTAGTTCAATCTCAAGGTTTTCCCTCAAAGAGTCAACACAACTCGAACTAATTTTAAGAGGTGAAAATAAAACTAATAGGCGATGTTTTTGATAGTTCTCCATTAGGATGCGATCGCTAATCTTACGGCTAAAATTAGACGGCATCCTATTATCTAAAATTGACTTTATCTCATCATTCCTCTCAGCTATATATGAGGCTTGCCATTCACCCAATAACTCCAGCATGATTTTGCTAAACTTAGGACTGCTCCTCTCAGTTACTTTTAAATAACGTGGATCAGTTACGATATCTTTGGGAATTAAAAAAATCTCATTATTTAGGCTTAAGGATTGTTGTGCATTAACAAGCTCCTTGAGGCTTCTATCTAATATCTTTGCTGCATCATGTAATATCTTTGTCAAAATCTCCGCTAATTCCGATGGCAGCGTCATAGAAACCTCAGTGCTGAGCTAAAACTATAAGGAAGAAATATAGCTATCTTTAATAGTAAACAATGAAAACTCTATTAAAAACCAAAGAAAATTTTGAAAGTACAGCAAAGCCGCACTTTCAAAATTTTCTCTGCAATACTTCAAGCTTCAACAGGCTGTAATTGCCATCTCCCCTATTGCCAACTCATTCAATTTCAATATTGCTACTCCATTTAAACTACAAGCAAAAGCCACATCAAACGCTTTGGCGCAATCGCTCTACTTTCTGGGTAGCTGACATTGCTATAGAATACTTAAGCAACTACTTATCGCAATATATTCATGAGTGGAACTAAGCTCTACGAAGGCAAAGCCAAAATTTTATTTACGACAGATGATCCTGATATTTTACTGTCACGTTATAAAGATGATGCAACTGCCTTCAATGCTCTAAAAAAAGGGACGATCGCGAATAAAGGAGAAATGAACTGCGCGATCGCTTCTCATATTTTTCAGTATTTGGAGACTAAAGGCATTGCCACTCATTTCATTCAACAGATCTCACCCAACGAAATGCAGGTTGCTGCCGTTAAGATTTTGCCCATCGAAGTGGTGGTACGCAATATTGCCGCAGGTAGTATTTGTAAACGACTTGGTCTAGAGCAAGGTCAGCCTCTAAAGCAACCCCTAGTCGAATTTTTCTATAAAAATGATGAACTTGGTGATCCCCTAATTACAGATGCCCACGTTGCAATGCTAGATCTCGCCACTCCTGAACAAGTAGAAGAACTCAAGCAACTTGCTCTCAGTATCAATCAACACCTCCAAGCATTTTTTGACCAATGTAATCTGATCCTCGTTGATTTCAAAGTTGAAATTGGGGTTAACTCCAGTGGCAAAATGCTCCTAGCCGATGAAATTAGTCCCGATACCTGTCGGCTTTGGGACAAGGCGATCGCTGATCCTACCGCCCGCATTTTGGATAAAGATCGCTTTCGTCAAGATCTCGGTAACGTTGCAGAAGCTTATCAAGAAGTGCTCAAGCGGGTATTAGCCGTTTAGACGGCACTGATTTAAAACCATGCTCCCATCGAGATAATCAATTATTCCTAGTTCTAGCAATATAGGGATATTGGAAGTTATAGTAATTTATTACTAACTCCAGAAACTTTCTGTTTGTATTTGTCTGTCAATAGTTTCCTGTTAAAAATTCTGTAGGTGTTTGGAAGACTCTATGCGTATAAACTTGCTCGTATTCACAGCCATTGCCGCATCCAGCACATTACTCGCTAATCCCCTGCTGGCAAAGGCTGCCCCTGCAAAGCAAGAGATTGCTCAAGCACCGACCCCGCAGCCCACTGCTCCCGCTACACCTACCCCATCTCCGCAGCCTACAACTCCCGCTACACCTAAACCGACTGAGACTCCAAGCTCTCCCACCTTTACCTTGCCATCTAACACTCCTGCCCCAGCACCTGCGGCTGAGGTACAAGTATTAGTCGGAGAAGTGGCAATTAAGACCCCAGAAGGTCAGGCTCCTTTGCCTCCTGAACTTCAGCAAAGAGTTTATGATGCGATCGCGACAAAACCTGGTCGTACTGTTACTAAGTCGCAACTCCAGTCAGACATCAATGCCATATTTGCCACAGGTTTCTTCTCAAATGTGCAAGCTGAGCCAGAAGATACGGATATCGGTGTACGTGTCACCTTCTTTGTATTGCCAAATCCTGTGCTCAAATCCGTTAATACTGAAGGGACAAAGGTATTAGAAGCAGGCGTAATTGATCGCATCTTTGGTTCACAGATTGGTAAGGTCACAAACCTCAAGGATGTTCAAACAGGTGTCAAGGAACTCGAAAAGTATTATCAAGACAAAGGCTATGTCCTAGCGCAGGTCGTTGATATCAAGGCAACTCCTGAAGGCAATATTAATCTCGTCGTATCCGAAGGGGTGATCGAAGATATCAAGGTTGCCTTTATCAATGAGGATGGTAAAACCGTAGATAAAGACGGTAAACCTGTACCTGGCAATACCCGTGATTTCATCATTACCCGTGAGCTAACGATTAAAGAAGGTGAGATTTTTAATAAAAACACCGTTCAGAGTGACCTCCAAAAGGTATTTGCCCTCGGACTGTTTGAAGATCTCAATATTGGGCTTGCCCCAGGGACTGATCCACGCAAGGTTATCGTGACTGTCAATGTCAAAGAACGCAATACAGGCTCGATCGCCGCAGGTGCAGGTATTAGTTCATCGACAGGTCTATTTGGTACGGTCAGTTTCCAGCAGCAAAACCTTGGCGGTAATAACCAAAAGCTTGGTTTAGACGTGCAAGTCGGTGAACGGGAATTGTTATTTGACCTGAACTTCACCGATCCTTGGCTAGCAGGCGATCCAAATCGGACTTCATTTACGGCAAACATCTTTAACCGCCGCCTATTTAGCTATGTTTTCGATAGTCCTGTCGGTATTGGCGCAAATAATGATACGCCTCGGATCAACCGCCTTGGTACTGGTTTTAGCTTCTCCCGTCCTCTAGGTGCAGGAACTACAGCTTCCTTAGGTTTACGCTATGAACGGGTCAGCATTACCGATAGCAATAATGCGATCGCTACTACCGACTCCTTAGGCAATCCGCTAACAACTAGTGGTACAGGACAAGATGACTTACTCTTGCTGCAATTTGCTTATGCTAACGATCAACGGGATAATCCGATTAAGCCTTCCTCTGGCTCAGTATTTCGGATTGCTACAGAGCAGTCAATTCCTGTGGGCTTAGGCTCAATTTTCTTAAATCGGGTTAGAGCTAGCTACAGTTACTTTTTCCCAGTCAAGCTGTTGAATTTCTCTGAAGGTACACAGGCTCTGGCCTTTAACATTCAAGCAGGAACTGTAATTGGGACATTGCCCCCCTATGAAGCCTTCCAGCTTGGTGGTAGTAACTCCGTCCGCGGCTGGGATGAAGGCAAAATTGGTAGTGGTCGCAGCTTCGGCATCTTTTCCGCAGAATATCGCTTCCCCGTCTTTAATATCGTCGGTGGGGTACTGTTCTTTGACTATGGAACTGACTTAGGCTCTGCTTCCGCCGTCCCAGGAAACCCAGCAGGTGCAAGAAATAAACCTGGTAGCGGTGCTGGTTATGGTATTGGGGTGCGGGTACAATCACCTCTTGGTGCAATTCGCGTAGACTACGGCTTATCTTCTAATGGGGGAACCCAATTTAGCTTTGGTCTAGGAGAAAAATTCTAGCCATGCTTTATCAACAGACGATCGCTGCCCCATTTTCGTTATCGGGGGTTGGTCTGCATAGTGGTGAGCAGGTTTCTGTCACCGTGAAGCCTGCCCCCATTGATGCAGGTCGCTATTTTATCTATGGTGGAGCCAAGATTCCTGCGGATACCTCCGTTGTAAAAGCCTCGCAGCTATCGACGGAGTTACGGCACAATGGTACAGGTGTTCGCACGGTTGAGCATTTACTTTCGGCATTATTTGGGATGGGTGTGCACAATGCCTGTATTGAAATGTCTAGCGCAGAGTTACCTATTCTGGACGGCTCCGCTTTACCTTGGGTAGAGGCGATCGCCCAAGTTGGCATTGAAACACAGGTCGAAGGCGATCGCCTAGTCCCTCTAGCTGAAACCGTCACAGTTGCCAAGGGTGACAGCTTTGTGACAGCAATTCCTGCGGATACCTTACGCTTTACCTATGGGGTTGAGTATCCGAGCAAGGCAATTGGTGAGCAATGGTTTAGCTGGGCCCCAACGATCACCGAATTTAGCGAAAAATTTGCGACGGAAATTGCTCCTGCCCGAACTTTTACGCTAGCTGCCTTTATTGACCAAGCGCGAGCCGCAGGACTCATCAAGGGTGGTAGTCTGGACAATGCGATCGTTTGTGATAGTGATCGCTGGCTCAATCCGCCCCTGCGTTTTGAGAATGAACCCTGTCGGCATAAACTTTTAGATCTCATTGGTGACATAAGCTTGCTAGGATTTTTACCTAGGGCGCATATTCTTGCCTACAAAGCGAGTCATAACCTTCATGCTGAATTTGCGCTAGCGATCGCTAAGCAGCAAGTCTCTGCAACATAGATCCATAGCTACTACTGCCCTGCCCCAACATACTGCCAACTTCATACTTAAATATGTCAACTGTGACCGAAGAAACTACGATAGTAACCTCTGAACCTAACGCTGATAGTGACGATAGCGCACCTAGTCAAATTTTGATGATCGAAGATATTCAGAAATTGCTACCACACCGCTATCCATTTCTGTTAGTTGATCGCATTATTGATTTTGTTCCTAACAAATCCGCCACAGGTATTAAAAATGTCACCTTTAACGAACCCTTCTTTCAAGGACATTTTCCTAATCGTCCGATTATGCCTGGGGTATTAATCGTAGAAGCAATGGCACAGGTAGGCGGCATTGTTTTGAGGCATTTACCAGGGATGGAGAATCAACTATCGCTATTTGCAGGTATTGATAAAGTCCGCTTTCGTCGCCCCGTTGTCCCCGGCGATCGCCTAACAATTACCACCGAACTGCTCGTTGCACGCAAACGCTTTGGTAAGATGCAGGCACGTGCCGAAGTCGATGGTCAGCTCGCCTGTGAAGGTGAATTGATGTTTTCCCTAGTTGAACTCTAAATTTTATAGGGTGCTAAGCGCCCTGATAAAATCATCATTTTGTTATCTGGCGATCCAAGCGATCGCAAACCAAGCGATCTATCTTAGTATCAAGCGAGCCAAACTTTTTATGCCTGTGTCTCATGCGCCTGTGTCTGAATTTATTCACCCGACAGCCATAGTGCATCCTGATGCCCAACTCCATCCGACCGTCAAAGTTGGAGCTTATGCCGTCATCGGTGAGCAGGTGAAAATTGGCGCTCATACTGTCATTGGACATCATGCCATTGTCGAAGGACGTACTGAAATTGGCGATCGCAACCAAATTTACCCTGGGGCAGCGATCGGACTAGACTCTCAAGATTTGAAATATTTGGGAGCCGATAGTCTTGTCAAAATCGGTAACGATAACCGTATTCGTGAATATGTAACGATTAATCGTGCTAATGAAGCTGACGAAGTTACCGCTATTGGTAATGGCAATTTGCTGATGGCATATGTTCATGTGGGGCATAACTGCGAAATCGAGGATCGCGTTATTATCGCTAATGCTGTCGCTTTAGCAGGACATGTCCATATCGAATCCCATGCCCGAATTAGTGGTGTTTTAGGCGTGCATCAATTTGTCCGCATTGGTCGTCTCGCCATGGTAGGTGGTATGAGTCGGATTGAGCGTGATGTTCCTCCCTATACTTTGGTGGAGGGCAATCCATCGCGTGTACGCACCCTCAATCGTGTAGGCATCGATCGCGCAGGTCTAGACGCAGAAACTCAGCAGTTGCTTAAGAGTGCATTTCGATTGCTCTATCATCAAGACCTCACCCTCGTTGAAGCTCTCGAAAAACTAGCGACCTTAGCCGAGGATAATTCCCATGTGCAACATTTGCGCCAATTCCTGCAAGATTCCACAACTCTATCTTCGCGGCGTGGTCCAATCCCTAGTCGAGTTTAAGTTTATAAGGTATCTGGGTGCAAAGACTGTGGCGCAAGCTGTGCTTGCGCCACAGTCTTTGCTTGCATTTTTCTAATTACGTCTAGCTACTTAGCGATGCAAAAGAGCTCTCTTGCATCACTGAATCAAAAAAAAGAGATGCAGAGCATCTCTTTTTTTTGATTCAGTGATCGCCAATACATACAAGTGGGTATCTTTTAATCTATGAAGAATATAGAAAAATTACTATCATTCTTAAGTTATTTGTAAACTAATACATAAGGATGAATAATGTATTTTTTGACACTCTATTTAAAGCAGTTATGTTAAGATTAGTAACGTAGATGCTTTAAGTCTACATACTCTGACCTGAGAGAGCATTTGGTGAATATGTCAAGTATTAATAGCACTGGATTTGGCGGGGAAAACCCATATCTCGGAAGTTCTCAATCTCAATCAACCTTCGATCTACTCAAACCCTTACGCAAAAAGCTGGATAGCTTTGAAATTCAGAAATCAAAGACAGCCCATCTCATTGCCAAACTTATCCCTGCACAATGTCCATTTGAGCGAACCGTTAAATTTTTTGGACATACTTTGATACATATTCCTCCCCTCTGTAAACTCAATCCCCTTTATGAAGAGTTGGTCTATCTGCGATTCCGCGCTCTTTGCTTTTTAGCCGATCGCTGCGGTGAAGACATTAGCGCATATTGTTAATCAAAAGGTGGGGCTGGCAACCCTTTTACCCTTTTGATTTGTATCGGTTTACAAAATAAATCTTACATATTACAACTCCTAAAAAATACATGATGTAAGCTGAGCTTTAATCATGTATTTTTTGTTCTTTTAAAGGTTGGATATGTTCAGAAAAGTACAGTGGGCATGGAGATCGCTAATCGCTGTTATGGTCACTGGTTTAATCATCATTACCGCGATCGCCTTACAACCCAGTAACGCGATCGCGATCGCGCCATTGCCCGATCCTTACCTGACCACGGGGAAACTGGGAGAAGGAGAAAAAGTTTTTAGTGCCTATTTGCAAGCTAATCCTAAGGATGACAAAATCCGTTTTGGATTAGGCGTAATCCAATTAATGCGTGGTACAGAAAGGCTGATGCAATCGCTCTATGGCTATGGCATGAATCAATTTCCCTTGGGTTCAATTCCATTTGTGCGTCTACCCATCCCCCCAAATCCCAAACCACAAACAATTACCTATGACGGATTACAGCAGGTATTTCAAACATGGATTGATGACCTCTCTAAGGTTCGGAGTACCCTTGAGCCAATTCAGGATCAAAACCTAAAGTTAGCTCTGCGATTAGGGTTAATTCGTTTAGATTTTGATGGCGATGGTAAGGCTGATGAAGATGAAATGCTGTGGCAAGTTTTTAATGCCGTCACAGGGGCAAGAGTAACTGAGCAACAAGCACAGCAATTTTTAATCGCCTTTGACCTTGGTGATGCGCTATGGTTACAGGGCTACACCCATGTTTTAGGTGCGATCGCTGAGTTTTTGCGTGCCTATGATAGCCGTGAGTTATTTGCTGCCTGCGCTCACCTATTCTTCCAAAATGTGGATACTCCACACAAGTTTTTGCTAACTAGTCGCCGCAAATCTCCTGAAGATTATAGTAATGACTTTGAATTTTTTGATTTGATTTCTGCAATTCATCTGGCTAAGTTTCCACTAGTAGAACCACAGAGGATGACGACGATTCTCAATCATATGAAATCATTACTTAGACTCAGCCGTGAGTCATGGAAATCAATCCTTGCCGAAACCGATAATGATCGTGAATGGCTTCCTAATCCTAAACAAAAATCTGTTATTCCTGATGTTCGCATTACCGATGACATGATCAAATCTTGGTCTAAATCCCTTGATGAATCAGCCTTAGTTGTAGAAGGCAAAAAGAATCTCCCATTTTGGCGGGATTCCAAACTAACTCTTGATTTTGCAAGAATTTTTACTGAGCCTCGCGCTTTTGATCTAGTGTCATGGGTTCAAGGTACTGCGGCAACTCCCTATCTTGAGAAGGGAACAGTAACCGATATGCGCGTATGGAACGAGATGCTCAATGCCTTTGGTAGCAATCTCTTTAACTTTGTGGTTTGGTTCAATTAAAACTAAACAATTTATCTGGGTTGTAATTCAGCACAACGTGCTGTGCTCTAACTACTGTCATCTATGACAATCCTAAATAGTTTATGGAGGCGTATACCTTCGGGATGCACTTCCATAAACTATTTAATTAGAAACCTAATAATTTTTTAATCCTTGAGAAGCTCACACAATAAAGGTTTGGCAGCTTTTTGGATAAAAAAATTCAAGATTTTGCAAAAAAATTCAAAAAGGGGTTGCACAATTACCACCCTTATACGCTATAGTTATTAACGCTGAAGCAAATGACTCAGCAAAAACGCTACATTCCTCAGTAGCTCAGCGGTAGAGCAATCGGCTGTTAACCGATCGGTCGCAGGTTCGAATCCCGCCTGGGGAGTTTAACTAAAACGAGAGTAAGCACTGCTTACTCTCGTTTTATTGCATATGCAATATCAATTCTCTGATGTAGAGATTTTCAAGCAAATGATGTAAAGAGCTTGGTAAACACTATAAAGTGAACCTAGATTCCAAAAAATTCAAAACAAGACCTAATAAATTTTAGGCAGTACAAAGCGATACTTATCTCTACCTATTTAGCACTACCATTAATTTTGGGAGATAAACTTAGGGCATTATTTTTTAGAGGTATATCTTGCAGGAGAAAATAACCATGATATCTGGGCTTCAAATTTTGGCAGCAAATCCGATCGCCAAAAAACTCAAATTTCTGCCCTACGCGATCGTGGGGGGGGCTGTATTTGCTCTTAATGGAAATCTTGAGAGCAATGTTTACTTGCAAATTTATGTGACCTTACTTGAAGCCAAATTAGGGGTACTCTTGGTATATTTATTGAGCAAGAAACTCACAAGTATTCCCAAAGAGAAGCATTCTGCATAATGATTTGAAATCATGTAGCCTAGCAAACTGTAATTTTATTGAGCATCGTCACAATTAAAACAATCAACAAGGGAAATGGTTATGAAAACTCGAACTGGTGCAATTCTTTGGTGTTTCTTTTTAGGATGGGCTGGAGCACATAAGTTTTACCTTGGTCAAAGTGGCTGGGGAATCGCTTATCTTCTGTTTTGTTGGACAGGGATTCCATCATTCGCCGCATTTATTGAGTTCATCATGTTACTGGTGATGTCTGACGCTGAATTTGACCGTAAATTTAATGGTGGTACACCTCAAGCTACTGCATCAGTTCGAGACTCTACCGCAGCACTTAGCGATCTGAAAAGACTCTATGATGATGGCGTGATTACAGCCGAAGAATATGAGGAAAAGCGGAAAAAGCTACTCAAAAATATTTAACCAGAATGGTGCAAGAATAATATTTAGCAAGAATCTTGAGAAGAAATTATGTCTCAACCTGCATGGTTTGATCAAACACCACAATGGGTTTGGTGGTCTTGTGTACCAGTATTAGGTGGTGGTGCGATCGCCTATGCTGGCGTAAAGTCTGGCTCAAATATTTGGATTGGTGTTGGTGCTGGCTTTGTTGCTGGAGCAATTGTGATCTCCTCAATACCAATTCTCTCTAACTTGACAACAATTCTCTGGATTGCCCAAATCGCCACAGCGTTTGCACTAAAGCGAGATTATCTAGCTAAAATCTACCCCAAGGATTTAGCATTACCTGAAGATCCGAAACTCTTTGCTGCGATCGCGGCAAATCGCCCCAAAGTTGACATTAATACCTGCTCCAAGAACGAATTGGTAAATACTTTAGGATTGCCAATTGTCTACGCCAATGATATTGAATCCCTACGCAATGAGGGGCATATTTTCACCAGCATTGAAGAACTTCATGACATTATAGAAATCCCCAACGCTACGCTCAAAAAAATCGAGCCAATGATCGTATTTAGCTATGACTATCGCCAAGAGTCAGGCTATTCATGGAAGCGAATCAATTCCATGTCCGCCGATGATCTGATTGGCTTAGGCATAGAAGCAAATGCAGCAAAAGCGATCGCTGAAGAACGTCAACGTCGTGGCGAATTCAAATCAATCATGGATATCAAAAAACGAACTGGCATTCCCTTTAGCGCCTATCGTCATCTCACCTAAGCATTACTTTTAAGACCTACCCAATTGCTCAGAGAGGTTTATATGCCGATTTTCAAAATGTCTCTGAAAGAAAGCTTAGCAAAGCATAAATTATGGCTAGATAGTCATGGCGAGAATGGGCAGAGACTTAGTGCGGCTGGAGCTAACTTTGAAAAAGCAGATCTGAGTCAAGCGAATCTCAGCAAAGCAAACCTAAGTGGTGCAAATCTCAGTGAAGCGAATTTGAGTGAAGCAAATCTTCGCGAAGCCACCTTATTTGGTGCAAATCTGAGTGGCATAAATCTCAACGATGCGAATCTGAGTGCAGCCTTGCTCAGTGGAGCCGATCTCCAAGGTGCCACTCTCCAACGAGCAATTCTAACAGAAGCACTACTTTGTGAAGCTAATCTCATCGATGTAGATCTCAGCCATGCTGATTTGCACAAAGCCAACCTTAGTCTCGGCATCCCCGAATTTGTCAAAGCTAAGAATATCCAATCTCTCTTATTGGGCAACCCGATTCCTTCTCTATTTGCCAATCAAACCAATCTCAACAGAGCAAATCTGACTGAGGCAAATCTTAGTGAGGCGAATCTTGATTTTGCAAACCTGACTGAGGCAAATCTGACTGGAGCAAATCTTAGCAAAGCTAAACTCTTTGCCGTTGATCTCAGTCAAGCAAATTTATCTAGCGCAAATCTCAATGGTGCAGATTTATTTCGTGTTAAAGCTCTAGATACTAACTTTAGCAGCGCAGATTTCACTGATACCTGTATTGAAGAATGGCTAATTAATCTTGATACAAGATTTGATGATGTTAGTTGTGATTCTATCTATTTAAAGCATATTCTCCGAAGTTTGCCCGATTACATTCTCAGAAGATATAGCGATCGCCGCCCCTTTAATCCTCAAACGAAGTTTGCTAAAGGTGATTTCGTCAAATTAATCAGCAGAGACAAAACGATTACAGAGTTGGAAGAACGTGGCTCAGATATCCTCCAACAATATCTTCTTGTTGAAGAGCTTAATCAAATGTTTGAGCAATTATCCGAGCAATATTCAGATCGCTATGTGGATGCCTCAGAGAGCGAGCGTCAAACTCTTCTCAAGTTAGAACTAACATATCAAACGAAAATTAACCCAGCCTTTAGAGAACGTCTATTAGAAGCAATCGCAGTTCAAAATCGTGAATTATCCAACTTCTTAGCAAATAACAATTTTGTAGCTATATCTCCAGAAATGCTGCAAAAATGGCTTGGAGTACATGAGTAAAAGTAAGAAAAATTTATTGAGCAAGAATCTTGCCTCTTTGATAAAGTTCTGTAAGCTCACGCAAAAAATTTAAGCTTTGTTTTCCAGTCATAGAAACTGGCGAAAAAGTCTCTGAACTGGAATATTTCAAAATAATACTGCGAATTTGAGGCTGACTATCAAGTTGCACTACCTTCATCGACCATACATCAAAATAACGATGCTCAATTTCCGAGAATTCAATTAATTCAGCATTGACATGGCGCTTATCTAGCAAAATACGGTTATAGGTCTGGCTTACCACTCGCCGACTACCTTCTAAGACTTGCAAAAACATCGAATCCCCAAAACTCAGCATCCCCGTAATTCCCACACTTTTATTGTTGCGCTCTGACTTTTCCAAAATATCAACTAAGTCAGGATACTCTAATCCTGAGATCGCCTGACTGACATAAATTAAGCGATAGAGAGCCATAGGTAACTACCGAAAGTTATATTAAGCCTTCAGTATAAGACAAAAGATAGCAAGTTATAGAAAGGAAGCGATCATTATGGCGCTCATACAACAGGAAGAGAGAGACTGTAGCGAAGCTAATGTCTCTCTCTTCCTGTTGTATTTAAATAAAGAGCTTGGCATCGAGCTATTTTCCCGTAGGGCTACCCCTAAAGTATCTTCACCGTGACAGCGTTTCACACCTGAGTTCGGGATGGGTCAGAGTGGTTCCACCGCACCATAGACACCAAGCAAACCTGTAAGGTCTACCTGATAAGTAAGAACCTTGAAAGCTGCACAGTAATCAAGTAACAAAATTAGTTAGTAAATACAAGAAGTAGAGGAAATGGTGAGGACAAGCCCTCGGTCTATTAGTATTTCTCGGCTACACATATTACTACGCTTCCACCTGAAACCTATCAAACAGGTAATCTTCCTGTGACCTTACTGGGTTTTCCCATGAGAATACTCATCTTGAGGTGGGCTTCCCACT
>NZ_JAAVJL010000004.1:112500-339643 GCF_012863495.1 Pseudanabaena yagii GIHE-NHR1
ATTCGCTGAGTTCGCTCTTTCCCGTCTATTTTATTCAACGGGCAGTATTTAGGGTTGCCCCATTCGGAAACCTGCGGATCACGGCTTGCTTCCAGCTCCTCGCAGCTTATCGTAGGTAACCACGTCCTTCTTCGCCTTCTTGTGCCTAGGTATCCACCGTAAGCCCTTTGTAGCTTGACCTCTGTATCTCTACTTCGGTACTACTTGCTTCTTTGTTACTTTTTTTACTATGCAGTTTTCAAGGTTCTTTCTAAATTCTTCGCTCTCGCTAGAATTTAGCAGTCTCTCTAGTTGCTCTTTCTTGCTTCACTAGATGAGTTGCTAAACTCTTGCTTTCGCTTTTGTTGGTCTTTCGTTAGTAGTTTGGTGGAGATAAGGAGATTCGAACTCCTGACTTCCTGCGTGCAAAGCAGGCGCTCTACCAACTGAGCTATATCCCCAGAGTCCAAGTAAAAAGTTTAAAGTAAAAAGTAAAAACTTTTGTTTGTGTTTTTCCTTTTGCCTTTCTCCTTTTGCCTTTTCTCAAGTGGGCCATACTGGACACGAACCAGTGACCTCACCCTTATCAGGGGTGCGCTCTAACCAACTGAGCTAATGGCCCTTTTTGTTAGCCAAATTTAGAACCTGACTTAGTTTGAAAGCTTTCCAATAAACTTCGTTCGACCTTGGGATGACTTACTCCTGACCTAATTCTGTGTTGGTTCAGTCTAAGAGTAAATAGGTCTCCCTATAAGGAGGTGATCCAGCCGCACCTTCCGGTACGGCTACCTTGTTACGACTTCACCCCAGTCACCAGCCCTGCCTTAGGCGCCTCCCTCCCTTGCGGGTTGAGATAACGACTTCGGGCGTGACCAGCTTCCATGGTGTGACGGGCGGTGTGTACAAGGCCCGGGAACGTATTCACCGCAGTATGCTGACCTGCGATTACTAGCGATTCCGCCTTCATGCAGGCGAGTTGCAGCCTGCAATCTGAACTAAGACTGGGTTTACGAGATTAGCTTGCATTCGCATGCTCGCGACTCTTTGTCCCAGCCATTGTAGTACGTGTGTAGCCCAAGGCGTAAGGGGCATGATGACTTGACGTCATCCCCACCTTCCTCCGGTTTGTCACCGGCAGTCTATCTAGAGTGCCCAACTTAATGATGGCAACTAAATACGAGGGTTGCGCTCGTTGCGGGACTTAACCCAACATCTCACGACACGAGCTGACGACAGCCATGCACCACCTGTGTTCGCGCTCCCGAAGGCACTCCTCTCTTTCAAGAGGATTCGCGACATGTCAAGCCTTGGTAAGGTTCTTCGCGTTGCATCGAATTAAACCACATACTCCACCGCTTGTGCGGGCCCCCGTCAATTCCTTTGAGTTTCAATCTTGCGACCGTACTCCCCAGGCGGGGTACTTAACGCGTTAGCTACGGCACTGACCGGGTCGATACGGCCAACACCTAGTACCCATCGTTTACGGCTAGGACTACTGGGGTATCTAATCCCATTCGCTCCCCTAGCTTTCGTACTTCAGCGTCAGTTGAGATCCAGCAGGACGCTTTCGCCACTGGTGTTCTTCCAGATATCTACGCATTTCACCGCTACACCTGGAATTCCTCCTGCCCCTATCTCTCTCTAGTCTTACAGTTTCCATTGCCTTTCCAAGGTTAAGCCTCGGGCTTTGACAACAGACTTACAAAACCGCCTACGTACGCTTTACGCCCAATAATTCCGGATAACGCTTGCATCCTCCGTCTTACCGCGGCTGCTGGCACGGAGTTAGCCGATGCTTATTCGTTAGGTACCGTCATTATCTTCCCTAACAAAAGAGGTTTACAATCCACAGACCTTCGTCCCTCACGCGGTATTGCTCCGTCAGGCTTTCGCCCATTGCGGAAAATTCCCCACTGCTGCCTCCCGTAGGAGTCTGGGCCGTGTCTCAGTCCCAGTGTGACTGGTCATCCTCTCAGACCAGTTACCGATCGTCGCCATGGTGTGCCGTTACCACTCCATCTAGCTAATCGGACGCAAGCTCATCTACAGATGATAAATCTTTCACCCGAAGGCATATCCGGTATTAGCAGTCGTTTCCAACTGTTGTCCCGAGTCTGTAGGTAGATTCTTACGCGTTACTCACCCGTCCGCCACTAGTACCGAAGTACCCGTTCGACTTGCATGTGTTAAGCATACCGCCAGCGTTCATCCTGAGCCAGGATCAAACTCTCCATGGTGTCTTCATCCTTTCAGAATTCCTTCCTACTCACATAAAGCTTTTTTCCTTTCGGATGGGTTTGACTTTTTTTTGCTTTTCGCTTATCCTGTCGGATAGCTGGTTATCTTTCAATAATCCAGTCTCTTTATTCTCTTGACGAGGTTTATTGGTTTCTTAAAGCTTTCAAACTATTTGGTTGTCTAGGTTCTCGCGCCTCTCCTTTCAGTTCAGGTTGCTTCGCTTTCGCTTTGGCTCCCTTCAGCGCTTTACTAATATAGCTACCTTAAATCCCTTTGTCAACTATTTCCTTTAACTTTTTTCAAGACCTGTTTACTTGATCCCTCTACATCTCCCTCCTCTTAAGCTCTTCATATCTATATCTTTGTTTGTCATTTAATATCTGTTTCCCATAATTATTGCTTTTATTTCTGGAAAATATCTTTTTTTGCTAATCCTTTTAAAAATTTACAGCCCTCATACTTGCTATTTGTTTGGCGTTGCACAAATGAAGGATGAATCAAGAAAAGGTGGGAATCGATTTGTACTTGAGATAATGAATTAACAGACGAATTGAATACCGCAACATTTGTTCAGATTTTGAATAACATAAAGTTTTGCGATGCAATCTGGCAAGATAATGTCTCAGTCTCGTATTTTCACCCTCAACTCTGGTCATGTAGGTTTTGCTAATAATTTGATCTTCCGAGTTGATAAACATTTTGTAGACACAGTAGCCATCGGTAACCCAGAAATAGCATTGCCAAACCTTAATCAATGTCCATAGAGGTTCAAAGGTTTTGCTACTCCTATCCCCTAATACCCAAGCCAAGATACCTTGGCTAAAATGATTCACCGCAGTCCATAGCCAAATCAAGTTTTTTTTGACCCAACAAAAGTCTGGAGTTCATCCAGTTCACCAACATCAGGAATAGTCTCAATCGGTGGATGTTCTGGTAATTGCTTGGCTGCTTCCTTAACCCAGTTGATGACTGAGTTGTGACTAACATCGGTACATCTCTCAATTTGTCTAAATCCCATGCCGTTGCAGTACATTTTTAGGCATATTTTTTTGACATCTTGGGAATATCCCAGCACTGAGTAATGATCAATGAACTGACGACCGCAATCAGCGCAAATATGATTTTGTTTGTCTCCTCGTTTCCCATTTTTACGAATATGTGTTGAACCACACTTTGGACATTTCATTGTTTTTCATTGCTTAAACTCGTTATCTTTAATATTTACTCATTCATCCCTCATTTATGCAACGCCATTTGTTTTTTAGATAATCTCTTGTGGCGTGAGCCACTATTCTCAAAGCTAAACCTTAAAAGCTAGATGTTGTAATGACTGAGCCAAATGATCTTGAATCTGTGCTGACACCTGAAGAACTCAAAGCAGGTCGCGATCGCATTGCCGCCGCTAACATTAATAATGTCTTACATCAATGTCGTAAATGTGACTATGAATGGGTTGCTTCCCACGCTGAAGCCTGTCGTTGTGGCTCCAAAAGTGTTAAACGGATTATGTGTTGGCAATTTCCCGATGATTAGCAGGCGATCGCCTACTTGACAAATCTTAAATAGTGTTTTTTTAACGAGTATGTACTCATTTGAAACCAAAAAATTAATCCCCATAAGACTATAGAGGGGTTTTATTTTGCAATAGGCAAAATAAAACCCCTCTATAACTAAGCTAGAGAGCACACTTCATACATTTTTACCTTTGTTGGTAACATAGATTAAGAAATATATTGAAATAACTCATGGCGATCGCATTTAGTAAATATCACGGCTTAGGTAATGACTTTGTATTGATTGATAATCGTCATAGCGCTGAGCCAATCCTCACACCAGAACAAGCAGAAAAATGGTGCGATCGCAATTTTGGCATCGGTGCAGATGGCGTAATCTTCTTGATAAATGCAGATAATCGCGAACATCGGATGCGAATCTATAACTCCGATGGTTCCGAACCTGAAATGTGCGGTAATGGAATTCGATGTTTAGGCAAATTTATGCAGGATTTGGGGATTCCTACCATTGATGGTAAATATCCAATTCACACAGGTGCAGGCTTGATCGTGCCTCAAATGGATGCTGATGGACAGGTAACTGTAGATATGGGTAAGCCATTTTTGACTGCTGCTGAGATTCCTACCACTTTGGGCGAAAGCGATCAAAAAGTAGTCAACCTTCCCCTCGAAGTCGGTGGCAAAACTTGGAATGTCACTACTGTAAGTATGGGCAATCCCCACTGCATGATCTTTGTGGATGATGCCGACAGCATTCCCTTAGCCGAAATCGGCGTTCTCTTTGAGCATCATCCCGTATTTCCTAATCGTACAAATACTGAATTTGTGGAAGTCGTCAATCGTGGCTATGTAAAAATGCGCGTATGGGAACGTGGTGCTGGGGCAACCCTCGCCTGTGGAACAGGAGCCTGTGCCACAGTCGTCGCAGGTGTCTTAAATGATCTCTGCGATCGTACCTGTACCGTCAATCTCCCTGGAGGCGATCTCAAAATTACTTGGTCAGCCGAAAGCGATCACATTTTGATGACGGGTCCAGCAAAACTAGTATTTACAGGCTCAGTTGTTAACGAATTGTAAATGAGAGAGGGTGCTAAGCACCCTCTCTCATTTTTGGGTTCGCTTTGTGTCACCATAGCAAAAATGATTTTAGAGTTTGAAGATGAGTGACACTATTTTTAGCAAAATCATTAAGCGGGAAATTCCTGCCACGATTTTGTATGAAGATGAGCTTTCCCTTGCTTTTCGTGATGTCAATCCGCAAGCACCTGTCCATTTCCTCGTAATTCCGAAAAAGCCGATTGTGAAACTTTCAGAAGCAACCACTGAAGATCAATCATTACTAGGGCATTTGCTACTTGTGGCAAGTAAAGTTGCAGATCAGGAAGGTTTAAGTGGTTTTCGTCTAGTCACCAACAATGGTGCAGAAGCAGGGCAAACCGTTTTCCATCTACATATTCATGTCCTAGGTGGTCGCTCCCTAGACTGGCCTCCTGGTTAATGCCTGACAACCGTGCAAAGCACGGTTGTCAGATCTTTGGCGCTCATGATCCTGTATCGTTTATTATTAAATTTTTAATAAACCTCTATAATCAAGCGATCGCAATGCCTCAAGCGTATGTACTGGGACTGGGACAGTCGGGAATTTCTGCTGCTAAGCTACTCAAGGCTGATGGTTGGCAGGTGATAGTTAGTGATAGTAATGCCAGTCCTAGCCTCGAACAGCGCAAGCTTGATTTAGAGGCTGAGGGCATTGCCGTTGAACTGGGAGGCTTTCCCGACTTTGAGAATTTAATTAAGACGAGCCAACCCGTAGATCTAGTAGTCGTCAGTCCGGGTGTGCCTTGGGATCGTCCTGAGGTTGAGCAAGCGCGATCGCTAGGTCTGGATACCATTGGCGAGATCGAGTTGGCATGGCGCTATCTCAAGCATATTCCTTGGGTGGGGATCACAGGAACCAATGGCAAAACTACGGTTACATCCTTGACAGCAGCCATTTTTCAGGCGGCAGGGCTTAAGGCTATCGCCTGTGGCAATATCGGTCTACCTGCTTGTGAGATTGCGCTGCAAGTATTACATCAACAAATTCAGCCTGACTGGATCATTGCGGAACTAAGCAGCTATCAGATCGAGTCATCGCAAAGCGTCAAACCCCATATTGGGATCTGGACAACCTTTACCCCCGATCACCTCAATCGCCACTATACCCTTGAGAACTACCGAGATATTAAGGCAAAGTTGATTGATCCCTCTAGTCACATTGTCCTCAATGGTAACGATCCCTTTTTGCTTGATTTTGGGGCGGCGATGTGGCCAAAAGCAATATGGACGGGCATTGATGATCAAGTGGTAGAAGCGATCGCCGATGGAGCTTGTATCCATGATGGTTGGGTCAAGTTTCGCGGTGAACCCGTTTTTCCAATTTCCCATTGGACTTTATTGGGTAGCCATAACCGCCAGAATTTATTAATGTCTGTTGCGGCGGCAAAATTAGCAGGCATTGCCTCAGAGCATATCGATCAAGCTATCTCTGAGTTTCAAGGTGTACCCCATCGCCTAGAGCATATTCGTTTTTATGAGGGGATCGCTTTCATCAATGACAGCAAGGCAACAAATTATGATGCGGCGGAAGTGGGCTTACGCGCTGTGAAACCACCTGTGGTCTTGATTGCGGGTGGTCAGCCAAAGCAGGGTGATGCCAGTGCTTGGCTAGAGCAAATTCGCCAAAGAGCGATCGCTGTTTTATTAATCGGTGAAGCTGCGCCTTTATTTGCGGAAATGCTCAAGGATGCAGGGTTTAAAAATTATGAGATTGTAGAAACCCTCGAACGCGCCGTCAAGCAAGCCGCCCATATTGCTCACAACCGCGCCCATAATCACCCTAGTCAGCCTTTGCCAACTGTGCTATTCTCGCCTGCATGTGCAAGCTTCGACCAGTTTGCTAACTTTGAGCAACGCGGCGATCGCTTCCGCCAACTTTGTCAAGAACTTTCATGACTCCATCTTTTCTTCCCAAGGATCTCGCCACCATTAATCTATTCAAGCGCCGCACGGTTCTCATTTGGATCATTTTGGCGTTAGCGATGCTTGGCTTAATTGTGCGCCTCGTCTATTTGCAGGTAATTACTTCGCCAGACCTGCTAGACAAAGCTCGCAGACAGCAAATGTTTACGCTGCGTCCCTTTATTCCTCGGCGCATGATTACCGATCGCAAAGGGACAGTTTTAGCGATTGATCGTCCTGTCTATACCCTATTTGCCTATCCCCATCTTTACGAAAAAAATAATAGGGATATGGGCAAAGATGCTAAGAAGAAGAGCTTTGAAGAACTAACTACAGAAATTGCGGAAAAACTTGCACCTATCCTTAAGAAGTCTCCAGAAAAGTTAGCTAGTATCCTCAGTCGTGATACTACTTCGATTCAAGTTGAATATTGGCTATCAGAGGAAACGGCCGATCGCATTTATGCGTTACAACTTGAGGGGCTAGAGCTAATCCAGCAACGCCATCGCCTCTATCCACAACAAGACCTTGCCGCAGAACTAATTGGCTATGTCAATGTTGATCATCGCGGTCAAGCGGGAATTGAACTAAGTCAAGAGAAATTATTAGAACGCACCGATCAAACTCCTGCGGTTGCTAAGGATGGTAATGGCAATTTTATTCCTAACCGTGTACCTGCGGGGATGATCAGTAGCGATCGCACCAGTTTGCAAATGACCATTGACTCGCGGATTCAGCGCACAGCACGGCAAGTCCTCAAGCAGCAAATGGTCAAATTTAATGCTAAGCGTGGGGCAGTCATCGTCATGGATGCGCGGGATGGCGGTTTATTGACGCTAGTTACAGAGCCAACCTACGATCCTAATCGCTACTATGACGCTGATGTCAAACTATTTAAAAATTGGGCAGTTTCCGATCTTTATGAACCTGGTTCTACCTTTAAACCCATTAATGTCGCGATCGCTCTTGAAGCAGGAGCCATCCAACCCGACACTGTATTTAATGATGAAGGAGCCTTAACCATCGGTGGTTGGCCCGTAGCTAACTTTGACTATGAACAAGTCGGTGCAGTTGGTCCCCTCAGCATTAGTCAAATCCTAGAGCGATCGAGCAACGTGGGTATGGTACATATCATCCAACGCATGAAGCCATCGGTTTACTATGGTTGGCTAGAACGGATCGGATTAGGCGATATTTCGGGTGTGGATTTACCATCGGAAACCCCAAGTACCCTCAAACCTCAAGAACAATTCAATGAGTATGTAATTGAGCCTGCAACGGCTGCCTTTGGTCAAGGATTTTCACTTACGCCAATTCAAATGGTGCAGTTGCATGGGATTTTGGCTAGTGGCGGTAAATTACTCACCCCCCATGTGGTCAAGGGTTTAATCAATGAAGAGGGCGAGGAGTACTATCAGACGAAATTACCGACTCCTCGCCAAATTGTATCGCCAGCCACTGCCCAAAGAGTAATCGAGATGATGACTAACGTAGTAGAAAAAGGCACAGGGCTACCCGCTCGCATTCCCGGTTATCGGATTGCAGGCAAAACGGGTACTGCTCAAAAAGCCTCAACTAGTGGTGGTGGTTATGCCAATGCCAAAATCACGAGCTTTGTTGGGACTTTTCCCGCCAAAGATCCTCGCTATGTGGTGCTTGCCGTAGTTGATGAACCCATTGGCTCTGATGCCTTTGGTTCTACCGTAGCTGCGCCAATTGTGAAGACGGTGATCGAAGATATTATTGTCACGGAAGGCATTCCTCCTAGCCATCCCGAAGAAGTAATTTCTAAGATTCCTACTTTACCTGAGCCACAGCCTACAGTTACACCTTCAGCATCAGCTTCTCCTACGCCACAAAGTTCAACACCTGCCCCAACACCATCTCCATTACCTTCTGCTAGTCCCAAACCATCACGAGATCGCCAATAAGGCTCTTGTGGATAAAAAATTGTCCCACCAAAGTTATCTAGCTTCGACTTCGCTCAGCTAAGGTTGGCTGAGCGAAGTCGAAGCTAGATAACTTTAATTAATAGCAAGTCCCTAAAGCAGCGATTTTTAGTTGTGCAGATTTGCTGCACAACTAAAAATCAGATTATTTAACGTCAGTTCGAGTTAAACTTGCAAATCTTATAAGTCTGCAATCAAAAGCCTTGCTCCGAAAGGCTTTTGATTGCAGGCTTTGAGAGAGCGTTTGCTACGCAAACGCTCTCTCAAAGCCTGTTTTAAATTATGCCGAACTTGCGTTATTTAATCACAAATTTTTTGAGCATTAAGATTTGTTAAAGTATTGTAGGCAGTGATAGTTATATAAATCTAAAAAATTCTAAAAAACAGTTATGGCAAAAGTTGAAATCTATACATGGCGGATGTGTCCCTTTTGTATCAGAGCAAAGCACTTGCTCGATAAGAAAGGCGTAGAGTACATCGAATATGCGATCGATGGCGATGAAACTGCGCGATCGCAAATGGTAGCCAGAGGTTCTGATGGGAAGCGTTCTGTACCTCAAATTTTTATTAATGATCAGCATATTGGTGGCTGTGATGCCATTCATGATCTAGAGCGCCAAGGCAAACTCGATCCATTACTGGCAGCATAGATGAGTGGGCTGTGCCCCCTGCCAGCCCCAAATCCATGTTCTCGCCAGAAGTGGTTCTATTCTATTAATGGCAATTCCAAATTAACCGTAGTCTCTTGTCTATAAATGCTGGAAATTGAGAATTTCCCCCCATAGTTTTCCACAATTTTGGTCACAATTTTGAGTCCTAATCCTGACCCTTGCTGCTCATGCATCTTGCGCTCAAACTGCATAAATGCACCTATTTTAGAAATTTGATCTTCTGTCATGCCCCAGCCATGATCAGAGATCGCTAAATGTAGGTGATTATTAACTACCTTGCTGCTTAATTTCACCTCAGTCCCAACTTTAGAAAACTTGAAAGCATTCTCCAATAGTTCACATAGGATACTTCGCATATCTTGGTTACTTACGGCAACAATCGCCTCATCTAGGTCACATAGTAAATCCGTAGATCGCTTCTCCCTTTTCGCTTGATCATGAGCAATATTGGTAATAAACTTAGCATCCGAGCCTTTCTCCCGCTGAATTTGACTAGCTCTAGAACTTGGGGACTTATAGGGGGATAGCTCTAGATACACATAGGTCAAAAACTTGCGAGTCAATTTCTCCAACCTTGTAGATGACTCTTGGGCTAATAGCAAAAACTCTTTGATCTCTTCTGGAGGCATAGTTTCATACTCTTCGAGTAAGATGCCAATCGCTCCCACAATTCCATTTAGTGGCGTATTTAGTTCATGGGGCAAACTAGATGCTAAATTACCGCTGAGTTCTTTTAAGCTATTTTGCAATACATCAATCGTTTGTGATTGCAAATTGGATAGGTTTTTGATGCTGTCATACTGCTGTTTGATTCGCATCATTGAGTTCACTCTAGCGCGAAGTTCCGTACTGTTAACGGGCTTACCAATAAAGTCATCAGCTCCTGCATTAAGACATCGCGCTAGATCTTCCTTACTAGTAAGAGCTGTTACCATAATGATTGGCACGCTTTCCCATTCTGGCATTGCCTTAATGCGCTGACATACTTCCATTCCATCAATCCCTGGCATCATCACATCCAATAGGATCAGATCAGGTTTGACGGTTTCTAAAATGCTGAGTGCAGAATCTCCACTAGAGGCATAATATAATTGATAATCTTGTTCTGATAGAAATGTTTCAATTACATCAAAGTTATTTGGTTCATCGTCCACGACAAGGACATTTGGTATTGGTTGATTCATAGTTTTACTTAAGAACTTAAAAATCTTTTAATCATTTCAACTAGCTGTTTGAGTTTCACGGGTTTTGCAAGATATTCATTTGCACCAGCGGCTAGGCATTTATCGCGATCGTCTGGCATCGCTAAAGCTGTCAACGCAATAATCGGAATGTGATCAAAGGCGCGATCGCTACGAATTTGGCGAATTGCCGTCATCCCGTCAACAACTGGCATTTGAATGTCCATTAGAATTACATCGGGAGTATGTGATTTAGTAATATTAACTGCTTCCTGACCATTATGGGCAAAGATTAAGCGATATCCCTTTGCCTCTAGATAACAGGAAATAGTTCCAATATTAGCTTCATTATCTTCTGCCAATAAAATTAAAGGTGAATCAGGCTGAGCATCAGATTGTGATGGCGTATTAGTTTCTATTTCTTCTATAGGGATATTATCAAGCAGTTCAGCATTGGAGTTAGGACTTGTACTGTCTCTAGAATTATGAAAAGGTAGGGCAATCATAAAGCAACTTCCATGACCAATTTTGCTCGTTACACCAACCATTCCTCCATGTAGCTCGATCATTTGCTTAACGATCGCGAGTCCTAAGCCCGTACCCATATATTGTCGGTTGAGAGCACTATCGATCTGCACAAAGGGTTTAAAGAGTCGCCTAATATTTTCTGGGGAAATGCCAATTCCTGTATCAGTAATGGCGATTTGCAAATAATTGGAACATTGATTTATTGTTTCTAGAGATGGTTTTAGCGCTTGAGTATCATCATCAGGAGGGGTGAGAATTGCTTCAGGAATTGTATCCGTCAATGGAAGTCCTGTAAAAAAATTTTGACAAGTAACTTCTAGTCTAATCTGACCACCTTCAGGAGTAAATTTGACGGCATTGTTTAGCAAATTAATTAATACTTGACGAATGCGACGCTCGTCTAACATCAATTGAGGAAGGTCATCAGGGATATTAACTTTAAGTTCAATCCGTTTTTGGTGAGCAAGCTGCTTGATCAAAGCAATGCTCGATTGGCATAGGCTTTCAATGGAAGTAAGAGCGCATTCTAGTTTCAATTGACCAGATTCAATTTTGGCGACATCAAGAATGTCATTAATTAATGCTAAAAGATGTGTGCCACTACGCTCAATAGTGTTTAATGCATTGAGTTGGCGATCATTAATTTCTCCAAACACCTCTTCTTGCAGCGCTTCCGTCATTCCCAAAATAGCATTAAGAGGAGTGCGGAGTTCGTGACTCATATTGGCAAGAAATTCATCCTTCAGTCTAGTAGCACGCATCAATTCCTCATTAGTTTTCTGTAATTGCGCTTCCGCCTGTTTGCGATCGCTAATATCACGGATGAAAAAGACCACTTCATCATTACCACAGGGAGCAACCCGAACCTCTTCATAGCGCAGATGACCATCTATCTGAATTTGTTGTTCATAGGTCTGTAAGGTCTTGCTATTTAGTGCTTTCTGCATCGCATGATATTCTTTATCCCAAGTTTCTGGAGGCAGGCAATCAGCTAAACGTCTACCAATTACTTGCTGAGGATCGACAATATTGCCAACATTAGGGGAGGCTAAAAAATCTACATATTCTCCTGTACGATTGACGCGAAAGACGAGATCTGGCAAGGCTAATAATGTTGCTCGAGCGCGTTCTTCACTAAGCTTCAGGGCTTCTTGCATGGCTTTGCGATCGCTAATATCCATAGCAATACCAAATAATCGCGTGGCTTTCCCTGCAACATCGCACAGAAGTTCTGCTTTAGCAAAGATATAACCTAAAGAACCGTCAGATCGAACAATTTGAAAATCTGTAGCATAGGATTCTGAGAATTGAATAGCACGTTCAATGAGATTAGTAAAGCGAATACGTTCATCGGGTGGGAAATATTGCAACAGTTGCTCATAGGTAGGTTCCTTTTGACTAGCATCAATTCCAAAAATATTAAAGATTTCCCTTGACCAAATAATCTCTTTTGTTTGCACATCCAATTCCCAACTGCCAAGACGGGCAATCTGTTGGGCTTCAATGAGCTTCGCTTCACTTTGGCGCAAGGCATTCGTACGTTGCGCCACACGTATTTCTAGATTGTGGTTGAGGTTAGCTAAAGCTTGTGCCGCCTGATCGCGCTCGATCGCAATTTTGGCAATATCCGTCGCTAAACTAATCAGCTCTAGTTCTTGGGAAATGGGATGATGAATATGTTGATGATAAACAGCAAAGGTAGCGAGTACCTCACCATCGGTGGCTATCACAGGCGTAGACCAACAAGCTTGCAGATTATGGGATAGAGCAATTTCCTTAAAATCCTTCCAGAGCGGGTCAGTATTAATATCAGTAACGATAACGGGTTTCCGCCGAAACGCTGCTGTACCACAAGAACCTACACCTTCACCAATGGAAACCCCTTCGATTGCTTGATTGTAGGCTTCTGGTAAATGAGGAGCGGCACTACAATGTAACTTCCCATCCTGATCACATAACAAAATTGAACATATAGCTCCCTCTAATTGTTCTTCAATGTTACATACCAGTGCTTCTAAGATTTTTGGCAAGGGTTCAGCCTTAGCGATACGTTCGAGAATTGCACTCTGAAGTGATAATCGTAACTCCGCCTGTTTGCGATCGCTAATATCTAAATGTGTCCCTGTCATTCTCAGGGGTTTACCTTGGGCATCCCATTCTGTCACCTTTCCCCGACATAATATCCACACCCAATGTCCTAATTTATGGTGCATTCGCAGTTCATCTTCGTAGGCAGGAATCTCATGATGAAAGTGCTTTTCTAGCAATTTGAGAGTTCTTTTAACATCACCGCTATGAGCATGGTCGTGCCAAGTTGCAAAACTGAGCGGTTCTAATTCTAGAGATGTATAGCCAAGCATTTCTGCCCATCTTTCATTGATTGTCAATTCCCCTGTTAGGATCACCCAATCCCATAGCCCGATCGCAGATCCTTCAAGTGCAAGCTGTAACCTTTGTTTGGTCAATTCCAATTCGAGAGATGCTCGTTGTCGATCCAGTCGCATCTTAAATTCACGGATCTCACGTCTTACAGCTTCAGATAAACGTGCAAGACTTCCTTTCATCAAATAATCATTCGCCCCTGCACGCATGAGATCAACAGCTAATGTTTCTCCAATCGTGCCAGAAACTACGATAAAAGGAAGATCAAGTTGACTTTGTTTGACAATTTCTAAGGCAGTCGGTGCATTCATCTTGGGCAAATTGTAGTCAGAAATAATCACATCCCAAGTACGATTTGTGAGCGCTTGCCGTAGATCTTCGACTGTTTGTACTCTTTCCCAAGTGAGGACAAATCCACCCTGACGCAGCGATCGCACAATTAAAATGGCATCGTCTTCCGAGTCTTCAATGATGAGGACATTGATAGTATCACTCATAACTTATAAACCTTTGGGTAAGGGTTCATTAACTAGTGCCCAATACAATCCCAGTTGCCGTACTGCTTCGGTAAAGCGATCGAATTCTACGGGCTTACGTACATAGCTATTTGCCCCAAGACTATAGCTTTCGACAATATCGCGATCTTCACTTGACGAGGTTAAGACCACTACTGGCAACAAATGTGTACGTTCATTAGCACGAATTCGCCGCAAAACCTCTAATCCATCGATTTTGGGGAGCTTTAAATCTAAAAGTACGACACAGGGCAAAGGATCAGCATTTAACACCATATTTAAAGCTTCCTCCCCATTACGAGCTACTTTAATCTCATTAGCAATTTGCCCCTTTCGCAAAGCACGAATAGTCAACCGCTCATCATCAGGATTATCTTCAACTATGCAAACGATAGGTAAATTGTTCATGATTGAGAATTTTTGTAGTTGTTTTAAATACTAAGCACAAGTCAAGCCAATCCCCGTCTATACAATTTTAAGACTAATAATAGCCACTAACTCTTTTGATTTTCTCATAATTTTATCAGTTATTCATTTAAATAGGAATAGTTAGCGATCGCGTCATAAACAAAAAGTTGAATATCATTGTCCGTAAATTTTGATGCAAATTAGGAAATCATCCATATTGATTTATGATTTTGCCTTGGCTAAAAAGCAAAATAAAGAAGCAATTCTTAGTAATGCAGCAAAGCATTATTAAGAATTGCTTCTTTATTTAAGTACAGATAAATTTTTGAAAGGGTGACTTCGCCGCCATTTCAAAAATTTATCTAGTTTGTAATTCAGTGCAACGCGCTGAATTATGCTTACTACTCAGATTGCGAGAAATAAATCACTTTATCAATTAAAGTTAATAGGTGATTTTCGCTATGTTCAATTACTTGTAAAATTTTTCTCTGTTTATCATTAAGATCGCCATATACGCCCTCTTGCAAACATTCGATTGAACCTAAAACTGCATTGAGAGAAGTACGAAGCTCATGACTAATATCTGTCAAAAATTCCTTTTTCTGTTGTGCTGCCCGAATTAACTCTTGATTCATTGCCGCTAAAGCTTCGTTAGACTCATTAAGTCTTGTTTCTACGAACTTACGCTCTCTAATTGCATAGGCAAGGGCAATCCGATCGCTAATATCTCGTGAAATACCTTGAATAGCAATCACATCTCTTTGGTGATTTTTGACAGCAGTCATATGTGCAGACACCCACACGTAACTACCATCTTTTTGTAAATGCCGAATCTCGACGGGCATCTCTGATTTACTAGCAGATGCTAGGACGTTTTGAACATTGTCTGTAAAGCGAGGACGATCTCCTTTATGCACAAGATCAATGATTGATCGCCCAATCCATTCATTAGTTTCCCAATCAAATAATTCCTTAAATTGTGGGGATAGATAAATAAACTTCCCTTCTAAATCGATTGACCAAATGACATCGTCAGAACATTGCACTAAGCAAAGAAATTTCTCCTCATTCTCCAACTTAATAGCTTCAGCCCGCTTTCGTAAATTCACCACATCGGAGACATTATTAAGTAGCTGCATTCGTTCTAAGAGATTATCTAGCGATCGCATTAATCTCTCTGGGGTTAAATGCTCTTTCACCAAATAGTCTTGGATACCACTCTTAGTTGATTGAGCTGCAATATGTTCATCTTTTTGATTGACTAGTAACAGGGTTGGAATGAGAGATATTTGTCCCTGTTGTTTCATCCAATCCAGAAATTCTAATCCATTACCATCAGGAAATTGCCAACTCAATAAAATCAGATCAGGCTTCTTTTGTTCACATAGCTCCTTAGCCTTTGTAATAGTATCTGCTTCCATGATCAGATAATTACAAGGGCGATCGCTAGTTAAATAGCAATCATATTTGCGCCGTTTTATATCAGACGCATCAATCATTAAGAGAGTAGTAGTCATGGTCCTGTCCGATGCATTTATAGAGAGAAGCAACTTGGGAGAAGAAGCTCGGAATTTGATTATGAGATAGATATTGCTCTAAATTTTGACAAATCTTTAAATTTAGAAAATTATGAGGTAGTGCTAAAGATGACAAAATCTTAGAGATTAAGGTCGGCTAAACATCGCGCCGCCCATCCTAATCTCTGGAGCAATACTAATTTGTGTTTAGGTAATAAGGGACTTGCTATTAATTAAAGTACCTGTGGCATCGACTTCGCTCAGCTCACGTTGTCTGAGCGAAGTCGATGCGAGATAACTTTGGTGGGACATTTTTTATCCGCAAGAACCTAAGTAGATAGTGTCTATAGCTAAATGTGTGACTATCCTGTAATTTTTGGGTTGATTTTAGGAGAGTTCAACCGAGGTTTTCCTGTCTATTTCACAATAGAGATCAGCCAATCTTAATCATCTACTTTGTATTTGTAGATATTTATAGAATACCCACATATGATCTGAATTTAAAAGCTACAGGTACTTTTCAAGAGTATTCTTGAAATCATCATAGTTTTTTACACCAATCATCGTTTCGACTAATTCCCCCTGTTTAAAAAATAACACAGCAGGAATACTTTTCAGACCGAATTGTTTTGCCAAGGGCTTATTGGCATCAATATCAATTTTCATTACTTTAGCGCGATCGCTATAGACTTCTGCCAATTGATCAATAAAAGGGGCAATCACCTTACAAGGTCCACACCAAGTAGCAGTGCAGTCTACGACGAGTAGATCTGTACTTTCACGAAGTAGTTCAAATTCAGATTGGTCTTGAATAAAATTAGCTGCACTCATGTTGTTTTAGATATTTAGGTGATATGATGATCAATGGGGGGTTTCAAATAAGTACGTAACCCATTTAAAACTATTAACTACTAATAAAATTTGTGGGGGCAAGGATGCTATTCAAAAAGTCTGAGCAGATTTTATATTGGTTAAGAATCTCTGTATTAAGTTATATAGATTTCTGCACCAATTTTTATAAAAATCTCAACAATCAGCAATTTCAAAGTAAAATAAATTTATTGGTGACTGAGTTGTGATAGCCATGACAGAAAGCAATTCTGAAAATCTTTCTGTTTGGGAAAGACTAGAACGGGGTAGACGAGCTAAAGCTGCATCAGGGGGGTATGCAGGTTACGGTTCTCCTGCTTTTGGTCAGCGATCGCTAGATGGCGAACTGGTGGAAGATCCCGAAGAAGTTCAAGTTGTAGAACTAATTCGTCGTCACCACAAGTCTGGTAAATCTTTGCAGAAAATCGCCGATTGGCTTAACCAGCAAGGATATAGTACTAAGCGCGGACAAAAATGGAAACGCATTTCTGTGAAGCGTGTACTAGATCGTCTCTATGGGAAAACGCCAAGAATTTCGGAAGTTACACAAACAACTGACACCTCTACTGATTAATTAGAACGATTTTTCATTTACAGATGCCGATGCTTATAGGGAGAAGCAAAACAGCTTAAAGTCCCGCAGGCATAGCCACTCAACTCATTTTCTGTTGCTGTGAATGAAGCTGTAAATGAAAGAAAAACAGCTATATTTAGCCCTCGATATTCAGGTTAACCATTATAAATATGTAAATCATGCGAAGTAATGGTTTTACTTAATGCAAATGTAACATCTGTCGTATACTACACCTAAATACGGTCAAAATCAATATTATTTTTAAGTTTTACGCTTTAAAGTGTAACATTTGTGGCGCAACCTGATGCGCACACTTACTACATCAATTGTTTCTATCCATTCCATTGCGCGTAATTTGACTATGCAATTCGACAATCCTCTTGATTGGATTCCTGATTTAACGAGTGTTATCGAGTATTCTCCTTTGATCGTTACACCAGCAACACCTCTGTTGGAAGCGATCGCCATGATTAGTCAGGCGCACTATCCTAGCTGTTTGTTAAATAAACTGGATCGTGTAGATACTACCACAGATATAGATAATGAGAATTTATTAGACTCGGCAAATGAATCACCACAACTTGAAGTCAGAAATAGCTGTGTATTAGTAAAGCAAGATCAAGAACTGGTGGGGATTTTAACAGCACGCGATGTAGTACGCATCACTGCCCAAGAAGTTGATTTTCGCCAAGCCAAGGTTTCTGACTTCATGACATCGCCTATTATCACAATGCCACAGCGATCAATTGAAGATATCTTTGCAGCTTTATTTCTATTCCGACGTTATCAAATTCGCCACTTGCCATTGGTTGATGAAGAAGGAGAACTCATCGGTGTCATCTCCCATGAAAGTATTCGCCATATCTTACGTCCTGCCAATCTCCTACGATTTCGCCGTGTGGCTGATGTTATGACCACACAGGTAATTCATGCCCCTCTAGATACTCCGATTCTCTATCTAGCACAGTTAATGTCAGATAACCGTGTTAGCTGTGTGGTAATTACGGAAACTGATCAAAATGACAATATGCGTCCTGTGGGAATTGTGACTGAGCGAGATATTGTGCAGTTCCATGCTTTTCAAGTTGATCTGGCAACAACAGAGGCTCAAACTGTGATGAGTACACCACTCTTTTTGCTTAGCCCTGAAGATTCGCTATGGACAGCCCATGAAGAGATGAAAAGATTGCGGGTTGGACGTATGGTGGTTTCATGGAATTGGGGGCAAGGATTAGGAATTATCACGCAAACTAGCTTGTTACGCATCTTCGATCCAATGGAAATGTATGGCGTAATTGAGAATATGCAACAAACTATTCAACAGATTAATCCCGAACCATCGAAAGTTAAGGCGGACAATCTACAAAGAGCTTCGTCATCTTCGTCTCCTCAAGAATTAGAGAGACAGACAGATAGCCCCAATTCCATCCTCCTCAATATCTATACAACAATTAAGTATTTAATTGATAACTTAGATTTATCCAAAGAAGAAAGGCGTTCCTATCTCCAATCAGCGCTAGATCATCTTCAGACCTTGATATAGATCAGCAGATCTATATCAAGGTAAGTTTTGCTTAGGACATAAAACCCAAATAAGTGAAGGCGGCACGAAGTGCCGCCTTCACTTATTTGGGTTTTAATTTGTCCTAGCTATCTCTTACATTGCTATACAATCACATCATTAGCTTGAAAAATAATGCGGTCAAGCCAATCATGAGGCATAAATGGGGTAGGTTACTAAGTAGCGATCGCTTGGTAATTCGTAATAGAGGATAGGGGCTAAAAGCTAACACAGAGAATTCGGGTAGTTGTGGATCAAATAATCGGGCGATCGCATGGGTGACATAAGTTGGCAAATTTTAAAAGTCCAAAAGTAAAAGCCTTGTAACAAGGCTTTTACTTTTGGACTTTGAGAGAGGGTTTGCTACGCAAACCCTCTCTCAAAGTCCGTTTCAAATTATCCCAAACTAACGTTAACTACCTATTTACATGACAACACAGAAATGGAATAAATCTCCCTCTGTTGCAATTTTCTCAACTTTGGATATGCAATCATCTAAATCTTCGAGCAACTCTTCGGAGAGATGCTCTTTTCCTTGCTCCAAAAGGCTGGCAAGCTCAGACTCATTACTCGCCACATATTCGCGCAAAGCCCTCAGCATTGGCAAAGCTTCTGAGGGATTAAACCACGATGCTCTATCTATCAATGCTTCTTCATCAGGAAATTCCTCATCCTCATCTTCGGACATATTCAAATCAAAATCCGTCCAGTCGAGAAATGTGGAAAGCTTTGGTAATCCCAAGCGATCGCATATAGGATCAAGTTTCTCCACAGCATAAAACAGTGCCGAGTGATCCCAGTCATCACCTTCCGTTGTTTTGTTCTTACTTAAGACCCAGATTGTCGTTCCCATTAATCCGCTCCTGTGAAAAAAAATAGCCAACTGCTTAGCAGATGGCACATTAACTATTTATTGAATTATTGACACGATTCTTCAAATCAGTGATAGAGGCTAACCAATCTTCATAGTCTTCAGTTTCCTGCCATAATTCGTTTAATTCAGAGTTATCGCTGAGAATACACGCAATTGCTAAATTAGCTTTCTGAACTAGATCGGTTGATGGCTGAATTTTGTTATTTTCTACCCACTGATCAAGCCTCTCGGAATAGGCGCTCCGCTTACCCCAATTGCCTTGCAATCTTGCAATGACTTCGATCGCTGCGATCGCTTCAGTAGCTTCTGAGGATTCCACCCCTTCTTCACCAGAGTTAAGCACTACATCAAGGGCAGCTTCTACTAACGAGAGGTCATTTACTTTTTCCAGTTCATACGTCCAATCACAAGCATCATCATTACCAAATGCATCAACAGCCCAAGTTCCCATAAATTTCAACTCATCGTTTGTAAAAATATGCAGCAATTTTCGAGAGCTTGCTTAAAGTCAGATAAAGGAATATCCAAAGTTTGTTCGGTTTCAGCAAACTCATTCCAGATCGTTACTCTTTTAGAAGTGATTTTAAGCCCATAGGCATTGCCTATGCCTTCTAATTCAGTGCGATCGCCTATTTCAATTTCTTGGATTGTTTCCAAAAGATCTGTACAGACTCCGATAACACCTTGCACTTCCGTCTCAAAGTATTGACCGAGCAGAAAATATTGCACGTCAGTATCAGCCTTGAAGTAGCCTTCCGCATCTCTATAAAACTGAATATTAATCATCGGCGATAGATGGGATAAGCGGTGGTAATTGTATTTGTCGTTTTGTTGTAGTAACCCTCGATTTTGAGTCCACTTGGAGAAGTGCCTTGCCAAGGTTCCTTAGTTTTATTTGCCGATGCAAAGGCTCCCTGAATTTCTGCCAAAACCTGTGCCTGAGACCAGCGATCGGGGAAAAAGCTAGAACTAGACAATTTGCTGACCCATTTACCCGTATTCAGATCGCGAATCTCAACTCTACCTGTATAAACACCCTGCGTATTCGGCATACCTGTGAGCTTGACCATTCTCGCATTAGCAGTATCCTTACCATTAGGTCGGTGGTGATAGCCCACTGCTAATCCCTTACGATTGATCTCCCCTTCAAAAATGTGCTTTTGATTAATTGTGAGTGGCTTCGCAACTGGGGCTTTGGCAATGGTCGTATTTGAAGGCTGGACGATCACTGCCGCAGGCTTAGTTGGTAGCTCAGCAACTTGAGGACTGAGGAAACCTGCACTAAATATTGCCCCTAGTGATGCAAAGCCAACAGCTAATTTAGAGATCACGGGATTTGCCATAGTTTTGAAGCTACTCTAAAAAATTGGGTGAAAAATTGAGATAATCAAGGGCGCAATTTATTTAGGTTTTATGATAAGTCATAGAACCTTAACCATTCAATACAAATCCAATATAAATAAGGAAAATTTTAAACTGTGGCGATCGCTAAGCAATACAGCATATTACACCGAATCAATCCCGTCCCATAATTCTGCGATCGGCTTAGTTCTGCCATTCATCACGTCATCCTAACCACGCCGAAAACTTTCTATCGCAGCTTCAAGTTCTTCTGAGTTGGGTTAGCTTTTTATTCAATTGGTTTATGCAGATTGCAATCATTACCTTAGCATTTTGATACTGCTAATATTGTATCGACTATTTATCAGTAATCTGAGCGGCGAAATGCTCTTGGAGGAGACGATGGATAAAGCGATAGCGTCCACCAACGCGCTGTAATAGCATCCGTTCGGTGCTGTAGTTAAGAAATTGTGCGTAGTTCCAAGGGATAGAGCCATTGCGATAGAGGAGACAGCGCAAGATAAAGTGTTTTAGGGCTTCGACTCCACTCCAATGAAATCCCATAAATATAGCAAGATCTATTCCTACAATTAAGTTGGATAGAATACTCGCTTGTTTGCCACTAACTTGCAAGATAAAAAACATTCCAAAACTACTAATTGGAATTGTAAACAATGTAATCCATATAGAATTCTGCAAAGATGCGAAGATTCCTTGATTTGGATGTTTTCTCGACACAAAATCAGCTTTTAGCCCATCAATCAAGCCACCAATCAGCCCAACCAGCCCGAGAAACAGTCCCAAAACCAGTCCCCAACTCTGCCCTGAAATCTTTACAGTCAGCCCAACAATCAGTCCTGAAATCAGCCCTTTAATCAGCGATTGAAAAAATTCCCTAATCTTTGCAGGCGCTAAAGAAAATTCAAAAGTCTCCACAGGTTCTATTCGCTTTTGTGTCAGCCCAAAAAGCAGCCCTAAAATTAGCCCTAAAATTAGCCCGAAAAGCAGTCCAAAAAGCAGCCCGAAAATTAGCCCGAAAAGCAGTCCAACAAGCACCCCAACAATCCAGTTATAAATTTTTTGCTGTGTACGATTCTCTAAATTTGACGATTGCAAGCCCTCAATGAGAAACTCATCTTTTGACTCCTGTTGTAGCTGCTGGGCAAGCCAACTCAGCCAATGTCTGGTTTGTGCAGAGGTAGGCATTGGTTTGGCTTTGTAATACTGATTTTCGATATCTCGCGCCAACATTTGCCGCACATAAGCCGACAGCAAATAGGTTTTACGCTCATTCGTAGTTGCTAACTGTTCCCATTCAGTAATTGATATTTTCTGTCTTGCTAATAAAGTGATACTTAAAAAGAGCGGCGTTCTCAAAATCTCTAATAAATCAGCATCCTGTTGTAATTTTTGCCATAGATCGGGTTGAGAAATGACCTGAAAATATTCCGCCAACTGCTCATCGCTCAATGGTTGTAAATAAATCGCCGCATTCAGTTGAAAATTGGCGCTATAGCTGTCATATTCCTCACTGCGACTGCATATCACCAAATACCTCGGACGATGTTCGCTCTGCATCCATTGATTTATGGCAAGCACACATGGCTCCTGACGGTGCGGCTCCAACTCATCTAAACTATCCAACATCGGTAACAGTCGCTTACGCTTGAGTAAATTTTGAGCAACTTCTATCGCAACTCCATACTTACTTTTTGCCTCAGCTACCACCCAATCCGCAATGCTCTGATCATCATCCTTCCAAGATGACAGATTAAACAAAATGGGAATCGGTTGCTTGACATCACTTTCGGCAATCTCTAGCAAATCATTCGCCAATTCCAAATAGGTAGTTGTTTTCCCCGCCCCCGGCTTACCCAAAATCAACAATCGCCCTGCCACCTCCTCTCTTTGAAAGACATTGAGAATGCTTGTTCCATTTTCTATTTGTTCAATTACCCGCATTCCAATTTTTACCGATACGCCCCAAGTTCGCACCCGATCCAACTGCATCTCCTTATCTAAAGTAATCGCCACTTCACGATGCAACGAATGTTTCAGCCGCGACCTAACTTCCGTTTTCACCTCCCCTAATAAAAAAGTTTCCGCCTCATCCCTACCCGCTACTTTCTCAGGTTGAGCCAATCCTGCGAGATTAAGAATATATTTGACAAAAGTATTATGATCGCCAATCGCCAGATTTTCCCCAGATTGACCGATAGGAGAATTCGTTAACTCAGCCTTATCAATTTCAATTCCCTGCTCCGATTCCTGCGGCTGTTCTTTTGACATAAAGTTAGGATTGGGAATTTAACAAAATCATCATCTGCTGTAGGGGCGGGTTTAGTCGATAATTTGACTATATGCCGTAAAGTTATCAGTAAAACCCGCCCCTACTCTTATATGGTATTTAATTTGCGAGCCTTAAGCCCAGAAAGTACTTACCGCCACACCCAACCAGCTCGCCAACTTCGTGACCACAGGTTCTAATTTTTGCCATAAGCCTTGTCCTGCGCTGACCGCTTCATCCACATCCTTAATTACCTTCGTAGCTCTTTGCAGATCCTGCTTTACAAGTTCTTTATCAGGTTCCTTTTCATGTACTTCATCCTTACCCGAAGCAACATGGCGCAATACTTTTTCTTTCTGCTTTTCCGACAAATCTGACTCACGGATAATCGCCGCAAAGCGATCGATTAGTCCCAACACCTCATCCACCGTCAATCCTGAATTTGCTTCACTCTGGACAATTTGCTGACTAATCTGAAGATCTCCTCCTGCTTGAGCGATCGGCGAGTTCGTAAATGTACCGCCACCAATGCTAATTGATTGGGTCGCCTTATCTTTAGAGTCTTTGTCTTTTTTAAACATCACTCACACCGCAAATTCACTCATCAAGATTGTATCTTAACCTACTAAAATACACAATAATTTCATCTATGAGTCGATCACCTTGAAATTCTTGAAATTAATATTTGAGGCGATCGCTTACTATAAAATAATTGTTGAGAACCAAAAGTGAAAACTATGGGACTAGATCGAATTGTCATTAAACCAGATGTATGCCTCGGACAACCTACCGTCAGAGGACTGAGGATTACTGTAGCCTTTGTTCTCAAACTTTTAGCCAGCAATCTATCTGTTCCAGAAATTTTAGAAGCCTATCCTGAACTAGAGCTTGAAGACATCAGACAAGTCCTAAACTATGCAGCTTGGGCTGTCTCAGATCAAACTCATGGTGTTCTAGCGTGAAGAATATCCGATTACTTGCAGATGTTCATATCTCACCCAAAACAGTTGAAGACTTACAAAAACAATGCTATGAAATTATGCGTAGCTCAGATGTATTGCCTGCCAACGCCCCAGATATCAATATCTTAGAATTTGCCAGAACTGAAAACTGGGTTGTACTCACTCAAGATTTAGACTTTTCAATGCTAGTCGCACTTAGTCGATACAGCCAGCCTAGCTTGATCACATTACGCCTTTCGTCTGCCAAACCAGACATTGTGACTCAAAAACTTTTAGATATATTGCCTCAGATAGAAGAAGCGCTTCAAGAAGGTTCCGCAATTACAATCCAAGATGAGAGTATTCGCATCCGTAAATTACCTGTGAGATAGAGCCTAAAATCACATTGAAATTGATTTTGAGGTGATCGCTTATAGATGATGTATATACAGTCTGTGGTTCAATGAGTAATAACCATCACCTATAGGAATATTTTTAATCGTGGCGATCGCAAACCAATACGGCTATTACACCAAAGATTATCGGGAATTTGTGATTACAAATCCGCGCACCCCGCGCCCTTGGTTTAACTATATGTGGAATAGCCAGTATGCAGGGCTAATTTCTCATACAGGTGGCGGCTTTAGCTTTTTGGAATCGCCACGGGATAATCGTATCAGTCGAATGCGCTATAACTGTCTGCCTTGGGATCGCCCCGGACGTTATGTGATGGTTAAAGATAGCGCTACGGGGAAATATTGGTCACTGAGTTGGGCACCAACGATTGATTTGAACTATGACTTTTATGAATGTCGTCACGGTCAAGGCTACACGAAGATCACTACGGAGATTAATGGAATTCGTGGGGAAATTACTTACTTCGTGCCAACAGATACGAATGCGGAAGTTTGGCGCGTAAAGTTAACGGAACTTTCAGGACAAGCAAGGGATTTAGAGATTTATTCATTCTTGGAATTGTTGATGGGCAATGCTCTCAATGATCAGATCAATCAACCTAATGATAAGCATTTCACTGATATTCATTTTGATCAAGATTTGCAAGCTTTGGTAGCTACCCGCCGCTATTGGGTATTGAACAAGGGAGTTTCCGTTAAGCAACCAAATATTGATTGGAAGTATCAGATTTATTTCTCGCAAAGTTTGCCAATCTCTGGCTTTGATAGCAGTCTAGATACCTTTATCGGCAGATGGCGATCGGAAGCCAATCCTGTTGCAGTGGAAACAGGGGTGATGCAGAATACGGAAATTACTGCGGGTGATCCTGTGGTGGCTTTGCAGTCGAAGATTAAGTTGGAAGCGAATGGAACTGTTGATTTTGCGGTGACTTTGGAGATTGCGCCAAAAGATACCCCCCTAGCCCCCCTTGTAAAGGGGGGGGGAATCATTGAAATAGTTGATACCTATTTCAATGATTTAAGACAAAAATGGGATGCTCATTTGTCCTGTGTGCAGGTACAAACACCCGATGAAGCATTTAACGCGATGATCAATGTCTGGAATCAGTATCAGGCGGCTGTTACCTTTGATATGGCGCGAAATTCGGGCTATTATCACGGCGGATTGCTGTTTGGTACGGGAATGCGCGATCGCTTCCAAGATATTCTCGGCGTAGTCATGGTCGATCCTGCGCGAGTCAGAGAAAGACTGATTAAAGCGCTAAACTTCCAATTTAAGGATGGTTCCACTTTACATAATTATTTTGTCCTAACCAATACAGGCGAACGTACTAACCATTCCGATACGCCTTTATGGATTCCTTTTGGGATTGTGGAATATCTCAAGGAAACTGGTGATTTTTCGATTTTAGAAGAAGTTGTTCCCTATCACGATGAGACTTCAGGCACAGTCTATGAGCATTTGGTGAGAGCGCTAGACTTTGCGATCGCCAATACAGGCGAAAGAGGAATGCCGCGCATTTTCACAGGTGATTGGAATGATACCCTCGATCATGTCGGCGCACAGGGTAAAGGCGAAACCACTTGGGGCGCATTTTTCTTAGGCTATGTGCTGAAAAAATCTCTGCCAGTCTGCGAACAACAAGGCGATCGCGCCGCATTAGATCGATTCCAGAAATTCTATGAACATCTGCGCCAAGTGACTAATGATGTCTGTTGGGATGGCGAATGGTATTTACGCGCCTTCCGTGACAATGGTGAACCCATCGGTGTATCGAGTGCAACTCAGGGCAAAATCTTCCTCAATGCTCAATCATGGGCGGTGATTTCGGAACTTGCACCCAGCGATCGCGCCGATAAAGCAATGGCTAGTAGTCGTGAATATTTAGCGACACCTTTCGGAATGCAAATCGTCGCGCCATCTTTTACGGAAATTGATGACACCGTCGGTCTAATCAGTCGTTGCGTCCCTGGCAAGAAAGAAAATGGCGCAGTGTTTAACCATGCCTCCTCATGGTTTGTATTAGCTTCCCTTCTTAATGGTGATACGGAGTTTGGTTGGGAAATCTATCGCCGCATGATGCCAATTAATTCCTCACAGGCAACTGAAGCGAAATGCGATCGCTTTGAAACCGAGCCATACGTCTATCCTGAATATGTTACCAGTCCCGATCATGAAACCCAAGGTCAGGCAAGTCATTCATGGCTCACAGGTACAGCCGTATGGATGCTCCGCATTGGCATTGATTACATCCTAGGATTCCAGCCCACATTTACAGGAATGATCATCGATCCCAAAATTCCGAGCGAGTGGTCTGGATTTACGTCTAAGCGCCAGTTTCGCGGTAAGACTCTCTCACTAACGGTGACTAATCATAGTGCTGTTAAACAGGTGTTAGTCAATGGTCAGATTGTGGAAGGGAAGTTTATTGACCCTGCGAAGTACGAAGGAGAGGTGATAGAGATCGTAGTAAATCTCTAAGCTTTCTCAATAATTTGGCGATCGCTCAAAATCAAATTTTAAGTGATCGCTTATTCAAGCTCTTCTAAAACTGGAGCGATCAATTGATCGCTCCAGTTTTCTATCCTTTATATTTCTTGATTAGTAGTCTACTTAAGTGGTTTGGAGATCGCTACCGCACAAGCCTTTAATTCTGGCTGCTTCGAGTCAGGACAGGCTTCGGGATGGGTAAGGGCATTAGCTTCGGCATTGTCTGCCCAGAGCGTCCCCCAGTGCATGGGGACGAATAACACACCTCGCGCGATCGCCTCTGTCACTAGTGCAGGAAATTTAGAAGAACCACGACGCGATTTGACTTCGACGAGATCGCCATTATGAATACCGAATTTCGCTGCATCCTTCGGATGGATTTCGATAAAGGGATTGGGATACATTTGTCGAATCTTATCGATGCGTCCTGTGCGGGTTTGAGTATGCCAATGTCCGTATAGTCTACCAGTGGTGAGAATGAATGGATATTGCTCATCGGGAACTTCAAAGACACCTTGGGAATGATAGCTACCAAATCTGGCTCTGCGATCGCTAGTATGAAATTGGCGATCAGTATAGAGACGCTTATTGTGCTTGCGATCTGGTTCAGGGGTATGGTCAGGATTCGGCCATTGGATTACGCCAAGTTCAGAGAGCTTGGCATGGCTAATGCCTGTGATATCGCAGGGGCGATCGCGAGTGATCTGGGCAAATTCCGCATAGACCTCGGCAGAATTTTGGAATGGGAATTTATCTGTAAAACCTAGCCTTCGTCCGACTTCTGCAAATATTTCCCAGTCTGCACGGGACTCACCGAGGGGGGGCTGAAAAGATTGACAGAGAGTGATACAGCGTTCGGAATTGGTCATCGTACCAGTCTTCTCACTCCATTGGGTGGCAGGGAGGAGAATATGGGCAAAGGCAGAGGTTTCCGTAGGGTAATAGGCATCTTGGTAGACGGTGAAAGGCGATCGCCTTAAAGCCGCTTTGGTTCGCACTAGATCAGGAAAACTAACAGCAGGATTTGTCGCCGCAATCCAGAGGAAATCTACTTCATTAGCTTCTAAACCACGAATCATATCCCATGCTGTGCGTCCAACTTGAGGCGAAATCTTTCCAGAGGGCAACTGCCAAAATGCTTCTAGTTCGGCACGATGTTCAGGATTAACAACGGAGCGATAGCCGGGGAGTAAATGGGCTAAACCGCCTGCTTCTCTTCCCCCCATCGCATTGGGTTGACCCGTTAGTGAAAAGGGACCTGCGCCTTCTTTCCCAATCTGAGCAGTTAATAAATGCAGATTGATAATACATTGGACTTTAGCAGTACCTTGAGTGGATTGATTGACACCCATTGACCAAATGGATAGAACTCGCTGCGATTCTGCCCAATATTTGGCGGCAAGTTCCAAATCTTCGATGCTAATCCCACAGCGACGCGAGACAAATTCGGGAGTATAAAGTTGAGTGATTTCTGCGAATTCGGCAAAACCTGTAGTGTGATTGTCGATAAATTGGCGATCGCATTTATCCCAAAGTAATAGCAAATGAGCGATGCCATTTAATAAATCAATATCTGTCCCTGGTTGGATCGCTAGATGCAGGTCGGCGACTTCGGCGGTTTGAGTACAGCGCGGATCAACGACAATTAACTTGACATGGGGATTCTTTTTATGATGGCGACGAAAGCGATTGAAGATAATTGGATGGCATTCGGCGGTATTTGTGCCGATCGCAAATAAACAATCCGTTAAGTCCAAATCCTCGTAGCAGCAAGGAGGTCCATCGGAACCAAAACTTTTGACATAGCCCGAAACTGCGGAAGACATACAGAGTCTGGAGTTGGCATCAAAATTATTAGTTCCTAAACAGCCTTTAAATAATTTTTGGGCAATGTAATAGTCTTCAGTCTGGAATTGTCCTGAACCATACATACAGAGAGCATCTGCGCCTTTGGTTGCTAGCACTTGCTGAATCTGATCAGTAATCGCATCAAGAGCTTCATCCCAACTGACTTGGCGAAATTCTTGATCAAGGCGATCGCGCATCATTGGGTGCAGCAGTCGATCCTTTTGGATGGATTCGGCGATCGTTGCGCCCTTGACGCAGACCATACCTTGACTAGAAGGATGACTGCGATCGCCTCGAACTTTAAAGCGATCGGGAAATTTGAGCGTTGGTTCCTTGCCAGTCTCCACGACTTCTAAACCGCAGCCGACACCACAATAGGGACAGAGGGTTTTGGCGATTTGTGGTGTGGCATTGGCATTAGAAGGAGTAGTTGCAGACATAGAATGATCTTGAGCTATTGACGAACAGCTACTTTTTTGGTGGCGAAACCTTTAACGGGATCAAAGTAACTAGTTTCAGTAAATCGTGAATATGGCATGGATTGCAATGCTGCGATCGGATCATTGGGATCAAATACAGAGCCATCGGCTAAAGCAATTGGTGAGCGATCCTCGTCGGCGATCGCTATTTCTAATTCCTTGGCAGCCTGTTGATAGACATTGGTTGCTAGCAAGTTATAGATTACTTCCGCATAGTTTTCTGGGAAATTGACCAAGCCCCAACGCGCCATTTGCGTTAACACCCAGAGATGCTCTTTACGAGATGGCATATTGCCCACACCAAACTGGCAGAAGTCCTGATCATACTTTGCTTCCATCGTACTGACCCGATAAGGCCCTGCAAATCCGGGGCGGATATAGGTCGGATCAAGATTGAGATACTGGGGTTTTGCTAAAGTGAGTACCACTTCATCACGATTTTCCAATGGTTCACAGAACTGAGATGCTTCTAGTAATGCCTTGACTACAGCAAGATGGGTATTGGGATATTGCTCCGCCCAATCCTTGCGTAGTCCTAATACTTTTTCAGGATGTCCACGCCAGATATCGAGGTCAGTCGCCACGACAAAGCCGACGTTATCATTCACTGCCCGTACGTTCCAAGGTTCGCCTACGCAGTAACCAATGATATTGTTTGCCATCAGGTTAGAAACCATCTGCGGTGGTGGAATCACAATTACATCCACATCTTTATCTGGTTCCATACCACCACTAGCTAACCAATGCCTTAGCAATAGATTGTGCATAGATGCGTGATGTACCATGCCCATCGCAGGGTTATAGGCCTCATCTTGGAATTTATCAATATAAGCTTTTAAAGAAGCAAGATCATGTACCCCTTCGTTTTGGAGTCTCTTACTGAGGGTAATGGCATTACCATTCCGACTCATAGTTAAGGATGTCACGACTGGTACAGGAATTTGATTACCCATACCAAGAGTAATTGCGAGGGGCATTCCTGTTACCATTTGGGCGGCATCAAGGCGACCTTCACGAATTCCTTCCGCAAGATCATTCCAGCTATTTTCTTTAGAAAGAGTGACATCTAAACCATATTTGGCAAATAGTCCTTTCTCTTGGGCGATCGCAAAGGGGGCGCAGTCAGTGAGAGGAATGTAGCCAATGGTGAGATTTGTTTTCTCGATATTGCCAAGACTGATCGCCGCATTGCTCTTGTTCTTAGCACGTTCAATTTTGATTTGTTTCTGACGATCGAGAAAGCTAACAACTTCACCTCTGAGACGGTAATAGTTGGGATGATTGACGGCTTCTAGTTTTTTGCGGGGATGGGGCAGATCAACGGTGAGGACTTGACCAATTTTCGCTTCGGGTCCATTAGTCATCATCACAATGCGATCGCTCAGTAGCAAAGCTTCATCAACATCATGGGTAATCATTACTGCTGAGATTTTATGCTCGTCGCAAATCTGCATTAATTTTTCTTGTAATCGCCCTCTTGTTAAGGCATCCAATGCGCCAAAAGGTTCATCTAATAGCAGAATTTTCGGCTTAATTGACAATGCACGGGCAATACCCACCCTTTGCTTCATCCCACCCGAAATTTCTCTAGGATACTTATCCGCAGCATGGCTCAAGCCCACTAAGTCAATATTTTCTTGAATAATGCGGTGGCGTTCCTCTTTAGGTAAATCCCTTAGTACCCGATTTACCGCCAAGCCAATATTCTGACGTACCGTTAGCCAAGGCAACAGTGAATGGTTTTGGAATACCAACATGCGATCGGGCCCTGGTTCACGCACTTCACGCCCTTCTAGGACAATGCCCCCTTCACTAGCTCGATCTAGTCCCGAAAGGATATTCAGCACTGTCGATTTACCACAGCCTGAATGTCCAATGATTGAGACAAATTCACCTTCCTTCATCTCAAAGTAAACATCTTTGACCGCAACATAGGGTTGCCCTTTGTTGGTTTTAAAAACACGACTAACGTGATCGATTTCTAAGAATTTTGACATGGTGATTGGTGATTGGTAATTATTGGCTTTTGGCTGTTGGCTTTTGGCTGTTAGCTGTTAGCTTTTTGGATAAGATATTTTTTGGTGATTTGTCTTGTTCTTTTTAGTATTTAAAATTCATTAAGTTGAGCTAACAGCTAATAGCTAACAGCTAACGACTATTCCGCCTCATCAGCTAAGGCAAAGCGACTATAGAGAAATTCAAGGATGTAGTTGCGAAGGCTGTAATAGCGAGGATCATCGGCGAGCGCTTTGCGATCACGAGGACGCGCAAATGGCACATCGATGATTTCGGCAATATGGGCGGCGGGACCATTGCTCATCATCACAATGCGATCAGCAAGGAAGAGGGCTTCATCGATTTCATGGGTGATCATCAGTGCTGTAACCCGATTTTTGCGCCAAATTGCTAATAGTTCTTCCTGCAATTCTTCGCGGGTCATTACGTCTAACGCACCAAAGGGTTCATCGAGGATCAATACTTCAGGACGAATGGATAATGCACGGGCGATGGAAACACGCTGACGCATACCGCCAGAAAGCTCCTTGGGCTTTTTGTGCATTGCTTCGCTCAAGCCGACTAATTCGAGCATATCCTTAGCAATTTTGATCTTTTCTTCCTTAGATTTCTCTTTATAAACCTGCTTAACCGCAAGATAGACATTCTCAAAAGCAGTCATCCAAGGTAGGAGCGAGTAGTTTTGGAACACCACCATGCGATCGGGACCTGGACGAACGATTGGCTTCGATCGCAAACAGATTTCGCCTGAGGTTGGTTTATTAAAACCAGCCACCATGTTTAAAAGTGTCGATTTACCGCAGCCAGAGTGACCGATGACACAGATAAACTCGCCTTCATAGACTGTCAAATTAACATCTTCGAGAACAGTATAAGGACCTCTAGGTGTGGGATAGACCTTAGAAACTCCATCCATGACTAGAAATGGATCTCTATTTATTTGCTGATTATTATCTGTAAGATCAAGAGTCTGCATAGGAGAAGGTTAAGGGAAAGAGTTGAGTTGGGGAGGGTGATTAGCTCTTGGCTCTTAGCTTTTGGCTTTTAGCTTTGATTTGTATTGCGAAGAAGCATGATTAACTTTGAAGATTTGTCTTTTAAGCTAAGAGCTAACCGCTAATAGCTAATCGCCAATAGCTAAAAAACTAAGCATCTGACTGAGCAACTAATTTGCTGACGTAGTAAACGACTTTATCGAGCAGGAAGCCTACTAAACCGATGTAAACCAGAGCTAAAATCAGTTCGCTACTCTTTTGGCTGTTGTAGCTATCCCAGATAAAGAAGCCAATGCCGACACCACCAGTCAACATTTCCGCTGCCACGATCGCTAGCCACGACAGACCAACGGCAATCCGTAAACCTGTGAAAATATAAGGAGCTGCCGAGGGCATCAGAATCGTGATGAAGTAGTCAAACTTGCTTAGGCGCAAAACGCGCGACACGTTGCGATAGTCTTGGGGAACCTGTTGTACGCCAACGGCGGTATTCATTAAGATCGGCCAGATCGAAGTAACGAAAATTACGAATAATGCGGCGGCTTCGGTAACATCTAGACCAACAGATTTCAGTGATTCGTTGACACCTTGGAAGGCGGACATCGCGATCGGTAGCCATGCAAGGGGAGGGATTGTCCGCAAAACTTGGAAGATGGGGTCAAAGGCGCGATAGAGAAATACGTTTGTACCGATCGCAATGCCAAAGGAAATGCCAATAATCGCGGAAGCGGTATAGCCGATCGCCACACGGCGCAAACTGACCATGGTTTTTACACCTAAGCCTTGCTCAATGGTGAGCTTTTCCTTCAGCGCTTGACGTGCAGGGCTATCGGTCTTTTCGGATGCACTAACATCAAAATAGTTGCGGTCAAAGAAAGGATTCCAAATATATTCTTGAGTTTCTTGCCAAACTTTGCTTGGGGGTGGTAGGGGTGGTGTCTTACCTGAGCAAAGTATTTGCCAAGTTCCTAAAATAAGTATCAATGCAATTATAGGTGGAATGACAAAACGCGCCTGTTTCTGAAACCATTCGCCTATGTTATTAACTGAAAATCGTGCCTTTAAGCTTCCTGCCGCCATTTTTTATATCTCCTATTTGCTTTAGAAAAGATGATAACAAGGGGCTTAAGCCCCTTGTTCGAGAATTAGATTCAGTTAATAATTAAGCCTTCTTAATCTTCAATCCTTTGAGGTATTCACTGGGATTCTCTGGGTCGAATTTGACTCCATCAAAGAAAGTTTCGATGCCGCGAGAAGTACTCTTAGGAATATCAGCTTCTTTACCAATCATCTTCGCCGCTTCTTTCCAGAGATCCTCACGATTGACCTTGTCAACCAACTTCTTCGCATCGGTGTCAGCATCAAAATAGCCCCAACGCATATCCTCAGTTACAAACCAAAGATCGTGACTCTTGAATGGATAAGAAGCTGCATCTTTCCAGAACTTCATCGCAAGATCGGGATTGTCTAGGGTTCTACCATCGCCGTAGTCAACCTTACCTTGCAGTCTTCCTAAAATTTCGGCAGGTGGAACCTTCAGCCACTTATCAGCACCGATGATCTTACACATCTCTTCTTTATTTTCAGCTTGTTCACACCAAACTTGAGCTTCGAGAACTGCTGCGAGCAAAGCCTTAGTAGCTTTAGGATTCTTTTCAACCCAGTCAGCACGCATTGTAAATGCTTTCTCAGGATGATCCTTCCAAAATTCGCCTGTGATAAAAGCGGTATAGCCAGAGTTTTGTGCGACTAGACGAGCATTCCAAGGTTCACCCACACAGAAAGCCTGCATATTGCCAGCCTTCATATTCGCAACCATTTGTGGTGGTGGTACTACGATCGTGCTTACGTCTTTGTCTGGATCAATTCCATTGGCTGCCAACCAATAACGCATCCAAAGATCGTGATTACCTCCAGGGAAGGTTACGGCACACTTGATCTCTTTCCCGCCAGACTTGATCTTGGTGAAACTGTCTTTGAGCGAATCACTCTTAAGAGCAATTTTGAGTTCTTTAAAGTCATTAGCGATCGACATTGCTTGACCGTTAGTATTCAGCCTTGCCAAGATAAACATGGGCACTTTTTTGCCGTTGGTGATTTTGCCTTCAGTTAACAGATAAGGCATTGGAGACAAAATATGTGCGCCATCAATACCACCAGCATCAGAGCCAAGGGCAATGTTGTCGCGAGTGGTTCCCCAAGAAGCCTGTTTGAGAACTTCGACATCCTTCATGCCATATTTTGCAAATAGCCCTTTCTCCTTGGCAATAATCAAAGGTGCAGCATCGGTAAGAGCGATAAAGCCAAGTTTTGCCTTAGTGACTTCAGGGGCATCAGCAGCACTAACTTTTGCTTCAGGGGACTTGCTGGCGGCAGTGGTAGCCTTAGTAGTATCGGTTTTCGGTGCTTCGCCGCCGCCTGTACAGGCATTTAAAGCGATCGCGCTAACAGTAGAAAGCCCTGCGGTGGTTAAAAACTTACGACGAGAGAATGTACTCATGAATTTCCTTTAATAAATGATTAATGATTGAGGTTTGAGAATCTAATTTGAGGATTTTTAGCCAACTGCGACTAATTCTGCTGAAGGTTCAGCGATCGCCTGTTGTTTCGGGACTGCACCAAAGTGTTCGACTAAAAGTTTGCCGACAACTTCGCGCAAATCCTCACAGGGGATTTTTTCCATAACGCATTTGCCGAGATGGGCATCTTTGCCGACCGTGCCACCCATATAAATGTCAACACCATCGACAACCTTGCCATTCTTGCGAGTTTTACAGCCTGTAAAGCCAATATCGGCAACCTGTGGCTGAGCGCAAGAATTCGGACAACCACTCCAATGAATCCGCACAACTTGAGGAAGATGGTAATCTTCGCTCAGTTGCTTGGTGAGTGCGAGGGAACGGTTTTTGGTTTCCACGATCGCCACAGGACAGAACTGATTACCTGTGCAGGAAACTAAACCACGCATGAGGTTGTCAGGATTGGCAGGGAATTTCTGAAGTAGGGGTTCTTGCAATAGTGCAGGTACTTGCTCATCACTGACATTGGTAATCAGTAAATTTTGCTCAACCGTAAGGCGAATATCGCCATTACCGTAGGTATCCGCAAGTCTTGCAAACTCATACATATCAGGGGCATACATCCGTCCCACAGGAATTTGTAACCCTACATAATTCAATTCTGCTTGCTTTTGAGGATGAACACCAATGTGATCGCGCTTTTCCCATACAATTTCATCCTTGGCGGCGGCGGTTGCTAATGGTTTACCGAGTTGCTTCTCAACTTCAGCACGGAATTTTTCAATTCCCCATTCATCAATTAAAAACATTAATCGCGATTTAGCACGGTTCTCGCGGAGTCCATGATCGCGATAAACAATTAGTAACGCTTCACATAGGTCAACGACATCTTCAGGGGGAACCCATGCATTCAAAGGAATTGCAGCTTCCACACGCTTAGCAGAGAAAAATCCACCAACAAGGATGTTAAACCCTAAGGTTTCTTTAGATTCTTCTTTAAAGGCAGGTATAAAGGCTAAATCATTGATTTCGGCATGGGTGGAGTTATCGCGACAACCTGCGATCGCAATATTAAATTTACGAGGTAAGTTGGTAAAAGCAGGATTTCCTTCGCCATTATTAGTGAGTAAATTCTGAACTTGCATCGCTAGTTCACGAGTATCGTAAAGCTCATCGGCATCAATACCTGCCACAGGTGAGCCTGTAATATTTCGCACGTTATCGATCGCCGATTGCACACTAGTCAAACCGACAGAACGAAACTTTGCGAACATTTCAGGCACATCTTCGATGAGAATGCCACGCATTTGAATATTCTGACGAGTGGTAATATCGGCAACGCCATGCTCACCACACTTCTCAACTACTGAGGCGAGAACACGCATCTGAGCGCTATTGAGCAAACCATTGGGAATTCGCATCCGTACCATGAAACGTCCGGGGGTACTTTTACGAAAGAAGATGCCGAGCCACTTTAAACGATGTTGCAAGTCGTCGTCGTCGATCGCTTCCCAACCTATTGCGGCGAAGCGATCGATTTCGGCTTTAAGGGCAAGACCATCTTTGGCTGCTTTCAGGTCTTCAATTTTGTTTGCCATGTTACTTATCCTTGGCTCATGCTGGAGATGAATAAATAGATAGAGGCGATCGCAATTTATATGGATGTGTATATAAATGTGCAAAATCCCAAATATCTAACTCTCAAGCGCTATTTCAACTTGGTATAGGGTTTACACTACTTAACGTTTCGATCCCAATACGTATAAACAACTACATATTTTTAACTATTATTTAATAATTGCAATGCTGTCATGCATTAACCGCATATAGCAATCCTAAATGAGTTGTGGAAGCACACCCCTTCGGGATGTGCTTCCACAACTCCAAAAATCTACAAATGATTTAGGACTGCTATAGATGCTTGCATTGTGTAAATATTAAAGAGAAAAGCGCTTAAGCCCGTCGTTCACTATTTCTCGTTGCTGCTCATGCTTGATCGCCTCCAAAAAATACTCTCTCGTCATGGCATCGCATCCCGTCGTGACGCAGAACAGATCATCCTGTCAGGTCGAGTTTGGGTAAATGGGAGACAAGTTAAGGAACTAGGGACTAAGGCTGATCCCGATCGCGATCGCATTGAAGTAGATGGGAAGTTATTGCAAACTAATGCCCCAGAATTTGTATACCTATTACTTAATAAACCAACGGGTGTAGTCTGTACCTGTGATGATCCCCAAGGTCGCAGGACAGTCCTTGATCTATTGCCAGCCCAATATCGCCATGTTTATCCAGTGGGACGATTGGACTACAACAGCAGTGGTGCGTTAATTTTGACCAATGACGGTGAATTTGCCAACTATCTGATGCACCCTCGTCACCATGTCGCTAAAACCTATGAAGTATGGGTTAAAGATATTCCTAGTCAACAAACTCTTAAGCAATGGCAAGAGGGGATCATCCTTGAAGGTAAACTCACCTTACCTGCGATGGTCAGCATTCAACAGGTTGAAGAGAATAAAGCTCAAAAATCACGTCAAAACCCGCGCACAAAATTACAAATAGTCTTGTCAGAAGGTCGTAACCGTCAGATTAGAAAAGTTGCTGAACTATTGGGGCATCCTGTTTTGGCATTACATCGAGCAGCGATCGCTTCAATATCGCTGGCTTCGCTGAGAGTGGGAGCATATCGACTATTGAGTAAGCAAGAAATTCAAAACCTAGTAGCTGATTTTAGTGACTCACCCCACTCCTCCTAGAGGCATTAACCAAAACGTCAGTTCGGATTAAGTTGGCAAATTTGAAAAGCCCAAGAGTAAAAACCTTGCTAAGCAAGATTTTTACTCTTAGGAAAGGGTTGGCGTAGCAAACCCTCTCTCAAAACCTGTTTTAAGTCATCCTAAACTCGCATTAGTTATGACTTGGTGATCAGAAATTCAAGGGCAATATCTTGCTCAAAAGATATTAGAATTAGTTCATAGCAAAGCAAAACCATACTCTCTGAAAACTCTGGGGGGATATTGACAGTAGAGTAAGTGAGCATTAGAGCAAGAAATTATGCCCTATATGTTCTTGATTTACTTTCAAAACTTTGCAAAATGTTATATTAGTTGAGTGTAAGTAATCTATCAAGCATAGATTATTTCAAGGATAAACAACACTCTATATAGAACTTGTGGCTATTTAAGGTGTGACTCACAGTCAGATTTTACAAGCCAGTCAGTCCAATCTCTTCATATACGTCGTGAGTATTGTGAACATTACAACCTCGAAGCAAGCAGAGAAGTTAGCAGAAATCGGAGCGCAATTCAAGCGCATTCGACAAGATAAAGATCTATCAATTCCTCATCTCACTGCGACTACATTAATTTCTGAACGCTATTTGCGAGCGATCGAAGATGGGGAAATCGATTCTTTACCTGAACCTGTTTATGTACGTGGTTTTATCCGTAAGTATGGTACAGCACTAGGTGCTGGCGATCTATCGGAGGATTTTCCTCTTAATCCTGTATTGCCTGAGCAAAAATGGGCAGGTAGTGCAGCCGCAGAATTACGCCCTCTACATTTATACGCCCTCTATGTTGCGGTCATTGCTGGGGCTGTCAGTCTATTGGCAACCTTTTTGAATTCTCCAGATGCCAATAAAATTAATGATAACCAAACTATTTTTGGTAATGCCGCCCAAATCGTTGCGCCGAAGGGTAATACACCAGCCGCTACAGATAGCGTATTACCAAAAGTTGGTGGTTTAGAAGTTTTAAGACAGACAGTAATTGATCCTTCAGTGATGGCATCTACTGTCAATGCATCTACTGCTAATTCTGCCAATACTTCTAAAGTTGCTGCATTACCAACAACCAACGATAAGACTGCTGCTAAGTCTTCATCCAATAAACCTCAGTCTGAAGCAGCCTTTGGAGAAGTTAGTTCTAGCCTTAACAATGCCGTTAAATCTTGGACTAATAATATTAGTTTCCAAAATGGGGCAACAACTAATGCTGAACTTGGGACTAAAGGCAGTTTCGAGTTTGCAGGCAATAAGCCCGTCAATATTGGGCTTGTGATGAAGGGACAGTCTTGGTTACGCATTACCGTTGATGGGAAGACTGAGTTTGAGGGTGTTCTTGATGAAGGGAAAAAGCTAACTTGGTCAGGCGATCGTCAAATCTCTATCCGCGCAGGCAATGCTTCAGCAGTGGGACTGAGCTATAACAATCAGCAAATTAAAATCCTTGGCAAAGAAGGTGAAGTTGCGGAAAGATTGTTTGGACTTAATCAGCCTAATACCGTTGAAAATAATGAATTAGAGGTACGAGGATTTTTAGAGTCCATGTCTAATAGTGAAATCCCCTAAATATTTGTCTCTTCATTAAAAAAGAGTTGGTGCAAAGCACCAACTCTTTTTTAATTGCTCTCTAGTCCGCTTTTTTTAACTAATTCTTCTGGTGTGAGTTTTGATAAAAATTCGCGAAATGCTCTTCTTTCAGCTTCATCGGCATCTTGATCCACGGGAATCGAAGCTTCGAGAATGACCTCCTCCATTACCCAGATTGGACATTTGGCTCGTACTGCGATCGCAATCGCATCGCTTGGACGTGCATCAATCTCCTTTTTAATATCCCCTTGTGAAACTGTAATCACTGCGTAGAAAGTACTATTCTTGAGAGCATGGACAACGACACGCTCCACAGTGATCCCCCATGCGTCTAGGAAATTAAGCATTAAATCATGAGTCATTGGACGTTCTAGAGGTCTGCCATCTAAAGCGCCAATGATTGCCTTGGCTTCGGCTTCACCGATCCAAATCGGTAAGGCTCTCCGTTCTAAAGTATCTCGCAGTAGGACGATAGGATTACGGCTGACTGCATCAATCGCAATTCCAGCCACCTTCATTTCGATCATTATTGCCGCCTTCCTCAAGAAATGAGTGAAAGTACCCCTCATCAATCAAAACTTTTGATGTGATATTGATAATTAAAGACGATCAATATCTAACTAGCAAGGGTTTTAGAAATTGAGAGGCTTTTGCAGGTTATTATATCACCGTCACGATAGGGAATCTGGCTTCCCGTCTTGTTTTTAAGGATACTATTCACAATATGCAATCAGACTTAAAAAATATTACGATTATTGGCGCTGGTGCTTGGGGATCGGCGTTGGCAAGTCTGGTAAAAACAAACGATCATCATGTAAAGATTTGGTCGCGCCAAAGTCCTCAACCCCTTTCCAAATTAGTTAAGGACAGTGATGCGATTATTTCCGCAGTATCGATCAAGGGGGTGCGATCGATCGCGGAACAATTGCAGATCGCTCAACAAAATGGGCAATTATTACCCCATGCGGTGATCGTCAGTGCGACTAAGGGTTTAGAACCAACTACGAGACAAACACCATCTCAAATTTGGCGATCTCTCCTGCCGACACATCCCCTCGTAGTTTTATCGGGACCAAACCTCTCCGCTGAAATTGTCGAGGGTAAACCTGCGGCAACGGTGGTGGCAAGCACCGATGAGGTGGCAGCACAGTTTATTCAAACAATTTTTGCATCGCGAAACTTTAGGGTCTATACAAACTCTGATCCCATTGGTGTGGAATTGGGTGGCACATTAAAAAATGTAATTGCGATCGCTGTAGGTGCTTGTGATGGTCTCAATTTGGGCACAAATGCCAAATCAGCATTAATTACCCGATCGCTAATTGAGATTATTCGGGTTGGCGTTTACTTTGGGGCGCAACCTGAAACCTTTTGGGGCTTATCTGGTTTAGGTGATTTGCTCGCAACCTGCAATAGTAATCTCAGTCGCAATTATCAAATTGGCTATGCGATCGCGCAGGGCAAAAGTCTTGAAGACGCGATCGCCAATGTGCATGGCACTGCCGAGGGTGTCAATACTGCCAATGTCTTAATAGAAATCAGCGATCGCGAGAAAATTAATGTGCCTGTATCGCGATATGTATATCGCCTGCTGAAGAACGAGATTACATTGCAACAGGCAGTCGAAGGGTTAATGGAGCGCGACCTCAAACCAGAAAATTAGAAGATTTCACAAAATATGATCGACATGAGCGACGGCACTTCTTGCCGTCGCTCAGCAAAACTAGGAGCCTAAATACGCCTCTAAAACCTTAGGATCGCTTTGAATCTCGGTAGGTGAGCCATCGGCAAGATTGTGACCTTCGGCTAAAACCCAAACGCGATCGCACAGGGACATAATCACATCCATATTATGTTCGATAATCAAAAAGCTCAATCCTTGTTGATTCAGCTTGTGGATTAGGCTACAAATCTCTTCAATCAAGGCAGGATTAACACCCGCCGCAGGCTCATCCAGCAAAATTAATTTAGGATCAGTCATCAAGGCACGGGCAATTTCTAATAACTTGCGCTGACCACCCGATAGAGACCCTGCATAGTTATCCGCCATCCTAATTAAGCCCACAGATTCGAGAATAGATCTTGCTTTTTCGCGATTTTCCCGTTCCTGATTAGCGATTTTTTTACCTTGAAACCAAGTATTCCAAAACTTTTCACCTGCTTGATCTTGAGCCGCCAGTAGCATATTTTCAAGTACCGATAGACGCGATAAGACGCGAGGCACTTGAAAGGTGCGAATCATACCTAGCTTGGCGATCGCATGGGGTGGTTTGCCTTGAATTGGCATTCCGTCAAATTGCACTGTGCCTTGATCGGGTCTGAGGAAATTGGAGAGCAACCCAAAAAAAGTAGTTTTCCCTGCCCCGTTCGGACCAATTAAACCTGTAATGCTTCCCGCAGGTACTTCAATCCGCGCATTACTAACGGCATGAATCCCACCAAAGGATTTTGAGATATTTTCAGCTTTGAGGATTGGGGCGATCGACATATATTTGGCGAGTTAACAGTTATACATACTAAGTAAACAAATTAACAAAGTCTGTGGCTGTAGCGATCAGAATATAGAATTTCCCAGACTATTATTTCCCCGCCTTTGGCAGAGAAATAATAGTCTGGGAAATCGCTTGCTTTACAATGCTCTCACTCTACATACGAGCAAGTGCTGATATTTTAGCGATTTTGTCAGAAGTCAATCCTTCTAATTCATTGAGACTTAACCAGCCATCTTTGACCAACCCCGCAAACACAAACACTAGCATTGGCAATCGATAATCATATTTACCATCGACTTCATGACGCTTTGCACTCAGGAAATCGTGTAGATTCCACATATCTTCCATTTCCACGAGAGAAATTGCTTTGTGTTTGACTGAATCAATCAAGTCGCTAATTTCCCGTTTATAGGCAGTTTCAAAAGCTTTTCTCGCAATATCTTCCTCTGTTTCTGTCCATTCAGCGTTTGTTAACTGCATTATTAAAATTAAAAAAATATATTTATGTATTTATATTAACAATAGTAACTAAGCTTTTGGTTTGAGGGATTATCACTAAGTTTCTTTATTTTCTTGTCAATATTCCTGAATAAGGAGTGAAGAAACAGATGCGAAATCAGACATAATGAAGGCGATCTCTGATTTTAAATTTGGAGCGATCGCCGATGCCGTCAGCCCCCTTGAAATATTTGCGCCTCGACATCCCAATAGATGTTCCCCATAACATTGTGCTGGAGGGATTGGAAGCTTGGTTTAATTTAGAGCTAATCTCAGAAATAGATTTCCAATGGCGCAATAGTAATCGATCAGTAAATCGGTTAAAGGTTGTTGCGATTCAGAATGAGGCAATTTTAGATGGGCTGAACCTATGGCTAGAGATGGGTTTAATTAATGACGATCAAGTCAGACTGATTGCAAAAACGCGCTTTGTATCTGAGCTTCCCATAGAATCCCCAGAGTCAGCGATTCCACGTAGGAATTCGCCAATTTCTAGCCCCAATAGACCTACCGCGAATTTTTCAGGAACTCGTTTAGCGCGATCGCCTCAAGCGCCACCGAAACCAATTCCTCCTAAAGTCACGCAACCACCAAGTAAGGTCGCGCAAACTGTGCGATCGCTAATTTCCGAATTCAGCACGATGTGGTTGCTGTTTTTGGGTGTATTTCTGGTGGTGGTGTCATCGGGATTACTTGCCGCGAGCCAGTGGAATAATTTTGATGCACAGGGGCAATATTTACTGCTATTTGCCTATACGTTAGGATTTTTTGGGGTGAGTTTCTGGACAAGCAAAAATGAGCGTTTGCGTTTGACGACTCGCGCTTTGCAGTTGGTGACTTTGCTGCTAGTGCCTGCAAACTTTTGGGCGATCGATGGTTTAAGGGTGTTAACTAATCCTGCGGGAGTGGGGCTAGGGTTGATCGCTGGTTGTTTACTTTCAGGGATTGCCATCTTTCTCTTACAGACTTCTTTTCTCTTTCGTGAGGCGCAGGAAATTACCGCAGATTCTCAAAAGCGCAGGCGCACAAGGCGACAGCTTAGCCAACTTTCGATCGCCACAATTTTGATTCTTTCTTGGTTGCATTTGGGATGGCTGATATCTCCCTACTATCCACTCATTGCTGTGTATTTGGGGATTAGCGCGATCGCTACTTCCACTTTTCTCAATCGTGATCAGGGATTAAATACTGCCGATAGTTCCACATTTCCGCTAGCCTTGATTACTGGCGCTTACAGCACGGTGTTATTAGTCAGTCGAGCGCTTCTATTTGCTAATGTTTCTGTTTTTAAGTTGGGATTAGCCTTTGGGATCTGTGGCTGGGTGTTGGTGCAAATTACGAATAAAACGGAGAGATTGGCTTCGGCTTCGCTCAGTCAGCAATCTGTGGGCAGTAAATCAGTATTGTCATTTCAGAAAAACCTTGGTCAGATTCTCTTAGGCTTAGGTTGGCTGGTATCGATTTGGGATCAATATCCTTGGCAAGCTTTTACGGTGAGTTTATTGATTGCATGGATATTATGCGATCACCTATTCAAACATGAAGAACCTAATGATTTAACTTATTTATTTGTCTGGGGTTTGCAACTGCTTTGGCTTGTTAAAAGATTGATTCCCGAGGCATGGGGTGGACATACCTTCAAATATTTGCTTTCTCTATTTCAAACTACTTCGGAAATAGCCTTATTAGGTGTTTTGCTATTTCCCTATGCGATTTTGTTTTTAGTGATTGCAGCGATTTATCGCGATCGCCAAAAGCCTAGTTTAGCCATGCGTGGTGAATTACTTGCATTAGGATTTGGGGTGGCACTTACTTGTGTCAGTTTCCTGAATTTGAATACCCTGTGCGCTAGTTTAACCCTGTCGGCAATTACCCTCCTAGCCGTTCAAGCAAAGCGATCGCCTACTAGCAAAGACTTAAGTGGTCTAGTCTATTGCGCTCATATTGTAAGTTTGATCGCCATTAGCTTAGGGAGCTATTTATGCACTCGGATTAATTCGATCTTTGTCTGGAGTGGATTTCTCTTAGGGATTATGTTGCTGGAATGGACTGTGGTTTTAGCGATCGGGAAGTTTAAACTTCAAGCGGTTTCTCTTGGTGATGAGTCTAGCCCCCAGCCCCTATCCCAGAGAGAGAATCCTCATTTGCAAGCATGGCGGGATAGTGCTTGGCATATTGGCGCAAGTTTAGCGGCGCTTAGTTACATTTTGCTTTGGAATGCTTTGATTGAGGGACAAAGACTAGGACGATTTGGAAGTAGTGAATTATTAGTTAATAGTAGTTATTGGAGTGTCGCTTGGTTATCCGTGCCGCTATCCCTAACATTTTTAGGGACTTGGCGCGAATTTGCTGATCGCGATTTGGCGATTAAACTCAGCATTGCGGGACTAGCGATCGCACAATTTCTCACATGGACAGATGATAGTTCGCGCTTGATTGGCTTAGGTGTCGCCTTTGCCCTGATGTTGGTAAATACGCGCCGCAGTAAATCTCTATTAACTACCTTCAACACCGTTGGCTATGGATTGTTATTTATTGCGGCGATGCTATGGAAGTTTAAGGTTGGTGATGGTCAAATTGCCCAATTTACCTTTGGGATTACGGGTTTAATCGTTAGCGTTTTGCTGCTCTATGTTCTCAATCATTGGCTCAAATATCGCCGCGATCGCCATGTCGCCAATCTCAACCTGCCCTTAAATCAATCCTATGCCCAAGCCTTTGATATTTGGGCGGCAGTACTTTCCGCAGGCTTACTAATTCTGCAATCGCTCTTAGCCATTAATGTATTTGCTTTTAATGAAGATGAGCAATTATTTGTCAATCTGCTACCCAGCACGATTTTAGTCACTCTTGGCTTAATTTATCGAGTCTGGCAATCCCTCGGACAATCCTCCTCAAAACAATATCCTCCCTTTTGGACAGAATGGGGAATTGCATGGAGCATCGAACTCCTGACTTCAGGAGCGATCGCCGTTTTTAATGGTTCGGTAATTGAACTGGCGATCTCTAATTTAGCCCTTGGTTTCATCACGCAGTTACTGGGAGACTGGTGGATGCAACGCACAGGCGACGGTACAAATAGGGGTGAATATCCGCGTAGTTGGGATATTGTTCCCTTAATTTATGGGGCGATGGGTTCACTATTTCGGATTGGGAGTTTCAGTGGTTTAACGGGACTATTTTCGCTCAGCACATCTCTGATCGGTATTGGTATTGGACGCAGAGCTTCTCAATCAAATCCAGTATTCAAGGCTCTAACCTATCTATCGATGGTAGTTGCCACCTTCTCGGCATACGAGTTGCTGTTCTATCAAATGGTTGCTAATTCCAAAGGTGGTAGCCTTGGCGATGGCTTAGTGATTTTAGCGACGCTTGCCTGTGCGATCGCCTATGCCTATCAGATTTTCACAGATTGGATTGTGCCATATTTACGCCTTTCCGTCCGCGAAATCAGCATTTCTGCCCATTTACATTGGACTGCCAGCGTTCTCTTCTTGCTATCAGGAAGTTTATATCGACCTTCGACCACAGGCGGTTTAATTGGTGGTGGTTTAGCGATCGCCTTAGCTGCCTACGCGATTACACAGGGAAGATATCCCCTAGCCCCCCTTGTAAAGGAGGCGGAACCATTCCCCCTTCGCAAGGGGGATTTAGGGGGTTCGGATCTCTGGATTTATACGGGCATCACTACCGCCATTGGTGCGATCGCCTATTTCATCTTCTTTGCTTTCCCAAATCCTTGGCTGATTGTGAATGTTATTCAGCCCTATGGGGCGGCGATCGCCTGTATATTTGCTGCAATTCTCTACTTACCACCTTGGGAAGAATGGGGCTGGGCAGAGAATCCTTGGCATAATACCGCTTTCTCTTTACCTCTGATATTTACCCTCGTTCCTAATAATACAGCCCTGAGCCTAGTCATCGCTGGCATTTTCTACGCCATCTATGCCAGAGTCCAAGATCAAATTCGTGCTTCTTATCTCACTATTCTTCTATGGGATTGGGCAATCTTCCAAAATGTAGGGGCTGCTAATTTAGGAAGGTTCGATTTCTTGGTCTATGTGCTTGTAATTGGACTATCAGGTTTATATTTCGCGCAAGTGGAACCAAGCTTGCGATCGCATAATAGCAAAGCTCTACGTCATGCCCTACGCAGTCTGCTTACAGGGGCAATGGGACTAATCGCCTTTCTCTATTCCTTTAATGATCCAAGTATTGCCTTTGCGACTTGGGGCTTAAGTTTTGCTTTTGTCATCTTGGGGCTGGCTCTCCGTATCCGCGCCTATCTCTTTATGGGAACGCTGACATTCATTTTGCTAGTCCTCACCCAAGCCGTAATTTTAGTCACCCAATATTCATTCCTGATGTGGGCGCTCGGCATCTTTGCGGGGATTGGCTTTATTCTGGTTGCCGCGAATTTTGAAGTGCGGCGCGATCGCATTTTAGCGTTGTTTAGAACTGTAGCGATCGAGTTAGAGTCATGGGAATAGCACTATAGAGTGCAAGGCTATTTATCTCGTTACTAGCCGAACGAAATGATCAGATAGGAATCCTGAAACTTTGCGCCTGTGGCTTGTTTGCCAGCCAGCTCAGATGGCAAGAAAATATTACGTCGTTGATCGCCAGCTTCGATAGTCACTTCGGGTCCCAACTGAATCAATTTGACCTGCTTTTTATTGAAACTTGGCAAAAACAACTTAACTTGTTTTGTTGCAGTATTGATCTCAATTGGCTTTGGGGCGAGTCGCGCATCTAAGCGATCGGGAATAATTAACTCACTAACCTGATCGGGAATTGAGAAGATCGCCAGTGGAGCAAACTCCTCTTCAGGGATTGCCTCCCGTGCAAATATACCGCCAACGGTTAAGCCCACCTGTTGAGCGCTGCCCCAGAGATACTTTGCTGTAGCGATCGCATAGGGATCTCCCGTCGTGACTAGGTAAGCAGCAACATGACTCGGATCGTTAACTGCTTTCTGACCGCGAGTTAATACTGATGACATTTCTCCTGCCTGTTGGGAAATATCATCGGTGCTAGAAACTTGGAGAATACTTCTTAAAATTGGCTCCACAAATGGAGAAATAGCTTGACCGATCGCTGAACCTGTTAATACCTGTTTAAAGCGACGCAGATACCAACCGAGGATCTCTGGCATTCCCAACATCCGTAAAGTTTCGAGATCGCCAACGCCATCGTAAATAATTACGTCATACTTACCTTCAGCATCACGCTCACGCAGAAAACTTAAGCCGAGAGCCGCATCCATTCCAGGTAAAATGCCTAGCTCTTGACCATAAACTTCTTTAAAAAAAGGACTACGCAAATATTGGGTTTCCAAGCCTTTCATCTTGTCCCAATATCTTTCGAGTAAAACTGTAGATTTTAAATGAACCGCCGAAAAGTTGGGTGCAACGGATTGTGGGTCACTGTTGAGATCAACACCTAACCTGATGCTGAGGCTATCGCCCGCTTGTTGACCGACGTATAAAACCTGTTTATTTTGGGCGGCAAAAGCACGAGCAACCGCGATCGCGGTTGTCGTCTTGCCAACACCACCTTTACCGAGAAATGTCAGAATTAGGCTCATTGGACTTTTGCACCAGTTTTTTTAGATGAGGACTGGGGGTGAAATGGGGAACTATAACTTCGGGAATCGTAATAGGCTGATGGGTGCGAGGATGACTTCCCGAACGGGCGCGACGATGGCGTACCCCAAACTTACCAAAATCACTCAACATAATCGATTGGTGGTTGGCTAGAGCTTGGGTGAGACAGGTAATCACTGCCTCAAGACTTGCTGAAGCCATACTGTAGCTCAGTCCATCAACTTCCGCCATCATGCCCCGAATGATATCTTGACGGTTAATATCTGCCATAGGGCTTAATTGTAATTATGATGTTCACTTCTCCAACAAGGATTACGCTCAGAGCATAATCCCTTGCTTGCGAGGAGCGACATCATAACCCATTTAGGCGGACTCTAGCTCGTCTGCAAAAAACCAAGACTTGGTGCTGTCATCAAATTTGACGATATAGCCCCATTTGCTGCCATCCATAATCTTTTCTTCTTTGATTACGCCGATCGCACCAACTTTGCTAGCGATCGCCTTGCCACTACCGTCTTTGAAACCACGAACACGAACTCTTTGTCCAACTTGCATAATGTTTGCTTCTCGTACCGAACTCAATTAACCTTTTGTGTTTGCTTTAAAAAGTTTACATTAGATGTTAGCCCTATTAATTTTTTGATGGATATGGCAATCCTAAATGTTTTAAGAGTTTTTATTTTGCCCAAGGAAAAATGAAAACTCTCAAGACAGGCTGTAATTGATTTTTGTTTTAGTAATGAGATGTACTCCTTGCTAAAACCTGTAACTTATGAGGAATGCAACGATGCCAGTGACGATCGCCCAATTGCAAAAATGGAAACAGCAAAAAAAGCCCATTGCGGCTCTGACGGCAAGTGACTATGCGATCGCCAAATTGTTAGATAAAGCAGGTATAGATATGCTTTTGGTAGGTGACTCCCTTGCAATGGTTGCCCTAGGACATAAAACCACACTCCCCGTTACCCTTGAAGCAATGATTCACCATGCTCAAGCCGTAGGTCGTGGTATAGAGAATGCATTACTCATTGTCGATATGCCCTTTCTGAGTTATCAGGTGAGCACGGAAGAGGCTCTGCGATCGGCAGGACGTATTTTCAAGGAAACCGATGCAAAGGGAATTAAGCTGGAGGGAGGCTATCCCGATATGGTCGCCACGATTCGTAAGTTAGTGCAGGCGGGAATGCCCGTCATGGGACATGTGGGACTAACGCCACAATCGGTGCATCGGATTGGCTATCGGGTTCAAGGTAGCACTCCCGACACTGCCGAAGAGATTTTGCATCAAGCCAAAGCTTTAGTAGAGGCAGGTATTTTTGCCCTGCTATTAGAAAATATTCCTGCGGAATTAGCCGCCAAGATTACGGATTTAATTCCTGTGCCTACGATTGGCATTGGTGCTGGCAAGGAATGTGATGGACAGATTTTAGTAACCCACGATGTGCTGGGCTTATCCGATTGGCAGCCACCCTTTGCGAAGAAATATACAAATTTGCAAGAGACAATTACAGAAGCTGTCAAGCAATATTGCCAAGATGTCAGAAATCAATAAAGAGTCGGCGCAATGCGCCGACTCTTTATTTTTGCAGAAGCCCATTTAATCCTATTGCAAGGTGTATAGGCGCGATCGCGATAGGCGATCTAGCCAAGGCGCAAGGAATTTATCGTTAGCTTTTTTCTCTTTGGGATCTTGTGTTTCAAAGGGATGGGGAGCTAAACCACGTAGCGCGGCTGTCGTTACGCAAAACATCGACTTTTGGAACGAAAGACATATTTGTACTAGTAAATCTTCTTCACCGCGATCACTATTCCTATAAAAATCTAGTAAATATTCAGGTAAATAGTGACGCATATCCTGCATCAACAATGTTGGAGGAATGCCTGCACCACCAACGGGTAGAGGATCGGCATACAGCACACCGTAATTGAAGTGAGAGATTTCAGGGGAAATTTGCTGCGCCTGTGCGTTGTAGGAAACCGTGCCACGGAAAGGGAAAGAACGGAAAAATACAGCTTCCACATAGGGGACAGCCGTATCCATTAAAAATGATAAATTTGCTGATTTCGGTACAATATCGTAATCGCTGCCATTGATACTTACTTTGTAAACATAGGGAACAGCAGCGGCAGCAACTAACCCATCTTGAATATGTTTCACGACATCAGGAATACTTTTGATTTCACCCCGATCATAGCGATCGCTCAGTTCTAAAAACATCGGTGACATGAACGACCAAAAATATCCTAAAGCGCTGTAGTAGGTCATCAGGCGCACTTGCTCTGGCAAAAAGTCAGGAAACAATAGATTTAAAATCGCCATAAGCGGGTTGCTTTTACTTTTTGCGGCGATCGTAGCTTTAGCGCGTTGTTTAAATTCCTCTGAGTCCAAGTAATTATCAAGTCCACCGCCACCATGCCAAAACATCGCTTTCATGCAATATTCGGCAAATTCAAAATTAATGCGATCGTGCCACCAATGACGACCTAGCTTACCTAACGAAAAATTGCCATTAAAAAACTTAAAAAACGGGAAAAATTCTAAAAATTGATGCTCGGAGATATAAGTAAGATTTCGGTAATATTCGCCTAGGATGACACCATAGCTTTTAAGTATGCCAACAACTTCTAGTAAGTTGTCGGAACCGTCAGGAAGTAATGCACCACCTTCTTCTAAGCGTTGCTTTACCGCCGCAAGGGCAGGTTCGATGGGTTTATTTTTAGTCGATACACTCATATGAAAATTTATACAACGCTTAATATATGCCTAATATATAGTTAAGCATCGATCGCGGGTTTCGCATTAGCTCAAAGCTAAATAGAAATGTGCAATAAAGAACCCAAGTTTTTGTAGTTTAGCTTCGCAAACTACAAAAACTTGGGTTCTTTATTAAGTAAGCATTTTTTTGCATTGTTTGAGAAATTTACGTTGAGCGATCGCGATCGAAAAAATCTTCTTAATCAATGGTGAACTAATCTGCAAACTTGCCTCACCCCAAGCATTACGATGGCGGACAAAAATTTCACTTTGACAAGCCGCATATTTTAAAACATGACTTAAGCGTAAAGGCATCGCCCAATAATAGTGATAAAGCTCATTAGGATCATCAAAAAATGGGCAATCTTGAAAAACTTCCGCTTCCTGTTGTGTAGGTGAATTACTAAAAGTAAGGAATACATGATCTAAGGCATCTCGCAATAGTTTTGGGGATGTGGTCAGAGGGAAATCAACAGGCGATCGCTCCACAAGATGACGCACAAAAGCAAGCACTGTCATTTGAAATGACTTTAACCCCCAATCTAGGGCAGGCTGATTAGCCTGATGCTTCAGAACTGGTGTAACTCTTCCATCCAATTGCAAAGCATAATCTAGAGTAGTTCCCTCACAACCAGCACAGAATACTTCCATTGCCGAAACATAGCGAGAATCAAGATAGTAACGATGACCTAGAGAATTATTTAAATTGAAGAAGAAAGCAAGTACTTCTCCTTTATGTTTAAGCCCTCCTGTGGGCTTATCTAAGGCGAAATAAAAACCAACAGGATTTCTTGTACCAAATATCTCAAAGGCATTTTCTAGGGAAATTTGTAAGCTGCCACGCCAACCCACATCGACCAATCCAAACGCCTTACCATCTAACATTTTTTCCTGTTGCAGATAGGCTTTTAAAACTTCACGCTTCTGCTCCGCAACTTGGAGCACTAATTGATGCAAAGGTTGATGTTGTTCCAGTTTTGCGCGTAGTGCTAGCCGCTCTGGTCGTGCGAGATTTTGCTGCCAGCGATCGCACGGATATCCTAAAGCCTCAAAAATTGGCTGAGCAACCTGCTGGTCAAGACACATCCGTTTGAGCAAGCTCGCAACGGTAAAAACATCTGTATCATCAAACATCCATTCCCAAAAAGCTTGATTAATTTGAGTCACCCCCGGCATCCTCAGCGCTTGCCGACTCACATATAGATAACGTAGTTCCAATTCTGGATAGATTTTCGGAGCCAGTTCCTTCGCAATTTGCAGTAAGATTTCGCCATCCCTTGCTAAGAAATAAATACGCACAAGTTGACGCGCCTTTGCCTGTTGCAAAATCCAGATAGTATAGGCTGTTAAAATTGGTGCAGCGACGGAAGCAGCTATATCACTAATTATTGATTCTTTTGGTGTTTGAGAAGCTTTATGGAGACGGGTATAGCGGGAGATTCCTGCCCAAAGAGAAGTGATGCCATTAGTATCATGAACATATTTTTGAAGGATTGATTCATAACGATTGGGGTTCGCATCATTGAAATGGATTGCTTGAATACCCAGTGATTTCGGCTTGTCTACATCTGAGGATAAATTATTGCCAGTATGGGTAAGCTCATGAGGTTGTAATCCCAACTCCTTAATTACCTGCAAAAACAGCTTTCCATCCCCCTTAGATTTTCGCAAATTTGAGGATACATATAAGCAATCGCCATCCTGCCAAAAGCCAAAATATCTAAGCCTCTCTTCCAGAAAATTAGCAGGCAAGTACATATCTGACAGGAAGAGCACATGAGGATGCGATCGCCTTACCTGAGCGATTAATTGATAACCTTGAGGAATCGCAACTAAATACTCAGCTTCAACAGTTAACTCTAGATGCTTGAGCTTATCTATTATTTCAGCAGATATTTCTAAAGTATTGCCAATTTCGCGATAGATTTCATCCAGTCGAACTTCCGCATCTTCATAAAAAAAGCGAGATCTTCTTTCTGCATTAATCCGAAGGCTCCGAAAAGTTTCCGCCGAGAAATTGAGCCACCCAAATTGCAAAGCGCGATCGCCACAGATTTTAAAGATTTCTGTAGGTTCAATTACTAATCTAGTTAGCAAGGTGTCAAATATATCAAAACTAGATACTTGGGACATATAAAGAATGGGTAATTGGTAATTGATAATCTATAGCTGAAAGAAAACCGATAGCCAAAATTTATGTCTCACATCATTAACATAGTGCCTCATCGCAATCTGCTTACTAGCAAATTGATCAGGATAAATAAACTGATCGTCAACATTCATAATATATTTATCCCTATCAAGTGCGATACCATGATTGCGTTTAATTGTTAAATTCACAATTGTTTGCTCAGAAAAATAGTTGGGAGGTTCCAATAGCTGAGACAGCCTCTGGACACTAGCACTCCAATCTAATGCTTTCTTAAACAAAATAAATCCTGCATTAATTGGTTCTTGGCTTTCCACTTCCTCGTAAATAAGCCGACTATCTAAGGAGTTTTTGCAGTCGGGTAAATAATAGGTATTAGTATCATTCGATGTAGCTAAATCTACTAAATCCGAAGCCCCCTGAAAGAAAAGAATATCTGAATCAGTATATAGAGTGGCGCTATCAATGGGAATAGACATCAAGGCAGCCAGTTTCTTGCCCATCGCTTGCTGAGACGCATATTCATAAACTGATGCAGGTAAATCATCCCTTTGGAACTTAGTAAGAAGTTGCACATCAACGCATGGATGAATTTTACGTAGTAGCTCAATACTTTTTTGAGTATAACTTCCATCAGACATAATCGTAAATGCTTTTGGAATACCGACATAGCGGAGAAAAGAGCGCAAACTTGCTACCTGTTCTGGCAAATCACGTTCACAGGATAGGGCATAAACCTTGATGGGTACTTGACGACTTTGCTTGATCGGGAAACTAACTAGAGTGGAAAGACTAGTTTTATAAACGGAGCGGAGAAAGTTTCCTTGAATTTTCGCTGAATGATAGCCAATATTGACCATTGGTTGTTCCGTAAACTAGATTAATTATAGTGCTTACCACGCACATGATAAACAAGATCGATGTTCCCAAAATCTTGAGTTGTTTATCTTCTAGGGCGCTTAGATGTGGATGGATAAAGCCAGAAACTAAGGATTTGGGTGAGGTATGGCATAACTGGATAAGTCAGCAATGCAGAAACAAAGATGACAGAGATAAATAAACCTAGGAGATCGGGAAGCCCTTGTAGAAATGGATTGACAACTAATTTTGCTAATAGAATTAGGGGATATACAGTGATCACACCAACGATCACTTGTTTGTAATACGCAGGTTGGGGTGGACTTGTTAGGGATGAACTTTTAGGTAAGGTAAACCATAGCTCTAGTCCACTGGGGAGATGTTGTTGCGATCGCTTAGCGATAAATTCTTTAGACTTCAGCATCCAATTGTGATAAACCGATGAAGTCAGCCAATCTTTGCAATGCTCGTAGTTATCGAATTTAACGATTAACACATATTCAGGATATTGATGATCGCGCGGTCGAATGACATCAACGCCAATAAAGCCCTCAAACTGTTGTGCGGCATGATTGATTCCTTTTGTCCAAGCTTCATATTCGTCTATGCGATTTGGTTCCACAACTTCGGAGATAACTAACGTAATTGGGTCTGATTGCTGTCCAAATGTCTGCATAGATTTACCAGTAAGTTGGGGCTAGTTAATAATTATACTGCGGTCTTCATAGTAGATTGTTCATTTTATTCCTGTCATCAATAAAGATTGAGATGAACAGTGCGAAGCACTGCATCATCTCAATCTTTAACTTCGACTAGAAGCCATATTCTCAAACTTAGTTAAGCGTGGTTCAAATAATAGTTTGACTGTACCAACGGGACCATTACGATGCTTAGCAATAATGATTTCAGCAACTCCACGATCGGGGGTATCAGGATTATAATATTCATCACGATATAGATTGATTACCAAGTCGGCATCCTGCTCGATGCTTCCAGATTCTCTTAAATCTGATAGCATCGGACGCTTATTAGTTCTTGCCTCTACGCCACGGCTCAACTGGGATAGAGCAATTACGGGAACATTTAATTCACGGGCTAGAGCTTTAAGCGATCGCGTAATTCTCGAAATCTCCTGTACACGATTATCAGAACCTGATCCTTCCATTAATTGCAAATAATCAATCAGGATTAGACCAAGTACACCTCCCTTTTCTGATTGCAACCGTCGAGCTTTAGAACGCAATTCCGTAATCGGAGGATTAGGAGTATCGTCGATAAACAGTGGAAGTTCGGAAAGTCCACTAATTGCCATTGCCACAGTTCCCCATTCATTTTCGCTAATCTGTCCAGTACGGAGACGATTACTATCGATGCCCATGTCACTAGAGCGAACTTTGGACTGACTGGCTAGGAGACGATAAACCAATTGCTCCTTAGACATTTCCAAGCTAAAGATCGCCACAGGTAATCTATGAATTTCTGCCATTTTTCGAGCGAGTTCGAGACCGAAAGCTGTGTTATGGACACAAATATCATTGGCAACAAAATTATGGGTTTCAGGAATAGTCAAATCATAAACTTGCTTCTCACCAACAAACACGATCGCTGTAATTTTGTCCCAATAAATATCGCTAGTGGCAAGCTTTTGTAATGATAGGCAATCAATAGCTGTAGCTAGTTTTAGTAATCTCTCTCTAGTAGGGGCGCGTTTACCCACATGGATATTTGAGCTATTAATACCTGCGGCCAGTGATAATTTCTGCCAAGATTGATCACCTTTAGCAATTGTCAAATCATGCCAAACTTCAACAGGTATTAAATCAGTATTAGTTTGATATCTCTTAGCACATAAAGCTGACTTTGCCTTACTAATTGCATCTTCTTTACCAAAAATGCCAATTTCATCAATTAGAGTTTGCAATGACAAAGCATCAGTAATATCTAATTGCCAACAGTAACGAATTTCTTGTTTGTATTTAACGGACTTGTGTTTAAGTTTCGCAATAATGCCAAATCTTAATAACAAATGTTGGACTTGACGAGCTAACTTTTCGCTGACAGTGGCATAACCTGCTTGTACCTGACCGCTACTTAAAACAGACATCCAGCCGTCAGTAGCTAGTAATCGATTTAAGAATAAAGAAACTAAAGACTTTTCTAAACGAAAAATAAAATCTGGAATTGTTTTGAAATGGGCATTCTTGCCCCAAATTTCTAAATCCCTTAACCAAGTAATTAGTGGATTAACTGAGCCTCTTTTTTTTGCCGTAGTATGCAGCGTTGCGGCGCGATCACCATGAGTATCAATTGTCACTTTTAAACTAGGAGAAAATTGCTCGACCGCCAAAATAAAATCATCTTGAATCTTGGGATTTATATTCGTAAATCGGGGACTAGTTTCAGTTAAGCAACCATCGCCTAAGAGATAGGCTAAAAGTTTAATTTCACAGGCAGGGCGTACTTCTTTCCCAAAAACTGCGATCTTACGAGGGAGAGCAACCTTATCACCTACACATAATTTAGCTAGTTGCTGCCAACCTGTAATCGTTAGAAATGGATGGGTTAAAGTAGTTTCAATTTGTCGTCCTAACGCAGTTGTGATGCGAAATACAGGCTTGATACCATCGTCGATAAATGCTGATGGTTCCGTCAAATCAAACCGCCAATTCTCTCTCAAGGTTAAAAGATTGGGTTTAGTTTGATTTTGTGCATATCGCTGATAAATGGTTTCAATAGTACTGATACTGCCATCAGCTAAAACCAATTCACTATCAAAGGCTAAACATTTACCCATTGATGGACGACCTGCGAGGATAATCAAGTCCGATCGCTGCAAGCCATTGGTCATCGCATCAAAATCGTAAAAACCTGTAATTAACCCTGTCGCCGTGGAATTGCCTGTTCCGAGGGAATTAAAGCGATTTTCTAATTCATAAAAGGTTTTCGTGAGAATGTCGGCAGCAGGAACTAGACCTTGCTGAGCACGAGATTGGGTGACAGCAAAAATTTTCTGCTCAGATTGATCAAGGAGTTGCGCTAGTTCGATTTCATTGCTATAGCTAATATCAACTACCCCGCGAGCCGCCTCTGCAAGCTTCCGTCGGGCATACTTATCGGCAACCAGTTGAGCATAGAAATCAATATTAACGGCGCTAACGGTACGATCACAAAGTTGAGCAATTTTTGATTGTCCGCCGATTTTTTCTAGTAGATCGCGATCGCTGAGCCATGTGGTCAAGCTCATCATGTCTGTGGGATTCGACTGGTTATGCAGCATCAAGCAAGCCCGAAAAATTTCCTGATGGGCTGCTACATAGAACATTTCAGGACGCAAAGTATCTAACACTCGCGAAACTGCTTCTGGATCGATCAAGATCCCGCCTAAGACAGCCTCCTCTGCTTCAATATTCTGTGGAGGTAAGCGATCGCTGATTGATTCAAATTCTTTGCTCATACTGACTTTGGGCTAGGAAAACCAGAAATTTTAGAGGCTGGGTTCGAGTGCATCCATAATTCTATAGCTATAGCCACATAAAACCCAAAAGAGAGTTAAGGACGCTTTGAGTCCTTAACTCTCCATGTGATCAGCTAGAAAGGCTGCTCTTCTACAGACAGGAATACACTTTTCAATCAAGCGAGGTACAGAGGTTTGTTTCACCGCCGAGGGAGGTGAAACAAACCCTTACTTAACTAGACTGGGAAACGCTATATAGTGCAGTTAGTCATGAGTAACTTGGTATGGGATTTGAGGAAATCTTTGTTTTTGTAGTAATCGGTTGTGTGGCGAGCTACTACCAGCGATCGCAATGGCAATCACCGAGCCAAATCATATCTTTGTGGATATGGTCAATTGCTTTGCCTTGCTTAGCGATCGCATGGATCACATTTACACAAACATCCTTGCCTTTAACTTTGACAATGACTGGATATTTATTGGGGACATGGATTTATCGTAACTGGCAATCCACTGCTGCTGAAATATTAAGCCTCACCCCTAGCGAAGAAAAACAAATCAAAGAATGTTTCTCGCCAACGATCTATCACCTCAAAGATTTAGAATATCGCCCTAACGAAATTTACTGTCGCGGCAGTCTGCGATCGCAAAATTACAAATATGCCTACGACATCATTAGTCAAAATATCCAAAAAATATTTGGCGATCGCTTTCTTTGCTATTTACAAGAAAGCCCTATCGAAAATCTAGGCAGAGGGTTTGGGACATTAACAACCGATCAACAGTACACCAACTATTGCTTTTATCTAATTCCTACTCAAAACGTTGCTCAATTTGATCAATCAAGGCTGGGCAAACAATTGCATCGATTCACTTGGATAGTGAGCATGATTAGCATTCTCTTTACCGCCTTTACAGTCCTTTTAGTGGGAGCAAGAATCCATCATATTGGAGATTTAACCCTTAACAACTTACAAACAGGCATTCCCTATTTAATCGGTATAGCTAGCATATTTATCGCAAGGGCGATCGCACAGTATTACGTCGCCTCAAAACACAAGCTAAGATTTGATCCCCCAATTTTATTACCCTGCTTTGGTGGATTTGGGCTGTTGGGACATCTCAATCATCAAATATCCCAAGTCCCCACCAAACAGCGCCACATCCTATTTGATATGGCAGTAATTCCTGCTATTGCGAGTTTAGCTATTTCTGGGATCTTATTAGTCTTAGGCAATTGGCTGTTAGTCCCCACAGAAAGCTCTACTTCGCTACTTCCTAAATCTCTATTGATGCCTAATCTCCACAACTTCGATTTTAAAAATTCAATTTTTGTAACTTTATGGCAGGCTATTTTGACTGTCGGTAAATCAGTAGCCACCACTACCGAAACGATCCCCACTCTATCGCCATTGACCTTAGCGGGTTGGACAGGTTTAGCCATAACTGCTTTACAATTACTGCCCTTTCGCTTTCTTGATGGGGGCAATTTAGCGATCGCTATGTTTGGCTATCGACAAACTACTCAGATAGCGCGTATTGCAAGAATTGTTCTACTCGCGATCGCCTTACTTGCCCAGCCTTGGTTGCGAATTTACAGCTTGTTATTATTTCTATTGCCTCTCCCACAGCCATTAGTGCTCAACGAAAGTATAGAAATTGACAAAACTCGTGATCTCATCGGCATAGGACTAATGGCGATCGCTTTACTAATTATTTTGCCAATGGCTAAGCCTTTCCTATAGAAATTGCTATGGAAATACAGTAATTAATACTATTAGGGGCAATCATATCTTAGAGTCAACTTATGCCATCCCATCTAGATTTACACCAACCCTTTAACTTCGATTCGAGGTAAGCTGGCAAACTCTCTCTCAAAACTCGTTTTAAATTATCCCGAACTTGCGTTAATTTATGGGTTTAACTAAATTTCAAGGTGTAAATGTAATTTTGGGATTATTATTAACTTTGGCATTAGGTAGCCACGCTTTGTTGCTACTGGTAACATCAGTTAAGTCAACAGTAGACACATGTTCATCCTGAAGCGCCATGACGTTGAAATCGTCAACGTCCAAAACCCACAAAATAAAGATCAACAAATACCGATTTTGCAGTATCAGGGGCAGACATTTCGGTTACTCAACATGTTTGGCGATAATCGAGATGAAGCTTTAGCGCTTTGGCGTGACTTAACTGATAACAAAGGCAAAGCTTGCGTGTTATTAGAAGAGCCTCAACGTTTTAGTGTTTGGGGTAGGGTCAAGCTAGACCAAATCCATACAGCAGCTACTGATACTTCTTCTGCGGGTACTTATTTAGTCCAAGGTTGTCTACTCATATTGCAAGCGGTATACCTTGAAGTTGAGGATATCCTTGGCACGAGACAAGCAGGCTCATTTAAGCAAGACCTACTCAAGTTTATGCAACAGGGTAAGTTTGCCCAGAGTGAATCCATCAACGCACTGGAAACGGTTTTATCAATTAACCCCCTGAATAGTGTACAAATACCTAACTGGGATGAAAGCAAATTGCAATTGCTTTTAGGTGAGCTACATCGACTCGCCTCCTCCTATTTAGGTAATGATAGCTTTGTCGATACTGCGGTCGATGCTTTAAATGAGTTACCTGAATCAGCTTCAGTGATTGCTTGGCTGCAAAAAACTCCTAAAGGTAAGCTTTGGCAGTAATTATTAATAACTAAATTAATTAATAATTGTCTAATTTCTAGGTTTACTTTGAGAAGTTATCGCTTCTGTCGTACTATTTTTTATTTTTAGTTCTTTAACACTGCATTTCTTATGGTTGTAGCCAAGGTTCAAGATACATGAGTAGAGCCAAATCTCCTTCCCCAACAGGGATACCCACACAATCTATTATTTGGGCAGCGATCGGATGGGCAACCTTAGCCTTAATGTTTTATCTATTTCTTAGCGCACCTACCGACGGGCCCCACATCATTAAGCCCGAAGAATGTAACAAAGTAGTTAAAGACTTAATCGTAAGACCAAATTGGTATCGATACGGAACATATCTCTTCCAAACAGTAGCGATCGCCTTTTCGGGCATATTATGCTTGCGTAATTGGCGCAGTCCCAAAATTATTAGCGGTCGTAATGTTTGGCTAGGATTAGGACTAGGTATCCTATCGTGGGGTATTGGAAACTTGATTTTTGGATACTTAGATTTTCAATATCAAAGTGGATTAATAGCAGGTGGAGCCAAGGGTGCTGCCAATCTCGTTAAAACATTTCCCTCGATCGCTGATATTTTCTTTACCGCAACCTATGTGTTTTTATCATGGGGCATGGCAATGTCTGTGATTGGTCGAAGACTCAATCTTTATCCCAAGCAATGGGGAGTTGTTGGGGCAGTTGGCTTTATTGGGATCGGACTTGCAGCTTATGTGACCTTTGGTGCAGGTGGTGGATTCACCCTAGATACAGGCAAAATCCTAAATATTGTTTATGCCTTAGGAGATATCTGGTTATTGATTGTAGCTACCATTCTCCTACTCGCTTTCTGGGGTGGTAAGGCAGCACAGTCTTGGCGGTTACTCGGTAGTGCTGGGATTGCGATGTTCTTTAGTGATTTGTGGTTTAACTACAGCATTAACATCAGCGATATTTGCAAGGCAAAACCCTATCAAAGTGGTGAACCTGCGGAATTCTTCTGGATTCTTGCTTTTATCCTCTGGGGAATGGCAGCCGCTTTAGAATTTGATTTATCTTCACGCCCAACGGGGCGCAGCCGCCGTAGCTAAAAATTAAAAAAGAAAGAGGGTCGCTAGCGACCCTCTTTCTTTTTAATATGCGCCATTTCCTTTCGGGAAAATCACAACCAATATAGTTTTAAAAATCAACTTGACATCTAGCCACAAACTCATCAAACGGACATAGCTAGCGTCAATTTGGACTCGTCTAGAGTAAGGAATATCATTGCGTCCTGAAACTTGCCATAGTCCTGCAATTCCTGGACGCACACTGAGTACTTTATCGATCGCTGAACCATATTTAATTAACTCTGCTTTCACCAATGGTCTAGGGCCAACAACACTCATATCACCCACCAGTACATTCCAAAATTGGGGCAATTCATCTAAACTAGTTGTTCTCAAAAACTTGCCAATCTTGGTAATGCGAGGATCATGCTTGAGCTTAAAGGATGCCTCATATTCAGCACGACTAATTGGACAAGAATTCAAATAATTTTCTAGAACTTGGTCAGCGCCATTAATCATGGTTCTAAATTTAATGCACTTAAACTCTTGACCATGCAAACCAACGCGAGGATGAATATACAATACAGAGCCGCGAGAACTCATGAAAACTAGGATCGCGATCGCTAGATAAAGTGGCGAAAATACAGTTAGAACAATTGATGCAAATACAATATCAAAGATTCTTTTTCCCCAAGTTGCATAATGATCTGTACGATTTGTAACTGATTTCGTAACTAATTTCTTTGTACGGAGGCTCGCTTGACTATTTTCTTTGCTTCTAGTAATCATCAAATCTCTACACCACACCACATAGTTGAACTAATCATACAATGCCTGTCTACTTTTATTGGGGCGATGACGACTACCAAATTTCTCAAGCAGTCAAAAAGTTGATTGATACCCATGTCGATCCAATGTGGCGTGATTTTAACTATGTAAAAATCCATGCTACGGTCGATCTTGAGGTAATGGATGGACTTAACCAAGCTGTAACTTCACCCTTTGGAATGGGGAATCGATTGACTTGGCTAGCGGATACTGCGATCGCCCAAAGATGTTCGGAATCATTGCTAGCAGAGCTAGAGAGAACTTTTAATCATTTACCTGTAGACTCCTATATCTTGTTTACCGCATCAAACAAACCTGACGGGAGAGCCAAATCTACCAAATTATTGCAGAAGTATGCCCAAATCTTAGAGTTTTCTTTAATACCGCCTTGGAAAACTGACGCGATCGCTCAATTAGTTAAACAAGCAGCGACAGAAATTGACTTGAAATTGTCTTCAGATGCCGTTGATTTACTAGTTGATGCGATTGGTAATGATACCCGTCGCTTGACAATGGAACTACAAAAGTTACAACTGTCTCATTATGGTCAAACTAAGCCTTTGACCGCTAAAGAAATTGCGCCACTTGTACAAGCATCTGCCCATAATAGTCTCCAATTAGCTAGTGCTATTCGTACATCTAATATTAGCCAAGCGCTTACTTTAGTTGCCGAATTACTGAGAAACAATGAAGTGGGTTTGCGAATTTGTGCAACCTTGGTGGGACAGTTTCGCACATGGCTCTGGATTAAGCTCATGCAGGAATCTGGAGAACGCGATGACAAGGCAATCGCTGATGCTGCCGAAATTGGTAATCCCAAACGAGTTTATTTTCTAAAGCAAGAGGTTCAAGGTCTAAATAGCCAAAAATTGATGCGATCGCTGAGCATTTTGTTACGACTAGAAGCCGAACTCAAACATGGCAAGGATGAAACTGCCACTCTGCAAACTGCGATCATCGAGTTATGTCAAGCAATGGCTAAATAAAAACTAAGAAGTACCTGTGGCTTCGACTTCGCTCAGCCAACGTTAGCTGAGCGAAGTCGAAGCTAGATAACTTTGGTGAGACATTTTTTATCCGCAAGAGCCTAAATAACAAAAAGAGATGGCAACGAGTCTCTTTTTGTTTCCATTAATTCTCTCTATGAAAACGTCAGTTCGTGTTAAAGTTACGAATTTTACAAGACCAGAATCAAAATCCTTAATTAGCAAAGCTTTTGATTCTGGTATTTGAGAGAGGGTTGGCATAGCCAACCCTCTCTATTGAGGCTGGAAACGATTGTTTATTGAAAGCTAGCCTTTGGCTAGCTTTCAATAAACAAGAATGAGAATTGCAGTTTTGTTTCTAGGTTGCGAGATGGGAAAACATGATCGCTGCTACCATGAGAACTAGATCATTTACCTAGAAATATGTCCGAAAATTCCGCAACAGTTACAGTTGCACTTAGTAGTGATAATCAACCTAATCGCAGTTATGACATTGCGATCGCCGCCCATAGCCTCAAAAATTTGGGTGCGAAATTAGTAGAAATTGGCTTAGGCAAAAAAAGCAAAAAGATTCTGATCGTCTCCAATCCTGTCATTTACAAGCATTATGGTGAGACCGTACATAATTCTTTGACTAATGCAAGTTTTGATGTTGCTCATTTGATTCTTCCCGCAGGCGAACGCTTTAAAACTGCCAACTCTCTCCAGAAAATCTATGATGCTGCCCTTGAGCATCGCCTCGAACGTTCATCGGCAATTGTAGCCCTTGGTGGTGGTGTAATTGGTGATATGTCAGGCTATGCGGCGGCAACATGGTTGCGCGGTATTGATCTCGTACAAGTACCGACCACACTTTTGGCAATGGTGGATTCAGCGATCGGCGGCAAGACGGGGATCAATCATCCACAGGGCAAAAACCTGATCGGTGCTTTCTATCAACCCCGCTTAGTCTGGATTGATCCTGAAGTCTTAAAAACCTTACCTGCTCGTGAATTTCGCTCAGCAATGGCAGAGGTGATTAAGTACGGCGTAATCTGGGATCGGGAATTATTTGATTTATTAGCTAAATGCGATCGCCTCGATCAGTTGCGCTATATTTCCGATGAGCTTTTGCAAACCATCCTCTATCGTTGTGCTAAAGCCAAGGCTGAAGTAGTATCCAAGGATGAGAAAGAAGGAAATCTTCGTGCCATTCTTAACTATGGTCACACCGTTGGTCATGCGATCGAATCAGTTACCAACTATCGCCTCTACAATCATGGTGAAGCCGTTGGTTTAGGGATGCTCATTGCTGGGGCGATCGCAGTTGATCTCGGTCTCTGGTCTGCGGAAGATCAAGCCCAACAGGTTGCCCTCATAGCCAAAACTCGCTTACCACAAACCCTACCTGCGGATATTGATCAAGAAGCGATTGTTGAGTCCCTATCTACCGATAAAAAGGTTGAAGCGGGCAAGGTTCGGTTCATTCTGCCTACAGCGATCGGTCATGTCACTCTAAGCGATCGAGTGACTGGGGATCTAGTTAAACAAAATTTACGTCAAATTTTGACATAATCACTTGACACATCAAAGGGTAGTTCGTACTATACTTAAACGTTTATGTCAAGCAAAAATATTGCTAAGCTTAGACATACATTTGTAAACCATTAGTAATTCAACCCCATACCCAAAGAGTCTAGACAACAGAGATTTCATGACTAAAAAGCCAATTAAAGACCTCCCCCAAATCAACGAACGCATCAGATATCCAAAAATTCGAGTCATTGATATGGAGGGGGAGCAGCTCGGCATCCTGACCCCAAAAGAAGCCTTGAAAATGGCTGAAGAAAAAGAGCTAGATCTTGTATTAGTCAGCGACAAAGCCGATCCTCCTGTTTGTCGGATCATGGACTATGGCAAATTCAAGTTTGAGCAAGAAAAAAAGGCGAGGGAAGCCCGCAAAAAGCAACATACTTCAGATGTCAAGGAAGTAAAGATGCGTTACAAGATTGAAGAGCATGACTATAAAGTGCGAATCAACCATGCGGAGCGTTTCTTAAAAGAAGGAGACAAGGTTAAGGCAACTGTAATGTTCCGTGGTCGTGAGATCCAACACGTCGATCTTGCTGAAGTTCTACTCAATCGTATGGCTAGCGATCTTGAAGCTGTTGCTGAGATTCAACAATATCCAAAGCGTGAAGGTAGAAATATCACCATGTTGATGGCTCCCAAGAAATAACCCTAAGAAACAAAAAAGCCTCGCTATTTGCGAGGCTTTTTTGTTTCTTAGGGTTATCGAGGAGGATTTAAAGGCATGGCAAGTGGAGTCGGTGTAGGTTGTGGACTCGCAGACTGACTCGTCGTATCTGTGGATGCAACCACAGGTGCTCCGACAGCGCGCAAGACCTCAACTCCATTTTGCTGAAGAACGACAATTGGTGGTTCAGAGTTTGTGTCAATTCTCTTGACCAAAACCCTACCATTAGAAATCAGTTGCCCAGCTCTGACATTGCGAGGAGTTGGCTCATCACTTGCTTGGATGATGGCATAGATAGTACCGCCAATCTCGACCGTACCTGTTACAACAGTGCCTTCTGCTGCCTTCGTGTCAGGAGGCTCTATTTTCGTACGTGTAGATGTTCTAACCACGATCGCTGCTCTTAAATTTGGTGGCTCCTTAGGCTTAGCCAAAAGAGCTTCTAATTTTGGCACTGGATTGATGACTGTACTGGTAAAAGGATCACGAGCCTGCTTAGAGTCAATACCGATTTTCTTCTCTAGTTCCTGCACTCTAGCCTGTTTATCCGTAGTGGCAATTAGCTCTTGACTCTTCTGTCCAGCTACAAATGGTGTTTTAAAAGCTTCTTGGGCTGGAGTTGCCGCCGCCTTGGGCGCAGTATTTGTAGTGGTTGCCTCAGCAATTGTGGGCAATGGCTTACCTTCTTCAGCAAGCTTTCTCATGGCTTCGCAATCAGTCCCTGGTGCAAATTTCCCAGTTTTAGTAATACCTTGCCTGAGTTCTCTTGCTGTGCTGATCGTACATTCGGTTGGTGTGCTCTCACCGCAAGCACTAAGGATTGTAGTAATGCTAAGAATCACGCCAGCTAGGTAATAGATACGCATAAAAAAGTTCCTCTGCTGCCTACTTGTTTGTTCGGTACAGCGTCATCCGATGTTGTCGATTTTGACTGCAAGATAGTAAAGCATTATGGTCATTTTGGCAATCATTAACAAGAGATAACATTAAGTTTTACCAATAAAACTCCATAAGAGTTTGGCGGTGCGCCGCCAAACTCTTATGGAGTTTTGATTTTTTTCTAACACAAACGGCGACAGCTATACTTTTAGTAATAGCCATTGACGGAGAAATTTGTGGAAATTACATCTGAAGTTTATCAAGGTCAGTTTGGTGAGTTTACGATTACTGAGAGCGATCGCCTCAGCGTAATTATCTATCGCAGTGCCTTAGCGATCTCGGCAGTATGTTTTAGCGTAGGAGCGCTGTTAGTGCTACTACAGCCAAATAATCCTCAAATCCTAAATTGGTTAACTTGGCTATATTGTGGATTTTCGCTAGGTTTAGGGGTTGCACTTTGGACGATCCATATCTATCTAGAATTACTTCATCGGGTGTTGCAGCTATTTTGGGCAATTGGCGTGATCGCTTCGGTCGGTATTGCTTTGTATTTCCCAGAACCTTTGGCGATCGCAATTTACGAACATCCGATCGCTTTAATTGGTGTGGGTTTTAGTTTTGCCGCTCTAACTGGGATTTTCTTTAAAGAATCTTTTTGTTTTAATCGCTTTGAAACTAAATTTTTAGTTCCATTATTGCCAGTATTGATTCTTGGTCACTTGGTGAGTCTTCTGCCCATAGCGATCGAGCAAAGTTTATTAGGTACTTGGGCAGTTTTATTTATGATTTTTGCAATTCGTAAATTAAGCCAAGAAATCCCCTCAGACATTGGCGATAAATCAGTATTTGCTTATCTCAAAGCCCAAAAGCAACAAGCAGCTTAATACAAATATGAATAAAGCTTTTACTTCTCAGGCAGATGAATGGACAGAGGCGATCGCCCCCGTACAGCAGCGCTACGATCGCGAATATCGGAATGAAGCATTTGATTTACCCGCAGAGGTGGAGTCGATGCCACTATTTCGTGAATGGGTGAGCCATACTCTAGCGGGTAAAATTGCCTCGCCTTTTTGGGAATTGGCGCAATTTCAAAAGAATCAACGGTGTTTAGATATTGGCTGTGGGGTTAGCTTTTTAATTTATCCTTGGCGGGATTGGGAAGTATATTTTTATGGACAAGAAGTTAGCTTTGTGGCGAAGGATGCCCTAAATTCTAGGGGTTCGCAGCTTAACTCGAAATTATTTAAAGGCGTGCAACTGGGATCCGCCCACAAGTTAAATTATGAAAATGCTACTTTCGATCGCGTAATTGCGACGGGCTTTAGTTGCTATTACCCTCTGAAATATTGGAAATTGGTATTGCAGGAGGCAAAACGGGTATTAAAGCCCAATGGAGTTTTAATTTTTGATGCGATCGCCCCCGACTTAGAATTTGCTGAAAATTGGGCGATTTTAGAAACCTATTTAGGTGCAGAAGTATTTCTCACTCCTCTTAGCGAATTTACCGAGCTGGCGCAGTCGATGGGTGGCAAAATCACCGCTAAAAAAGATGGGTTGCTATTTTCGATGTATCGCGTTCAGTGGTAGTTTGGTGAAACTTGCGTAGCAAGTCACCGCAAATTTTACAGGTTAGATTATGTCTGATAATTCTTCAACAACAGGTGCTGATGCGATTGATGTGGCGATCGCTCAAGGCATTGATTTTGATGGCACACCCATCGATCCTAAAAAGCTTGATCTATACAACAGTGTGATGGCTCTAGAAGCTGGTCGTCAGCGTAGTGGTGTAACTAACACCATGCGATCGCGCATTGTCCGTATTGGCGCAAAACATATCCCTCAAGATGAGCTGAATCAAAAATTGTTGGAAGCAGGCTTTGCCCCACTTAAAGATAAGGATATTGCTTACTTTTACAATAAGTAATCGTTTGTGTGAGCTTTGCGCTCACATACAAACATTGCAGAGAGTTACAGCGCGTTGCGCTGTAACTCTCTGCAATGTAGCAATACAAGTTTTTGGCAGATTTAATCAGATTTTGGGCATAATTGTTAATACGAAACCTTGACGCTCAAAATGATTAAGTATTGGCAAGCTATACCCAAAGTTTTTATCACAGCGCTATTGCTGCTGGGCATCGGCGAATGGATGAGCCTAGATGTCGTAAGTGCTCAATCTCGTGGTAGTTACGTCAGCAACCGTAGTATTCAAAATTTAAAGCGATCGGGTCAACGCTGGATTGAGATTAATCGGCGTAGCCAGACCCTGATCGCATGGCAAGGAAATAGAGCTATATATTCGGTGATAGTCTCTACGGGTAAATCTGAGACACCTACGCCTGCGGGTATTTTTAAAATTCAGGCAAAGTATCCTACCGCCAGAATGCAAGGGGAAGATTACAACGTCCCTGATGTGCCCCATGTGATGTACTACAGTGGCAACTACGCCATTCATGGGGCATATTGGCATCGAAGTTTTGGTATACCGATCAGTCATGGCTGCACCAATGTCGCACCAGATCATGCTGCATGGCTCTATAGCTGGGCTTCTGTGGGTACAACCGTGGTTGTACGCTAGCAAAATAGGATGCTAAGCATCCTATTTTGCTAAATAAAACTTAACGCATTAGAAATAGACAGAGGCGATCGCCTCACAGTAACCTAGAGACGATATCTGTAATCATTTTATTTTCAAATTACAGTCTTTAGGAATAAGGATAAACCTATGGCAGTTCAACGCGGTTCTAAGGTTCGCATTTTGCGTAAAGAGTCCTACTGGTATCGTGAAGTCGGTACTGTAGCTTCTGTTGATAAGAGCGGCATCATCTACCCAGTGATCGTCCGTTTCGACAGTGTCAACTACTCCAACGTCGCAACCAACAACTTTGCGATCGATGAAGTCGAAGAAGTCGCCTAGATTCTTCTAACTTAAAAAAGGTACAATCTCTGCGTAGCAGAGATTGTACCTTTTTTAGTAAGTAATGCCTGAGTTACCAGAAGTTGAGACAGTTCGGATTGGTTTAAATGAAAGTACGTTAGGTTGGCAGATTGAAGGTGGTGAGGTATTGCTGCCCCGTGCGATCGCCTATCCTGAAAATCCACAAGCTTTTTTAAATGCTCTAACGGGTGCAGAGTTTGTTGAGTGGCAGCGACGGGGAAAATATTTAATTGCGAAGTTGTCCCAAGGTAATCAACTGGGTGTCCATTTGCGAATGACGGGGAGTTTGCTCTGGTGCGATCGCGATGCTGCCTTGGGGAAACATACACGAGTCAGACTGTTTTTAAAGGAAAAAGGAAAAGGGAAAAAGGGAAAAAACTCAAGTCAGAAGGAATTGCGATTTGATGATCAGCGTACCTTTGGTAAAATTTGGTGGGTTCCGCCTGATCACGCGACCGCATCAATTATTACGGGATTACAGAAGTTAGGGTTAGAACCTTTTGACCCAGAGTTTACACCTGAGCATTTAGCCGCCAAACTTAGCCGTAGTGGTCGCCCGATCAAAACAGTACTGCTCGATCAAGAGACTGTGGCGGGTATTGGCAATATTTACGCGGATGAATCGTTATTTCTTGGCAAAATTCATCCTCAAAAGGCGGCAAATTCTCTTAGTGCAGAACAGGTCAAGGCTTTGCATCAAGGAATTATCCGATCACTTAGTGATGGGATTGCTAAGGGTGGGACAACTTTTAGCTCGTTCCAGAATGTGGCAGGACTAAAGGGCAATTACATCGATACCGCTTGGGTATTTCGACGCACGGGGCAACCCTGTAATGTTTGTGGAACAGTAATTTCTCGAATTAAACTCGGCGGGAGATCGACACATTTTTGCGCTCAATGTCAGAGCCTATAGATAGTGGTGCAAAGCTCCACTTATCTTGCTTATGGCAAAAGATTATTTTGGGTAGCGATCGCGATCGCATGTTTGCGATCGGCTACTTCTAGTTTGTGCAAAATCGTATGAATATGTACCCGCACTGTGCCTGAGGAAATATACAACAGATCGGCAATTTCTTGATTAGTTTTATGCTCTGACATCAACATCAGGATCTCTTTCTCGCGCCGAGTTAAAGTATTGACCTTTGCCTCAGAAGATGGATCATCGGTGAGTTCAGGAGAATGATTCTGAAAAGTATGCTGAATTTCTGCGGTAGCAGTGGCATCCCACCAAGAAGCCCCAGCAATTAGCGATCGCATCGCCAAAATTAAGGTTTCAGCGGCAACACCCTTCATGCAGTAGCCCTGTGCGCCTGCGGTCACTAAACGGGAAATAAGAGTGCGCTCATTGCGTGAAGTTAAGACCAAAATCGGTAGGTTGGGATGGTTTTGTTTGAGTTGCCGACAGGTTTCCATACCGCCGAGTCCCGGTAAGCCAATATCAAGGAGGACAAGATCGAAGGTTTGCTGTTTTGCCAAATCGATCGCTGTTTCTCCATCGCTTGCCTCTGCTAAAACGGCAATTTTTGTTTCCTGCTGCAACCGCACCTGCAAACCAAGGCGAAATAGCTCATCGTCTTCAACTAACAATATTTTGCGATTATCTAAGGTCATAATTTCGGATTGCCCTACCAGAATATTTTTAAATTCTTGCAAAGTAAGAATTTAAAAATATTCTGGTTATACCAAATAAAAAAATGGCTACGCCATCTTTTTATTTGAAAACCCTTACTGGGTTTAGGTTTTAAATCAATAAAGTGTAACAACACTTTATTGATTTGGTATTAGTTATGATGATGAGTATGGCAGGGCTGGCAAACGAAAGCCAAAAACTGCGCCCTGAGGATGTCGATTCTCTGCCCAAATTGTACCGCCATGCGCTTCAATAATTTGGCGAGATAGATATAGACCTAAACCCGAACCAGTCGCGAGGCGATCGCTTTGTCCTTGATAAAATCTTTCAAATAGATAGGGCTTTTCATCGGCTCTAATCCCTGCGCCACCATCAAGTACCTGCACCACCTGATAAGCAGATTGAGTTTCTAGCACTACTTCTACTTTTGCGCCCCGGGGTGAATGATTAATCGCATTGGTCAGCAAATTTATAAAAACTCGCCGTAATTGGAAATCATCGCCATTCACCCATAGGAATTTGCGAAAGTCCGACTCACCATAGTGCAAATTTAGATAGACACTACGATTAGTAGATAGACTCAATAGGGAAGTTGCCACATCTTCTGCGAGAACCGCTAAATTGATTGGTTTTAATTGTAGCTGCAAACCTTCCGTTTCATTGCGATAGACATCAAGGAGAGTTTCCACTAGTCGCAAACTATTCTGATGACTACGAATCATCGTTGCTAATACTGTCTTTTGAGTGGATAGAATCGTTCCAAAATGTCCTCGATCAAAAGCTTGCAGAGTTTCGATCGCACCGAGTAAAGGAGTCCGTAAGTCATGTGCCAAAGTGGAAGCAAAATCCTCTCGCACATTCATGATTTTTTCTTGAGCTTGAAGCTTTACCTGTTGCTGGACTAAAATCTGCTGGGTCTGACGATAGCGATCGCTTAAAATCCCCGTCAAGATCAAAGCAAATACTGTTACTAAACGATTTACCACCATTGAGGTGTGAATTTCTTCGTTGGCAGGAACCCAAATATTTAATAAAGTCAAAATTACCGCAGCAAAGATGATTTGAAATATCGCACCACGACTCAACCGAGAGTTAGCAATCAAAATTGGGCTGACGTAGAGATAACTCATCACATAGTCGGGTGGTGTGGAAAATTCTAAAATAAAGACTATCCCGAACAGTCCCACAACTATCCAAAAGAAAGGCGATCTCCAAGATGATTCTGCTTGTTGTTTTGGCATGATGGGTTCCTATGTAATTGTGCGATCTGGTTTAAAAAGTACGAATTACGATTTTTTTAATTACGAATTATCAATTACGAATTACATATAGCAATCCTAAATGAGTTGAGAGAGGCTTCGACTTCGCTCAGCCATCGTATCCCGATGGCTGAGCGAAGTCGAAGCCCTATTTTTCTCATAAATGATTTAGGACTGCTATATAGCGTTTTTTATTAAGGTGCAGAAATTTGTTTTCCGATGAAGACGGGAAAACAAACCCCTACTTCACTAGACTGGGAAACGCTATATATTATTTTGCCTTAGCAAAATCGCTAAAATATCAGTACTTGCACGTATGTAGAGTTAAAGTAAGGATCAATAGCTATGTGTGTTGTCTATCCTCACACTTAAACAGAATCGATAGTGCTTTGCGCTGTCTACTCCGTTGTATAGATTGTTAGGGGATCTCTATCTTTAGAGGTTTTGAAACGGTCACGACAATATGAGTAGATATTAATGAGAGGAATCAATATGCACTAAAAACAATAACTTGCTTAATTTACTCACTTAATTACTCGCTTATTGTTGTGATTTCTCAGAATTAATTATTCTAACTATGCAGTAATTACAAGTTCTGTAACTACTTAATATGCGGTAACTGATTCGCCCATAAATGCTGGAATTGAGGTTCTACGAACTTAGTTCCAGAATTGTTTCGACGGTTTATGCTCTTGTGCGGACTTAAATCTTCAGTCAACCCCTAAAACAACTCATATGACATATACCGTTTCCACTGCAAGAAATATTTTCCCTAACACCTTGGCTGCTGACGTTGTACCAGCAACCACAGCAAGATTCAATCAACTTAGTACCGAAGATCAACTCGCTTGGATTTGGTTTACATACCTTGAGATGGGCAAAACTGTAACGATCGCAGCTCCGGGAGCAGCAAGTATGCAGTTAGCCGAATTGACTCTAAATGAAATCAAGAAAATGAGTTTTCAGCAACAAACTCAGGTCATGTGTGACCTAGCTAATCGTGCTGATACTCCTATCTGTCGTACCTACGCTATTTGGTCGCAAAATATCAAGCTAGGCTTTTGGTATCAGCTTGGGAAATGGATGGAAGAAGGAATTGTTGCTCCTATTCCTGAAGGATACAAGCTTTCCGCTAATGCTTCCGCAGTTCTTGCGACATTAATTAGTCTAGAACCCGGTCAACAAATTACAATTCTTCGTAATGCAGTTGTAGATATGGGTTATGACCCTAATAAGTTGGATGGAGTCACCCGCATTACTGAGCCAGTATTGCCTCCTAAAGAACAGTCAAAGCGCACTCAAGTTAAGATCGAAGGAATTGACAATCCCACCGTATTGTCTTATATGGATAACTTGAATGCTAATGATTTCGACGCTTTAATCGCGCTATTCCTTCCCGATGGTGCTTTACAGCCTCCCTTCCAAAGACCAATCGTTGGTAAAGAAGCAATTATGCGCTTCTTTAAAGAAGAATGTCAAAATCTCGTACTTGTTCCAGAAAGAGGCGTTTCTGAACCCGCAGATGGTGGCTACACCCAAATTAAAATCACTGGAAAAGTGCAAACACCTTGGTTTGGCTCTGGTGTAGGTATGAATATCTCTTGGCGCTTTTTGCTTGATCCTAGCAATAAGATCTTCTTCGTGGCGATCGATTTACTCGCTTCTCCCAAAGAGTTATTGAACTTGATCCGTTAAAAATTTACAGCGCTTTGCGCTTCAAACTAAGAAATCCTTAAAAAGTGTTGCTTTGCTGCATTTTTTAAGGATTTCTTGTAATTCATTAAATTGCTTCTTGAGAAATGCAAATGCTTAGCCTGCAAAAAAAGGCGCTTAAAACTGATAACTGGATGGGCGCAATCATAACCTTTGTTATAGCCAGTTTATGGATTGCTAGTCTAGTTGGCTCTTTTCAGATTTTTGTACCAAATAGTTCTTGGATATGGCTAATTTGTTCGATCTTAATTCGCACATATCTACACACTGGGTTATTTATTCTTGCCCATGAATCTATGCATGGGAACTTAATTCCACAAAACCAGCGCTTAAACAAGATCGTTGGACGCTTGATGCTAGGTATCTATGGACTTTTGCCCTACGATCGCTGTTTGGTAAATCATATTAATCATCATCGCTATCCCTCCCAAAGTGGCGATCCTGATTTTCATGGCGATGTGGCCAATCCCATCCATTGGTATTGCAAATTTATGAGCGAATATTTCCCGTTGCGATCGCTAGTTACTTTCATTACGAGCATGATTGTGATTATTGCGATCTTGATGATCGCTTTCAAGGTTTCTCTCACGAATCTAATCCTCTTTTGGCTTTTACCCCTCATCCTCAGTTCGCTCCAACTATTTTTCTTTGGCACATATCTTCCCCATCGCCTAATTGATAATAATTTAAACTTCTCGCCACGTTTACATAGCGATCGCTATTCGATGCTGTGGTCATTTTTGAGTTGTTACAACTTCGGTCATTACCATTGGGAACACCACGCATATCCCCATGTTCCTTGGTACAAGTTACCTAGAGCAATTCGCACCCAAACTTAAATGTGGGTTGTACACATATTTAGAATACTCTAAAGTCTACAAACATAAAAACATCCTAAAATCACGAATGAGCAAAGAATTTAGGATGTTTTTTACACTATTCTTGTGGATGTCTTATGAATATTGGGATGAGACAATCCCATAATTATCTATAAAAAAGTGATTACTCTTTTGTAGAGGATCTCACTTGGTTTGATGAATAGGCAAGTGTCGTATTTAGAGCTAATACAATAGGTTTATGTCTACTTTCAACTAATTATCATACAATTGACAATAAATCAGCTATATTTAGGTGATTTTTCAGACTAATAGTAACTCTAGCCATTTAAAATTCTTATGTCAGAGAAAGTCTCCAAACTCATCGCACAACTTTCTAATATTAATTTGAGGATGCAGCAAAAGGCAGCAGAGGAAATTCAATCCTTAGGCATTCAAGCTAGAGATGCCTTCAAACCTTTATCATCTAATTTGTATAGCTTAGGCAATAAAGATTCTCTTGATAGTTTAGAAGTAGATTTATGTATAAGCGTATTGAAGGCAATTATTGTAACAGAAGATAATTCCGTAGTTATCAAAGAACTAGTTAACCAGTTAGTCAACAATAAAAGTTTTATAATACAGACAAAGGTGGCAGAGTGTCTTGGAGAAATTGGTGTAAACGCAAAGGCAGCAATTCCAGAGCTAGAATCAAAATTTATTGATGAAGATGGCAATCCATACGTTCGCTATAGTAGTAAAATTGCCATTGCAAGAATCAAACAAATAGAAATTCCTATTAACGATATATTCTTTGATATCTTTCAAACGAATCCTATAAATATCGGAAACATTGTTAATGCTCCTGACAAAATAATTGCGGCACTACAATCTTTTAGCATTCTGGGGAAACAAGCCGAAGCAGCTTTAGAACAGATTTACAAACTACAAGAAGTCTTAACTCCAGAGCTAAAACAACCTACCAAATTGCAACGTGGCAACTTTGATCTAGTAAAAATCAATACGATACGAGCCATCGCAAAGATAACGAATCAAGAAAATTTAACAAATGAAATTTTGGAATTTTTAGAAAATGCCAACAGTGAAGTAAGAAAATCTGCGGCACTTTTTCTAAAAGAATGGGAGCAATTTCCTAAAGATGTTATTTTTCCTTTAAGATCTACAACTTCTATAGATGCTAATGCAGAAGTTCGTATAGAGGCTTTTAATTCTCTAATTACAATCTTAAATCATGATCCTAAAGCCTTGATATGCGAACTCATACAAGCATTATCTAATAGCGATTCAAAAATTTGCATAAGAGCTATATGGGAACTTGAAGCATTAGGCGAAGATGCTAGAGAAGCATTGGCATCCTTACGGGAACTCGTTGGTATAAGAAATAAGTGGGAAATTGTTAGAGATGCTTTTAATGCAATTAAAACTATTCTCCAAAATAACAAAATAGAATTACAAAAAGAATTAATTGCTAATCTTAATCATCCAATTCGCGAAATGAAACTGAGTGTGATAAAAGAGCTTACTACACTTGGCTATATGTCAATTGAGTATTTTGATGATTTGCTGTCTCTTTCTGTTGATGGTCAATATGATTCGATTTTACAAGAAGCACTTAAAAAAATTGATATTCAAACAAGTAGTTTAGAATTAATACAAAAATGTATAAATTTACTAGAAGGTGATAATCCTAAACTAATCCCATATAAATTACTTGAAGATTTAAATCTTTTGGATACAAATAAAAACAAATTTTTAGAATCTCTTTTAAAATTTCTTTGTGGGCATAAAAAGATATCACAGCTTACTTTAGATATTTTTGACTTATTGTTTTTAGTAACAAGTGATAAAGATATCGATATTCTAATTAAGAATATAATTAACAATGACAAAATTCTCGATGAAATTAAATACTGTTTTTTATTCTTCCAAAACTCTTTGCAGAAAACTTTTATTGATCAATGGCAAATTTCTAAGAAAGACAAAGAATTTATTCTAAGAATAATAATTACATCTATAAACAGAAATTGTTACTCACATATTAATTCTATTAATCTACTTTACATACAAGGAAAATGCCTGAATTGGCTAAAACAAAATTTTGTTTTTGACGAGGATCTACCAACTCAACTGTATAGACAGACAATACAAGAGCTAAGAAAACTAGCTTATAGCGAGTTTTCAAGTAGATACATACAAGATCAGGTTAAAGAGGTATTGGCATTAAATAAACTGAATGATTCTGAAAAATCTTTAGTTGAAATTAAACATGAAAGCAAGAAAGATCTGCTAGATGTATTTCAGACAAAAAATCTTTCAGGGCAAATTGCTTCAATTGAAAATCTTATAACAGAAGATCCCAATGAGATAATTGATTTGTGGATACAATGGATAATAGATCTTGATGGCGACAAGGCATCACTTGCAAGAATAACATCTGATAAAATACGCACTAGTAAAAATGCCGTAATACCTCTTATAAACCAACTTGAAAAAGGTTGGCAACCAAAAGATGAATTCAAAAAGAAAATTCGTAATAAACTTATTGAGTCTATAAAAAACCTTGACTGTATTCGTGTGACATTTGATGATCTCACAGATTCTGAAAAGCGTAAAAGTCTTGACAAGTTAGAAGATTGGTTGACTTCAATAAAGGATAAGCCAAGCACCTATTCGGAGTTGATCAAAGCAGAGTTTGAGAAAAAACAGACAGATAGACGGCAATTAGCAGACAAAATCATCGAAATACTTATACAGGAAGAAATAGATAACTATGCTCTACAAATACAAAAACGTATTGCTCGACAATTAGCAGATATGAGTGATGACAGATTTTTTGATAGTTCATCAGAAGAACATGACAACATCAAAGAAGAACTACGCAAACATGCTGTACCAGCACTAGCCCGAAGACTTCCCAAAGAATCTGATATTGAAATTCGTGAAAGTATGGCACGAGTTTTAGGAAATGTAGGTGGAACATTTGCCGTAGATGCTTTAGCTCAAGCAGTAGTTGGAGAAGAGAGAACAAGAACTGCTCGTCAAGACTTACTAGCCAAATATTACTTAGAACCATCAAAAGCTCGTAGTGAAGAGGCAGCAATCATATTGAAAAGCGCAGTCCAAGAAGCAAAGAAAACCCTATGGATGCAACAATTGTTAAACTTAGCCAGTTTTGTCACTGGAATAATTCTGCTTACGGGTGGAGCATTCATAAGCATAACTAATGAAGATCTTTCTAAACGTATTGGCGGCGGAGTAGCAGGAATTGGAGGCTTATCTGGTCTGATGTTCCAATTAGTCAAAGATCCACTTAACCGTATTCAAAATGCAATGTCCAATCTCATCCAAGCTGAAACCGCTTTCACCAGCTTTATTTGGGAACTAAACCTAAACGGTACTTATATTCAAAGCCAATATGTTGCTCGAGGAATTTTGAGTAACGAAGAGATAGCTCAAACCGTTGATCGTATTGAAAACTCTATGAATTTGACTATGAATCTGGTTTCCGAGCATTTAAATAGCGAAAACCAAGGTGTATTTCCCCGCTTAAAAAGCTTAGTCCCTCCCATTAGCGAAGTTGATAAACCCATTACGATCTACGGTCAAAATCTCAAGAAAAAGGATGCTAATAGACTTATAGCTATAAATCACAGATTAATTGAACTAGAATCCATAATCTCTTGGAATGAAAATGTAGTTAAATTTAAGCTCCCATCAACATTCTCCAGTATCGATTCTGAACAAGAATCAGTATGGGTTAGCTTATTTGTAGATGGAATAGAAAGTAATGTTCTTCCTTTACAAGTTATAAGAAGCCCGTCACTTCCTACTGTAAGGTCTGAAAATATTGATGTCTGATGCAATTAATTTTTATTGATACGATCATTTTTTCAAAGAAATTACTATTAAAATTACACTAAGAGGATAGACAAATGACAGTTAGAGAACAACTTAGCAAAGAACTCGAACAAGCCCCCGAATCATTAGTCGAAGAAATCCTTGATTTTTGTCTATTTCTCAAACAACGCCAACAAGCCAAAGTTATCAATCAAGCAACTGAGACAAAACCAAACGGAATTCTCGACCTATTAGAGCGTGTTAAAGAAATTCAAGCCCAAGTTCCCACCGAAGAATGGGACAAACTCCCCCATGATGGCTCAATCAACCACGATCATTATCTCTATGGTTCTCCAAAGGTTGAAGAATGAAAACAGTTTTTGCGGACACAGGATACTGGATCGCCCTACTCGATCCTCAAGACACACTTCACTCTAAAGCCATAAATCTAAGCATCACACTTACTCAAGTGCAAATTTTCACCAGTGAAATGGTGCTTACAGAAATCCTGAATCATTTTTCTAAGCGTGGTAATTTCCTCAGATACGCCGCCGCAAACTTGATTGAAAGCTTACAAGAAAATCCTGCAATCACAATTATTCCTCAAACCGATAGTATTTTTCAACAAGCCCTCATTCTCTACAAACAACGCCCCGATCAAGCATGGAGCCACACCGACTGCTCCTCATTCTGCATCATGCAACAACAGAACATCCTAGAAGCATTGGCATACGACAAACACTTTGAGCAAGCTGGGTTTATCGCTTTGCTGCGTTAGTTTAGATAAAATCGAGGGCGATCCCCTCAAAGAAGTAATCGCCACTCATTACCCATTAGCTAAATCATGCCTTTTGCATAACTATCCATAACCTCCCCCCGCAGGAGTGTCAATTACAAATGTATCTCCAGACCCCATTTGCACTGTAGCAGTACTGGTTAAATCGGTAATCTTACCATCATGCCTAATCACATAATTGCGACCAGTTGCGCCCGCTTCCCCACCATTTAAGCCAAAGGGAGGAATAACGCGACTACTCGACAAAATTGCCGCAGTCATCGGTTCTAGAAACTTGATCCGCCTCGTCACACCATTACCCCCATTATGCTTTCCCTTACCGCCACTATTTGCCCTGATGGAGAACTCTTCTAAAAGAACAGGAAATCGCCATTCCAGAATTTCGGGATCGGTGAGTCGCGAATTGGTCATGTGCGTTTGAATCGCATCAGTACCATCAAAATCAATCCCCGCACCCGATCCACCGCAAATAGTTTCGTAATATTGATAGCGATCGCTACCAAAAGTAAAGTTATTCATCGTTCCCTGTGAGGCTGCCATCACACCAAGCGCACCATACAAAGCATTAGCGATCGCCTGAGAAGTCTCCACATTTCCCGCCACTACCGCCGCAGGATAGACAGGATTGAGCATCGATCCTTCAGGTACAATAATTTCCAAAGGTTCCAAACATCCGCCATTGAGAGGAATATCATCATCAACGAGAGTACGGAATACATACAACACAACGGCTTTACACACAGCAAGCGGGGCATTAAAGTTATTCCCTAACTGCGCCGAAGTTCCCGTAAAGTCAATTTTTGCGGTTCTCTCAATCGGATCTAAGCTTACGGAAACAACTATTTGACTACCATTGTCAATCGGATAAACAAACCTACGTTCATCTTTTTCCTTTGCTAAATTTGCAATCGCCTTACGAATGGCATCTTCCGCGTTGTCGCGCACAAAGCCCATATAGGCTTGGACTGTCATTGCCCCATAGTGATTAACCATGCGCTGAAGTTCCTTTGCGCCACATTCATTGGCAGCGATCTGGGCTTGTAGATCGGCAATATTTTGAGCAGGATTACGGGCAGGATATGCACTAGAAGTTAACAAAGCGAGGGTTTCCACTTCGCAAAATTTACCACTTTTCACAAGCTGGAAATTATCAAAAAGAATTCCTTCTTCTTCGATGCTAGTACTATTTGAAGGCATGGAACCGGGGGTAATGCCACCAATATCCGCATGATGTCCACGCGAAGCAACATAAAAGATCGGCTGTTCGGAATCAATAAATACAGGCGTAATCACCGTGATATCAGGTAAATGCGTTCCGCCGTTATAGGGATTATTGGTCGCAAATACATCACCAAAATGGATGTTGGCAGTTCCTTTTTCTTTGATTAAAGCCTTGACGCTTTCACCCATCGAGCCAAGATGGACAGGGATATGCGGCGCATTGGCAACCAATTCTCCCTCTCGATCAAAAATTGCACAGGAAAAATCCAAGCGCTCACGAATGTTTACACTCGCACTCGTATTTTGTAAGGTAAATCCCATCTGTTCGGCAATAGATTGAAAGAGATTATTAAAGATTTCTAATTTAATCGGATCAGGAAGATATCCCCCTAAATCCCCCTTGTAAAGGGGGACTTCAATTTCTTCTCCCCCAGACATTTGATTTTGATATTGAGGCGATCGCCGAAGTATCAAACAATCATCCTCATTTAACTCTGCTTCCCAATCAGGCTCGATCGCATTAGTCCCCGTCGCATCAATAATCAATGCTGCCCCCGCGATGCGATCACCTACCCGCAAATCCTCCCGCCGAAATACAGGAGTTTCGCTCCATGCTCCTGCCATGTAGACTTGGGCTTTTGGGCTGTTAGATTGGCTATTAGCTGTTAGCTGTTGGCTATTAGCTTTTTTCCTTCTTACTTTGTCCTTTTTCCTTGAAATGATTGTTTCCACAGCGATCGCTTCAACGATTAGAGACTTGTCTGCAAAGATGAAGCCATAGCGATCCTTGTGCAAAGCTTCAAAATTAGTTCGCAAATAATCAAAGGTTTCTTGAGAAGAGAATTCGAGAGAATTAGGAATTATTACCGTTAGCGATGAATCTGTACCTGTGTAACGCAATCGCAAACTAGTTTCAATCTGCAAATCGCTATCCTCATTACCTTGCAAAATCTCGCTCTTGCCCTCTTCACTGAGAGTTTGCGCCATAGTTTCCAGTTCTGCAAGCAATTCTAAATTTAGCTCTGACTCCACCGAGCGATCGCGAATTGTGCGAATATCCGCTAAACCAATGCCATAGGCGGATAGTACCCCTGCATAGGGATGGATGAATACCTGCGTCATGCCTAACACATCAGCGATCGCACAGGCGTGCTGACCACCCGCACCACCAAAACAACAGAGAACATATTCGGAAACATCATAGCCTCGCTGCACCGATATTTTCTTAATAGCCATTGCCATTTTTTCGACCGCAATTTCTAGGAAACCTTGGGCGACGAATTCAGGCGTAACCGTTTGTCCTGTAGCTTGACTAATTGTTTGCGCTAATTCCCTAAACTTCTCAACTACAACTTCGCGATCGAGCGGCAAGTTCCCATCTTTCCCAAATACCTTCGGAAAGAAATCAGGCTGTAACTTCCCTAACATCACATTGCAATCGGTTACGGCTAAATTACCGCCATTGCGATAACAGGCAGGACCGGGAAATGCGCCTGCTGATTCGGGACCTACCCGATACCTTGCGCCATCAAAAAACAGTAACGAGCCGCCACCTGCCGCCACTGTATGGATTGCCATCATCGGCGTACTCAACCTCACCCCAGCAACTTCCGTAGATAGCGATCGCTCATAACTTCCCGCATAATGCGCCACATCTGTGGAAGTTCCACCCATATCAAAGCTAATAATTTTCTCAAACCCTGCTTGGAGACAGGTCTGCACCGCCCCCACAATCCCCCCTGCGGGACCTGAAAGAATACTGTTTTTCCCTTGAAAAGTTTTCGCTTCCGTCAAGCCTCCATTGGACTGCATAAACATTAATTTCGTAGTCGCAATCCCCTCTCCTGCGGGAGAGGGGTGAGGGGTGAGGGTCGCATTCTCCTCTCCCAAAATGGGAGAGGGGCTAGGGGTAAGGGTCTGATTAAGTTCTGCACTAACGCGATCGACATAGCGCTTGAGAATTGGCGATAGATAGGCATCCACAACCGTCGTATCGCCACGACTAACAAACTTAATTAAGGAACTAATTTCATGGGATACGGAAACTTGCGTAAAGCCAATTTCTTTAGCTAATTCGGCTAATCTTTGCTCATGGTGCGGATAGCGATAACTATGCATTAAAGCGATCGCGCAAGCCCTAATTCCTAAATCATAAGCCTTTTGTAATTCTTTAATCGCTAAGTTCTTATTTAAAGAAATCAGAACTTCCCCATGAGCGCTATAACGTTCTTCTATTTCAATTACCTGTTCATAGAGCATTTCAGGTAACACAATATGCCGAGCAAAAATATTCGGGCGATGCTGATAGCCGATGCGTAAGGCATCCCGAAAGCCCTTAGTAATTAATAAAACTGTGCGATCGCCTTTTCGTTCTAATAGAGCATTAGTCGCAACAGTAGTTCCCATTTTAATTGCCGCAATTTGCTCAATGGGAATTGCTTCATCGGTCGCAAGTCCTAAAATATCTCGAATCCCTTGAATCGGTGCATCGGTATAGCGATCGGGATTTTCCGAAAGCAATTTATGCAGCACAATCTCACCATCAGGACGCTGGGCGACAATATCGGTAAACGTGCCACCGCGATCGATCCAAAACTGCCATTTAGAATTTGTGTTAATTTTGCTAACCTTTTCCGAATCAGAACTCATGGCAAATGATGTTATTGGGTAAATGTTATAGCTATAGCTACGCAAAACCGAAACGATAGTTGCAGCGCTAAGCGCTGCAACTATCGTTTCGGTTTTGCTTTTGTCCTAACATAATTGGCTACTGCTATATATTTTTGATGATAGGCGATCAACGCGAAAGTTATATCCAATAGCAGCAAATCACTATACAATCCTAGTTAATCAAACTATTAACTTAAGCCAAAATCAACCAAAATGACTACCCATTTTATTACTGCGGAAATTGAGATTAATGAGAATCAAGAAGCGATCGCTAAAACCGTTGAACAGGAGCTAGCCAAACATGGAGAACCATTGCGTTGGGCGATCAATGCGGTGGAGAGCAAAGTTAACTCTGACACAAATATTAAAACTCAGACAGCTCATGTTGAGGCAGTAGTCACTCGGAAATAATCCATAGATTTTGCCCCTTTGGGGCAAAATCTATGGGTCAGAGAGAACGATATATTTGCATAGCGGTCTCTTTGATCTTCTGGGAAAGATTTTCTGACTGCAAATCGATCAGTATTTGCCGAACTTTCTGTTGTGAATCCGTTAACTCTTGAATCTGTTGCTGAAGCATTTCCACTTCATCTAGCTTTTGTTGTAGTGATTCAGTTAGCTCTTGGACTCTCTGCTGTAAATATTCAACTTTGTCTTGAGTCGTATTGTGATGAATATCCTCCAGAACATCCTCTAGGGTTAATGATTCCACATCAACATCATCCAAGTCCATATAACCATCATATTGAACAGAACCATTTTCCCTCTTCCAGTCTAGCCTCTGCATAGCAAGATTAATGGCTTGGTTAATGGAACTTTGACTACCCTTAAAATTGATTCTATCTAGAATTTCATTATCTTCATCATCAGAAATCAAGAAATTACCCGACACCGCAATTTCTGTCGGAATCTCTTCAGCATCTTGATATAGCTCTACTCTTTTGACAACAAATTCTTCTTGATCATCTAGATTTTCATTGCCTGCATATTGTTCATCTGCAAAAAACAACTTAGAAAAGGCTGGCGATCGCAAACGTAATTGCCAATATTGCAAACATTGGCTTAAAACTTGCGACATCTTAAATAAAAATTCCGCTTCTTGGTCTTTCCATACTCTCACGCGATCGCATTGTTGGACAACTGCTAGCCCCCATAGTTGATTGATCGAGGTTGATTCATCTAATAGGATCGGGGCTGACATCATGGCTTTGATCTGTGTCCTTTGCCAATATTGATGAACAGTCCAAGTTTCGGTGATTTGAGCAACATCTGACAGAATAATCGGACGATCGCAGGGATAACTTTGCGTTGAATCTACTCCGAAGTAATTGATGGGATATATATGATTTTTAATGCTTGGACAATTAGGTGAAACTGCTTCAACTAAGATCTTCCCCTCATTTTTGTTAATGAATTGGTAAATAGCAACACGATTACTTGCGAGTTTCTCTCCCAAACTCGTTAGAAATACTTTTAATAATGCTTCTGGGCTAGTACTCGAGAACATTGCTGTGGCAATTGATTCAACCCCCATTGATTCCCTAGAATCCCAAGATGAAAAAACTTCGTCCATAAGTTACAAAGTGTAAGCGATCGCCATAATACCCCGACGTAAAAATTGCTGGTTTGGAGTTGTAGGTGCTGACAGCCCCAAACTGGTTTTGAGATGAGAATTGCTGACATAATTAAGTTTAGCTTGTTGATTTACTAGAAAGAAGCGATAAGGTGTCGTCTTTTCCGTAAATTGCTAATTATTTTGCTAAATTTTGGTTTTCAAGTTTTATGAGTACAGGTCGGTTAATCATCCAGTTAGGCATTGCCGCCTATATTTTATTTACTTTACTCCCCGACAGTAGTACGCAGATGGTAGCTTTCCCTTGGGTATTGCTATGGCAAGTAGGACTGCTCTGCTTGGCGATCGCAGGTTTGTTAAATCTATGGCGCAAGGATAAACCATTTTACTTATTGGGCAATGGCTTTGACTGGGTGGTCGGTTCTGGCTTTGTGACACTATGCCTATCGACGATGTTTTCACAGTTTCCCAATCAGTCGATGTGGTATAGCTTAACCGCCTTTGGCTATTTGATTGCATTGTATGTGACCAATAATTTTTTGCATAACAATCATGAAGCTAATAGCTCTTCATCTGGGATCTTATCGATTTTGCGATTTCAGGGATTGTTAGGGATAGCCGTAATTGTGGAAAGCCTATGGTTATGGACTACGCAAACATGGCTGCCCAGATTGACCCAACTAGGTAAGATCAATCAATGGGGATTAAACCTCTCCTACGATTTTTCCGATTTGCAGTCCCGTAACTGGGCACCTATGGGACATCAAAATTATGTGGCAGGATTTTTGATGTTAGTTTTACCGATTTTTGTGAGTTTAGCGATCGCCCAAAAGGGGATATGGCGATCGCTGTGGTTAACAGGAATTGGTTTAGGGTTGATTGATTTATATACCACTAGCTCACGGGGAGGTTTTTTAGGGCTAGGCGCAATCGTTGTCTATGGAATTATCATGGCAATATTTCGTAGCAAGATCAGTCGTTGGTTTGTGCTCTTGGGAGGAAGTGGGGCAATCGCTTTATTGGGATTTCTGATCGCAGCTAATAATCGTTTGCGATCGCTAATATCAGGATTATCGACGAGTTTTACAAATCCTAGCCAAGGATCGGGCGAATTACTATTTAGAACTATTGCCGCCGATGTAGGTTGGCGCATGGGGCTAGAGCATTGGCTATTTGGGGCAGGAGCAGGTTCGGCAGTGATGTTGTATCAGCAATATCGTCCCCAATGGGCAGGTCGTGAGGCGGAGATTTTATTTCAACTGCATAGTACGCCCGTGCATCTCTGGGCAGAACTGGGGATTGGGGCAGTCATTACCTTTGTCTTTTTATTAGTTGCGATCGCCAGTCTCTTCATTCGGTTACATCAATCTCCCAGTTGGCAAGCGCATTCACAAGATCAGGCGCTCACCTATGGATTATTGGCAAGTGTGCTGGGCTATGGCATGTTGGCAATTACGGACTATCAGCTTGATGTACCTGCAATTAGTGGCAGCCTAGTCATTGTCTTTGCGAGCTTGGCTTATTTAGGACAAGTGCATAATCAGGAATTGATTACTCTTGGCTACAAGCAGCCCCGTCTATGGCTCGCACTGATTGCGACGGTTTATCTGGGGGCGGCGATCGTTTGGCTAGTACCTGTGAATACAGCTTGGCAAGCATCGAGCGTGGGATTTATTTATTTAGCAAGAGCCAAGTCCGAATTAGTTAATGCGAAACAGGAAGATCTGCCTGAAGCGATCGCCACAGTTGATAAATTCCAAGATCGCCTGAAATTAGCCAATCAACTGACACCTTGGGAACCTTACTATCCCTATCAATTAGGATGGAACTTAGCCGACCTTGCCATTAACTATCCGAATTTACCGCAGTCGAAAACTTGGCAAAAAGAAGGATTAGCATGGATCAAAACAGCGATCGCTACGAATCCCCATAACGAAGCTACCTACAATGCAGCAGCATGGCTGAGTCTGCAACAGGAAGGAGCTAATGCCGCTCAGGATGCCGAAGCCTATTTCCGTCGAGGATTAGAGCTAGTTCCCACGAAAAAATCGCTCCATTTCGGTTTAGGGGTGAGTTTATTGCGGCAAGGCAAAACTGCGGAAGCGATCGCTGCCATCACCACAGAAATTGTTAATGATCCGATGTTTATTACTAGCCCGATTTGGTCAGACTCAGTTTTACAAACGCTCTATCCACAAGTAGTAGCAAATCTGGAGCGCACCTATCGCAATAATCCGAATCAAGCTGTGAATCTTGTGGCACTCAGATGGTGGACAGGTCAACCTAAGGCTGTTGAGGAACTTCAACAAAGTGGTCATCCCACAGCAGTACTGTTAGCCAAAGCGATCGCCAATAATACGGATGCCTTGCAAGCCGTGAAGCAAAATCCCCAGACTCCTTTAGAAATGGTGGTTTCGGCTTGGCTCAATCCCAATTTGCGAGATAAATTATTAGAACGTGCCTATGTATTTGCCTCTAGCAGTTTGCCCGATGAACGCTCAGCCGCCATTGTCAATGCCATGAGCGATCGCATGAAGCAAGCCCAAAATTTTGATGCATGGTTACGCCAACCCTTACCGCCGAATAGTCCTCTAGTCATGAACTATCGTCGAGCGAGATTAGGATTTAATGTGGTGAGTCGTCATGTGGATGGCGTAGTACCGATGGACTTTTTCAATGTCAGCGATCGCGCTGAAATCTCACTCTTTTTGAAAGATCTATTTTCATAAAATGATCAGCGCAAACCGCTAAGGAACCGATTTTTTGTGACGCGGCTTCGCCGCGTCACAAAAAATCGGTTCCTTAAGCATTTTATAATTTCCAAATTTTGATTTTGCCATCAAGGCTGCCACTAACTAAAAATTTCTGATCGTTGCTAAATTCTACGGAGGCGACACCGCGCTCATGATCCGCTAACACCTGCGGCGATCGCTTCTCTTTTAGATGCCAAATTCGCACGGTTTTATCTGCACTACCAGTCGCCAGTAAACGATCATCTTTACTAAAATCGAGGGTATGGACTTCTCCAGTATGTCCAGTCAGTACTTCCTTGAGTTGACCTGTAACTGCATCCCATAGACGAACAGTATTGTCTTCCATGGCAGTAGCAATCAGTTTGCCATTATTGCTATAAGAAATGGAGCGTACAGAACTCCCACTTTCCGATAGAGTTTTGACAATTTTGCCCGTTTCCACATTCCAAAGATGAATTGCCCCATCCTTGCAAGCACTCGCTAAAATTTTGCCATCGGGGGTAAAGGAGACATCATATACCCAAGATTTTTCTTGGAAAATATTAATCGGTTTACCTGTATCAGCATTCCATAAACGAATCGTGCGATCAGCTCCAGAGCTGGCAATCATTTTGCCATCAGGACTAAAAATTGTAGTATACACCCGTTCTTGATGCCCCTCAAGGGTACGCAAAATCTTGCTATTTTTTACATCCCAAATAATTACTTTGCGATCGTCACTGGCACTCACAAGTTTTTTGCCATCGGGACTAAAGTAAATGTCATAAACCCGACCCGTATTCCCTTTTAAGCTCTGGAGCTTCTTGCCTGTGACCAAATCCCAAAGATCAATACTGCGCTCAGAACTCGCACCCGCAAGGGTTTTACCATCAGGACTAACAGCCACACCATAAATTGCATCACTAGTGGAGAATTCCTTGAATAGAGTAATAGAGCCTGTACTAACAGAGTTATTTACAGATGTGGTTAAAGCTTGAGGATTCGGACTGGTTATATTAACTTCGTCAGCCTCGTTGGTGCGGATCGGCTTCGGCGGCACAGCTAATAGCAAAACGATGGTCGTCAGAGCGATCGCACTGAGCGTTGTCAATCCTACAACCCAATGCCAAGGCTGAATATGCCGCCAAATGGCTAGCTTCTTGGATTTGGGTTGTTGCGCTGAGTGGAGATCATGGACATTATCACTGGTGAAATCATCACTGAGCCGAATTGTTGGCAAACTGTGATTCACATTCGAGATTGGATAGCGATCTCGAAATTCCTTGAGCGCTTCGTAGGCAATATGAGCATTAGCATAACGCTGACGAAAATCAAATCGCACCATTTGCGAAAGAATATCTGCAAATTCGGGATAGACCTTGGGGGCATAAGTTCGCCACACAATTTCCAGATTGTCATCCTTTTCTAAATGGCTAGGTGGAATTCCTGTCAAAGCTTGGATGCCAATCATACCGATCGCATAGAGATCGCTGGCAAACTTCGGTTCTCCATGCGCCTGCTCACTGGGCATATATCCGGGTGTGCCAATACCCACCGTATAGGCAGGCTGATCATCATGTCCATTCAAGACCATTGTCGGCGTGGCAATTTGCTTAACTACGCCAAAATCAATTAAAAAAAGCTGTCCATCGCGCCGCCGAATAATATTTTCGGGTTTAATATCACGATGAATTACATTATGTTGATGCACAAAGCTCAATACTGTCAGAAGATTTTGCAGTAAATCTACAACTGCAAACTGCTCCCAAATTTTGCCTCGAATCAATTCGTGGCTAAGGTCTTTTCCATCAATATATTCTTGAACTAGATAAAATTCTGATAATTCCTCAAAGTGAGCAAACAGTTGCGGAATCTGAGGATGTGCGCCCAGTCGGTATAGTACCTGAGCTTCGGTTTCAAATAGCCGCCGCGAGAGCTGCAACATATTTGGGTCTTGATTGCGTGGGCATAATCTTTTGATTACCCGTGATGGGCGATCGGGCAAATGCAAGTCCCGTGAGAGATAAGTCTCACCAAATCCGCCACCACCTAAACGTGTCATAACTTCGTAATGTCCGCCGACTAGCTGCCCTGCTGTAAGACTCATAAGCTATTTAAGTTATTTCTGGGGATGTCTCAGATTTGCTAATCATCTTGACATATTGCCAATCAATTTTATAGCTGTCACCAATCTTGTGAGGAGAATCTTATGAGGCGGCGCTTAGTGCCGCCTCATAAGATTCTGTTTATTTACGTGAAAAGCGACGTTTAATTTGATTGGTGAGTGCGTTGATCTCAGGAATTTTCATTTGTACCGCGATCACACCAAATAGCCCTAGACCGACAGCACTAGCGATCGCTAAACCACCGACCTCTGCGCCAAACCTCATTACCGCACTCATACTGGCAAAGTTTTGGCTCAAGACATAGTAAATGCCCCAACTGGCTCCACCTGCGATCGCACTGGCGATGACCAGCCCCAAAATCGTAATACTCCAGCTTTTGAGAGGCATTCCATTCAAGCGGCGATCGAGGACATACATCATCACAATCATGGAAATGACGTTCACGGCTACCGTTGCGAGGACTAGTCCCGGTGCACCAAATTTTTGGACTAGGAAATAATCAAATAGTCCATTCAGGAAAATATTAACAACGCTAATTTTAAAAGGGGTATCGCCATCTCCGAGCGCATAAAATACCCGCACCAAGACATCGCGCCCCAAATACACAAACATACCTACAGAGTAAGCCATCAATACGGCTGCGGTTAGCTGTGAAGCCTCTGTGTCAAAGGCATAACGTTCATAAACCACCTGAGAGATGGGCAAGGCTAAAGCTACCATTAAGGCGCTCAAGGGCAACATCGTTAAAGCTGTAAGCATCAAGCCCTGACGAATCCGATGTTTCAGTTCATCCCAATTTTCGGGATCGGTTAATTTCGATAAAACGGGAAACAACGGTACAAGAATCACATTCGACAAAATTCCCAGAGGTGTTTGCACCAGCAAACCTGCATAGCCCATTGCTGAAACTGCCGCCGCCGCATTGGGAATAAATGAAGCAAAAAATAAATCAGTCCAGACATTAATTTGCAACATCCCCGATGAAAAAGTGGCAGGAACCATGATTTTCATCACTTCTTTGACTTCAGGACGCTGAAAGTCAAACCTTAGCTTAAATCCCCCCATACCCGATTTAATCTGCACAGGCAACTGCACCAGCCATTGCAACACTGCTCCTGCCAATGTTGACCAAGCAAGGACTGCGCCACCTAACATTGCGTTTTCAGGTAGCAAGATTTTGTCGCCCAAAGTCCACACTAAGCCACCGATGCCAATTAGGACGGTCAAGCTGGAAAAGATCGGACTAACTGAAGGCAACCAGTAGGTATCCGAGGCATTAAGTGCGCCAAAGCCAATACCCACTAGCCCTGCTAAGACTGCCATCGGAGCCATGATCTGAAACTGCTGGATGGCAATGTCTTTAGTAATCTTGAGATTTTGAATCGTTTCAAGGGAAATACCCTTAGCCAGTAAGTCTGCCTCTGGTATAAACAGCCCTGGGGCAACTAGATGCATTAAGGGTTCCGCAAAAATCACTAAAGCGATCGTCACCAATAGCAAAATGCCCGTAACAATCGTGGTGATGCTATCGATGATCGTGGCAACTTCACGGCGATCGCGTTTAGCGAGGACACTGACGATCGCACTGTGAAAAGGTCCATTAATGCCGCCGAGCAGAATTAATAAAAATCCAGGAATTACATAGGCAAAGTTATATGCACCATATGCCGTGCCATTACCAAAGGCAGCAGCGATCGCCACTTGGCGCAGTAGACCAAATATTTTGCTCAATAAGGTGGCAACTGCCACAATCGTCGCGATATTGAGAAGCGATCGCTTAGTAGATTGTGGTGGTTGGGTTTCGATGACGATATCTTCTTCTTCGTTGCCAGACAAAATTGGTGCTGCCCCTTACAATTTAGACTCTGAAAAATGTAACACCAAATTACAACGTTACAGCGCGTTGCACTGAATTAAAAACCAGAGAAATTTTTGAAAGCGTTGCTTATCAACTCTTTCAAAAATTTCTCTGTGATACGAAAAGCCTATAGTTCGCACTACAGGCTTTTAACTCGCCCAAGATTTATGTGTGTAGGTTCTGTCATCAAAAAAGCGCCGAACACTAAATTCAGTTAGAGATCGGCGCTTTCGTAATATCTACGACAACTTACACAGATAATTTACGCAAAGAATTCACTTAGTAAAGCTCTTCTTCTTTGTGGGTCTCAATGGTGACATCAGAGGTTGGCTTAGCGACACAGGTCAACACATATCCAGCTTCGATCTGATCATCATCCAAGAAGGACTGATCTTCTTGATTAACAGTGCCGCTGACGACTTTACCTGCACAGGAAGAGCAAGCACCAGCACGACAGGAGTAAGGAAGATCTAGACCTTCAGCTTCTGCAACATCAAGAATGTAATCGTCATCAGATACATTGATGGTTTTAGAATCACCGTCGGTAATAAGCGTTACTTTGTATGTAGCCATGTTTTCTGTAATAAACCTGTTAAGGATTGCAGCCCCAATCATAAGTGATATCCGAACCCTAAACAAGAGAGAAACAATGAATCGAGCTACATTTATCTTGTCAAAGTCTCCCCCAACTCCAATTGGGTAAGAATTACAGCAAACAATTACTTTTATAATTTTTGATCTTGAACAAACGCGAATATTAATAATGCTTAGTGTCGCTGATTGTCATCTGAAAGCATATATAAGTTTTTGAGATAAGTAGACAGGTATATACCACAGATATACTTATATCAAATGATTATAGACTGCTATATTTTTTTCGCATTTTAGTTTCTTAGATATAGCTATAACTAGTTATCTTGGAATCCAAAATATAAATCAGAAGAGAATTTTGTCACAAATATCTCATTGCATTATATAGATCAAAAAAGCTCCGTGCGCTAAACATATAGCAATCCTAAATGGTTTGTGTAAGCGCACCCCGAAGGAGTGCGCTTACACAAACCAAAAAATCTACAAATGATTTAGGACTGCTGTGTCAGTTAGTGCTCGGAGCTTTCAGAATATTTCTAATTTTTTAAAGAAGTGATTAGTAGAGAGCTTCTTCTTGGTGGGTCAATACTTCGAGGTCAGATTGAGGATAGGTTACACAAAGTAGGGCATATCCAGCTTCGATTTGCTCATCATCCAAGAAGGACTGGTCACCTTGATCAATATCACCCTTGAGAATCTTACCAGCACAGGAAGAGCAAGCTCCAGCGCGGCAGGAGTAGGGAAGTTCAATGCCTTGAGCTTCTGCAACATCAAGAATGTACTCATCCGAAGGAACATCAATAGTTTGAGAGTTACCTTCGTTATCAATAAGTTTTACTTTGTAGGTAGTAGCCATGAATGTAATAAACCTCTTAAAGATTGCAACCAAATTAATAAACGAGGGCTTGCAGTTGTACCAAAGTATAGGCACTCAGCCAAGTTCTGTTTATCTCCATCACCCACAGGGGCACTAAAACGCATCATATCGCTCTTAGCATCACGACGAACAGTTAGGTTTTTATTTCTACCATTGGTTATAGGTGATAGTTATAGATTACTTTTGGCGCACCTAAATTAGCCAAATTCTTCTCTATTCAATGGTTTTAGGTGTTTTGATAGGGCTATAAAATGATGAGTTTTCGTTTGAATTTAAAAATATTTGATAAGTTTTTGTTAACTTATCTGCGATCCTAATTTATAGATTAGGTTTTAATAGGAAAATTCAATCAATATATAGCGCTTTTCAAGCAATCTAAGTAATTGTTGCCCTGCCTTCGGCAGGGCAACAATTACTTAAGTATGGCGCTAAAGTTGGCTAGCTGACGACTGTAGTTACGGATAATACCGAGGAGATTGAGGCGGTTTTGGCGCACTTGAGGATCTTCTGCCATGACTAACACATCATCAAAGAACTTAGCAAGGACAGGCGCGATCGCCTTAATCCCTTCCATTAACTGCTCATCACTGGGTTGACTTGGCAAAGCAGCGATCGCCTGATAAAGTTCCTGCTCCGCAGCATCGGTCAAGGTAGCAGGATTAACTACCGACTTAACATCAACGGTGACGCTATCTAGATCTCCCTGTACTGCAAGGCGAGAAGCTCTCACAATTGGCTCATAGATCGCACCAAGGGTGGCATCTTCGCGAGATTTTTGCAGGAAGTGGGCACGTTCTTTGATGCGAGTGAGATTGCTCAAACCTTGCAAGGTATAGGCGAGATCATCAGTACCCGTAACCGCATCAACAAGATCGTAATCAATGCCCTGCTCAGACAAAATTGTGTCACAGCGTTGCTTAAACCATTTATAGAGATTTTCCAAAACAGTTTCCGCAGGTTTCGCCAGCAAATTCTTGTCGCCATAAATGGCGATCGCGGATTGCAGCAGTTTTGGTAAATCGAGGGCAAATCCGTTTTCCCATGCAATCTGGACAACACCAGTAGCCGCACGCCGCAGGGCAAAGGGATCTGACGAACCTGTAGGGATAATCCCCAAACCGAAAATACCAACGAGACTATCGATACGATCAGCGATCGCCACAATCTTGCCCGTTAACGAGGTAGGCAAGGCATCCCCTGCGCCTTTGGGTTGATAATGCTCACGAATACCTGTAGCAACCGCCACAGGCTCCTTGCTAGAGAGAGCATAGTAATAACCCATTTGACCTTGCAGTTCAGGAAATTCCTTGACCATCTGCGTCACCAGATCGGCTTTAGCAAGTTGGGCAGTGCGATCAATTAGTACTTGCTCGGCTTCAGTAATTTCTAAATTCGTAATCGAGTCAACCACTAATTTAGCGATCGCTCTAATTCTTTCTACTTTCTCGGCAACCGATCCAAGCTGGGCTTGGAAAGTAACTTTTTCTAAAAGTGGCAAGAAGGTTTCTAGATGGACGGCGCGATCGCTATCGTAGAAAAATTTGCCATCGGAAAGACGCGCCCGAATTACCCGCCCATTACCTGCGGCAATCAACCGCGACTTGTCAGGATTACCATTGGAAATCGTAATAAAGCGCGGCAATAGTTGATCGGGATTAGTGGCGGAATGCACAGGGAAATAGCGCTGATGGCTCACCATTTCCGTTTTAATTACGGGCTGAGGCAATTCCAAAAATTCACGCTCAAACTCACCGATAACTGCTGTGGGAAATTCCACTAAATAGGTGACTTCCTCAAGCAAATCCTCAGGAATTTCCGCATTTCCATTAAATAGCTCCACAATGCTATTAATTTGGGTGAGGATATGATGCTGACGTTCTTTGCCATCAACAATGACAAAGGCTTCGCGCAAAGTCGCCACATAGTCATTGGCAGTGTCGATCACAACTGAGCGAGGGTGTAAGACGCGATGCCCTTGACTCAGGCGATCGCTCTGCACGTTTTCTAAAGCGATCGGTAAAATTTTGGAATTGAATAGGGCAACTAACCAACGAATCGGACGGGGAAACTTGAGATCACCATTACCCCAACGCATCAAGCGCTTACCTTCGAGTCCTGTAATCCAAGATGGTGCTAGCTCTTGCAAAATATCCGCAGTCTGACGACCAACAATTTGCTGATTAGCAAAGACAAATGCACCTTTGTCAGTCTCTTTAATAAAGATATCTTTTAGATCGATGCCCTTAGACTTGGCAAAACCTAATAAAGCCTTAGTTGGCTCGCCCTGTGGATCACCATTAACAAAAGCGGAACCTACCGCAGGTCCCTTCAGTTCAACACTGCGATCACTTTGTTGCACAGGTAAGCCATCAATGAGCACGGCAAGACGACGGGGCGTACCATAGACACTGACCTTGCTCGTAGTTAGTTGGTGTTCATCTAAAATTTTAGGGATGCGCTCTTGCCATTGGCGCAAAGCATCGACGATAAAACTAGCGGGTAATTCTTCAGTACCAACTTCTAACAGAAAACTTGCCATAACCACGAGTTGAGGGACAATCTTCAGTTTAGCGCCTTGACGCGCAATAAAGAAAGGGTAAGTCACTTACAGCATCTACTCTGCATCTGACCTAAATGAATTGGCAGCACCTTAAAAATACTTAAGTAGCTGGGCAAAAAAACAGAATCAAAAGCTGTGGCGCACGCGCAGCGTGCGCCACAGCTTTTGGGGTTTTATATTTAATTGCGCCTAGCTACTTAGAAGATATAGCTATAAAAGCCAAAAGAGGGTTGTGGGGCAAAGTCCCACAACCCTCTTTTGGCTTTTAATTTTATTGCACAGTGCCACTTAGCATAAAATAGCTAGAGATTAACTTTTATTGAGCAGGGATACTGAAAGAGGCAAAACATGGGGCAAACACTCGAAGCTGTAGCGATTACTGATCAAATCAATTATCAGACTGAACAATATCGCGATGCCTACAGCCGAATCAATGCGATCGTCATTGAGGGCGAAGCTGAAGCATACAGCAACTATCTCCAACTAGCGGAGCTACTGCCCGAATCTAAAAATGATCTGATTAAACTTGCCAAGATGGAGGAGCGTCATAAGAAGGGATTTACTGCCTGCGGTAAAAACCTCAATGTCACCCCAGACATGGACTTTGCTGAGAAATTCTTTGCCGAATTGCATAGCAATTTCCAAAAAGCCTTTGCAACTAAAGATATTGTTACTTGCCTGTTGATCCAATCACTTATTATTGAGTGTTTTGCGATCGCCGCTTATAACATTTATATTCCCGTCGCCGATCCCTTCGCCCGCAAAATCACCGAGGGCGTAGTCAAAGATGAATACCTGCATCTTAACTTTGGCGAAGAATGGTTGCAAGAGCATTTTGAACAATCCAAAGCAAATTTAGAGCAAGCCAATCGTCAAAACCTGCCGATCGTCTGGAAAATGCTCAACCAAGTTGAAACCGATGCCAAAGTCCTCGGCATGGAAAAGGAAGCTTTAGTAGAAGACTTCATGATCCAATATGGAGAAAGCCTCGGCAAAATTGGCTTCAGCACCCGTGACATTATGAAGATGTCTGCAATGGGCTTGGTAGCTGCTTAATCACCTCACCGTTTAAACGCGCCGATGGCGCGTTTAAACCAAAATATTTTCGTTGACAACTGTAACTGGTAACCGCAATCGATGTTTGGTCTCATTGGGCATTTGACAAGTCTTGAACACGCTCAGTCTGTAGCAAGGGAATTAGGCTATCCCGAATATGCCGATCAAGGTTTGGAATTTTGGTGTAGCGCCCCACCCCAAATCGTCGATCGCATCAAAGTTACGAGTGCCACAGGTCAGCAGATCGAAGGGCTATATGTAGAATCATGCTTCTTGCCAGAAATGTTGGCAGGTAGCAAGATTAAAACCGCTATTCGCAAAATCCTTAACGCGATGGCTCATGCACAGAAGCATGATATTGATATCACGGCTTTGGGGGGATTTTCCTCGATTATTTTCGAGAATTTTAACTTGAGCCAAATGTCGAGCGTGCGAAATATTCAGCTAGATTTTAATCGCTTCACCACAGGAAATACCCATACGGCATACATTATTTGTCGCCAAATCGAAGAAGCTAGTCGTAAATTTGGCATTGATTTAGCCAAGGCTACGGTTACAGTTTGTGGAGCCACAGGGGATATTGGTAGTGCAGTATGTCGTTGGCTCGATGCACGTACCAATATCAAAGATCTATTATTAGTTGCTCGCAATCAAGAGCGTTTGCAGGAACTTCAAGCCCAACTCGGTCGTGGTAAAGTGCTGAGTATCGAAGAAGCCTTGCCCCAGTCCGACATTATTGTGTGGGTAGCGAGTATGGCAAAGGGCATGGCGATCGATTCCGCCACCCTCAAGCGTCCCTGTATCCTCATCGATGGTGGCTATCCCAAAAATATGTCTACCCTTGTTCAAGAAGAAGGCATCCATGTAATTGATGGTGGCATCGTTGAGCATAGTCTCGATATTGATTGGAAGATCATGAAAATCGTGAATATGACTGCTCCTGCCCGTCAGCTTTTCGCCTGTTTTGCCGAAGCGATGCTATTGGAGTTTGAAGGTTGGCATACCAATTTCTCATGGGGACGCAATCAAATCTCCATTGAAAATATGGAAAAAATTGGCGAAGTTTCGATTAAGCACGGATTTAGACCGCTAATTAATTAAAGAGAAATGAATGGTGGCGCTTTGCGCCACCATTCATTTCTCTTTGTTGCTGGCAAATTATCACAACTCTTTAAAAATTGTTACAACTACATTATGTAGTTTTGTATACTGGTAGGTTGATTGGGATATAAAAAAGGTATTTAACAGCGTGAGTCAGCATCCCCTAGAAGAGCTAAATCGCTACGATGCCAAAGCCAATGCCGAATATTACGGTCGTCGCCCTTGGCTAGCGATTAGTCGCATTTTAAAAATCATTTATTTTGCTTTCAGTTTTGGCTTAGCCTTTGGCTGGGATGTCTTGACTGGCAACACTGTAAGTCAACCCAAACTTGCCGAACAGTTACGACGCATCATCACGGCACTTGGTCCCACCTATATCAAAGTTGGGCAGGCTTTATCGACACGTCCTGATTTAGTACGTGTGGATTTCTTAGAGGAGTTAACAAAACTTCAAGATCAATTGCCGCCATTTTCCAATGAGCAAGCCTTCGCGATTATTGAATCCGAACTAGGTAAGCCCGTTAATACTATTTATCGCACTATCTCCGAAGATCCGATCGCAGCAGCAAGTTTAGGTCAGGTTTACAAAGCTACCCTCTATTCTGGTGAAGAAGTCGCCGTCAAGGTACAGCGCCCTGATCTCATCCCAACTTTAACCCTCGATCTATTTATCCTACGTTGGTTTGCAGGTTGGCTGGGTCCACTTTTGCCCCTCAACCTTGGCAATAGTCTAGAAGCAATCGTCGATGAATTTGGATTGAAGTTATTTGAAGAGATTGACTACGCCCACGAAGCCACCAATGCCGAGAGGTTTGCAGGCTACTTCAGAAATGATCCTCATGTCAAAGTTCCATCGATTTATCGTCAGTACAGCACGCATAAAGTTCTGACTTTAGAGTGGATTAATGGTATTAAGCTCAATGAACTTGACCAAATTAAATCCGCAGGATTAGATACTGATGCCCTTGTGCGAATTGGTGTGATGTCTGGTTTACGTCAACTTCTAGAATTTGGCTTTTTCCATGCTGATCCTCACCCCGGAAACCTCTTTGCTACCTACGATGGCAAGATGGCATATATCGATTTTGGGATGATGGATCAATTGGATCTCCAAACCAAAGAGCAATTAGTTGATTCGGTCGTGCATTTGCTCAATAAGGACTATGACGAGCTTGGACAGGACTATGTGAGACTCGGCTTTCTGCAACCAGATATCGAGATGAAGCCAATCGTGAATGCTCTCGAATCAGTCCTTGGCGATATCATGTCCGAAAAAGTGAAGGATTTCAACTTCAAAGTTGTAACCGATCGCTTCTCGAAAGTAATGTATGACTATCCCTTCTGCTTGCCTGCTAAGTTTGCGCTGATCATTCGCTCGGTAATTACGCAAGAAGGTGTTGCCCTCAGCCTCAATCCTGAGTTTCGGATTGTGCAGGTTGCCTATCCCTATGTAGCGCGTCGCTTGCTCACTGACGAGTCTGAAAGTCTGCGGTCAAGATTATTGGAAGTTCTCTTTAAAGATGATAAGTTCCAATGGTCGAGGCTAGAGAATTTATTAGCGATCGCTAAATCCGATGGTCAATTTGACATCATTCCTACGGCAAGTATGGGCTTAAAATTCCTTACGTCCAAAGATGGTGAATATATTCGTCGTCGGATTTTACTAGCTCTTACCGAAGACAATCGCCTACATACTGAAGAGTTAATGCGAATCTGGAATATGCTCAGCGCCGATATCGAACCCGCCAAGCTATGGGATATGGCACTAAAAACTGTAACTGGAGCCATGCCCAAAGCGATCGCTGCTGCCCTCCCCTTCGCCGCCTTCCAAAATCTCAACTAATCGACTAATATTTATTCAACAATTAAGGGTTGTGGAGCAAAGCTCCACAACCCTTAATTGTTGGATGCCTCCAGAATTGCGCGATCGCGAATGCGACAAGAATCACAAACACCGCAGGGCGTTTCGCCCCCTTGATAACATGACCATGTCAGCTCAATTGGCACACCTAAGCGCCTTGCCCGTCGGACAATATCTACTTTAGAATCCATCACTAAGGGGGCAATTAATTGTGGTGCATGACCTTCTACGCCAACTTTAGAAGAAAGTGCTGCTAATTTCTGGAAAGCGGCTAAATAATCGGGACGACAATCGGGATAGCCCGAATAGTCCACAGCATTAATTCCTAAATAGATTGCCTCGGCTCCCTTTGCCTCTGCCAGAGATAAGGCGATCGCAATAAATACAGTATTTCGTCCCGGAACATAGGTAATTGGAATTTCCCCTGTTTGAACTCCTTCCGTTGGTACAGCAAGATTATCATCAGTTAGTGCCGAGCCTCCCCACTGCGCCAAATTTACATCGACAACAAAATGCTCCTTAATCTGTAGTGCCGCCGCAACTTGTCGAGCCGCTAATAACTCACGTTCATGTCTTTGCCCATAACGAAAGGACAAGGCGATCGCCTCATATCCGTCGGCGATCACCTGAGCCGCCGCCGTTGCCGAATCTAAACCACCCGATAGCAAAATTACTGCTTTTTTAGAATTTGGAGAACTGGTGATTGAGGTCATCTATCTCACTCCTAATAACTTATGGGTTTGGACACTCACGCGCCAATCAGCATGATCTAACACATATTGCATAACCAAATCTTTACTACTTTTCGTCTCCCACTCAGCCTGTAAGTATTTGACCACATTTGCAGAGACTCTTGCGGCATTCTGTTCCGCCCAAGCCAAATCCGATGAGTCTTTAACGACAACCTTAAGCTCACTAACTTGTTGATAAATGCTGTCATGGGGTGCTTTAAATTGTTTGGGCGAAAAAGTTACCCAGTCAAAGTCACCACTAAAGGGATGGGAACCAGATGTTTCAAGATGAACCCGCAAACCTTGCTCCTTTAGCTGTCGAGTCAACTCGGTTAAATCATGCATTAATGGCTCGCCCCCAGTAATAATCACGATCGCAGGATGAGTCTTGACTGCTTCTGTGACCAGATCCATGATCGCTATTTGAGGATGTCTTTTGGTATTCCAAGAGATTTTGGTATCGCACCAAGGACAGCCGACATCACAACCTGCTAATCGAATAAAAAAAGCATTTACACCCATCCATGTACCTTCTCCCTGTACAGAATGGAAAGTTTCAACTATGGGTAAATGAGTTAGATAATTGATTTGAGTCATTTCCTATGTTAATGATGAGTGGTGGTGCTTCGCACCACCACTCATTTTTGGGGGTTTATATCTTAAGCAAAACATTGCTATAGATTACCAATAATTAAAAAGTCTGTGCCAATTTGCTGTAGTTTTGGGTTTACCAGATTAAGAGCCTCCGTCATCAGGTTTAATCCCAAATCATCAATAGGACTAGGAGCTGCAAAACCACCAATCAATTTAGGAGCGATAAAAGCATAGATCTTTTGTACCATCTGCGCTTTAATTGCCGCCGCACCGAGCCTACCACCACATTCCCATAAAACCTGATTACAACCACGATTAGCAAGTTCTTGCATCACAATTTGCGGTGATAAATCTTCTAGTTCGAGAATTTCCACATGGCGATCGCTGAGCTTTTGCTTCAGTTGATCATTTTGATGCGGCAATGTCATAACAAGGGTTCTCTCGGTATCGGTAAGATTCCATAAATTGGCTTCTTCGGGAAGATTGAAACTTTTGGTAACGACTACTCGCAAAGGACAATGCTTACTCAATCCATGAGTCGTTAAGTGCGGATTATCGAGTCTAACTGTATTTCCGCCTGTAATAATCGCATCACAACCCAGACGTAAATCATGGACGAGCTTCCGTGATTCTTGTCCCGTAATCCAATAGCTATGTCCTGAAATGGTCGCAATTTTGCCATCTAGGGTCATAGCATATTTAAAAATCCCCAAGGGCAAATTAGTTTTCACCCGATGAAAAAATGCCTCATTTAGTTCTAGACATTGCTGCTCCAAAATGCCAGTAGTGACTTGAACTCCTGCGGATCTGAGGCGATCGCATCCACTGCCCGACACCCTTGGATCGGCATCGATCGCCCCAACCACCACTTTACCAATTCCCGCTTGAATAATTGCCTCAGAACAGGGAGGTGTGCGCCCATAATGATTGCAAGGCTCAAGATTGACATATAGCGTGGCATCGCTTAAGTCTACACCTGTTTGCTGTGCCGCACGAATGGCAAATACTTCCGCATGGGGTTCTCCTGCTTTGGGATGAAATCCCTCACCTAAGACCTGCCCATTTTTGATAATGACACTACCCACCATAGGATTAGGAGCAGTTTGTCCTCTACCTTGTTTTGCCAAATCAATACATCTTTGCATCCAGCGATCGTGTACAGATGTAATGCCTTCCTTTTCTGTATTTTCTATCATTAACTATAAATTCGATATCTTCTAAATGGCTTGTCAGAGGGTGTCCCGAAGCTCACACCTCTCATATATTGATTTAACGTCAGTTCGGGTTAAGCTAGCAAATTAATCCCAAATTAAAAGCCTTGCTATGCAAGGCTTTTAATTTGGGGCTTTGAGAGAGCCTTTGCAAAGCAAAGGCTCTCTCAAAAGAAGAAAAGCATTGCTAAGCAATACTTTTCTTCTTTGCAAAATTTTCATGTTTAACTTAAACTGACATTGCTATTTAAGATGCCGACGGCAAAACGACTGTAAACTTTGTACCCATATTGACTTCACTTTCTACTGCGATCTTGCCACTATGAGCATCTACAGCTTGTTTAGCAATATATAAACCCATGCCTAAGCCCTTGACACTACCAACATTTTCAGCCCTTAAAAATGGCAAGAATAAACTGTTTAAATATTCTTCAGGTATGCCAATTCCATGATCAGTAATACTTAAAATCAACTTCTGTGATTCACAGGTCAAATCCACATCAACAGTACCACCCTCATAGGAATATTTAATAGCATTAGAAACTAGGTTCATCACTATATGCCATAGTAATTTCTTATCGACTTTGAGTTTATGAAATTTACCATGGCTTTGAAATTTAAGCCGACATTTACAATTTTGATCCTCTGTCTCAAAACTCTCAACTAGCTGCTGACAATAGGCTTTGACATCTACATTTTCAGGGTGAAATGGAAATTTGCCAGACTCTGAACAGGAGATCAGTTTAATTTCTTCCAGTAACCAGTTAATGTCCTTAATTGCTGATTGAATAGCCGAAAGATTTTTAGCTCTACTTTCCTTAGTTAGTTGTTCTTCAAAATTCTGTAATTTCCAAATTAACAACCGAATTACTGACATCGGTGTCGAAAATTCATGGGATGCCATTGCCAGCAAACGATTTTTTAAAGAATGCAGTTCCTTTTCTTTATCTAAAGCTTCTTGGAGTAGTTTATCCTCATGATGTTTTTTAAGGGCAAGCATAATTGCCATATTTACTTCAGCATATCGGAGAGGCTTAGTGAGATATCCGTAGGGTGAAGTCGAAATTGCTTGCTCTAGAATTTCAGGATCACTAAAGGCTGTGAGGTAAATGACAGGGATCGATGCGATCTTATGAATTGCATTAACCGCAGTAATGCCACTGTCTGCCCCCCTCAATTTAATATCCATCAGAATAATGTCTGGGATATGGCGATGGATAGAAGCGATCGCATCGTCACTACTATCAACTATTTCTAAAACTCTATAACCTAAGTCCGATAAAACATCTGAAAGTGCATTTGCGGTAACAAGTTCATCTTCCACAATTAAGACATTTGCTATCGTATTAGTCTGCACCGTCATGCTTTTCACTGCGTCTTGCTTGTAATTGGAATAAACTGCGTCTAGCACTGTTTATATTTTAATTATATGATTAACAGATAAAATTCAGGGCAGAAATCTTGAAAATTAGGACAGTAAAGTATGGCTTACCTCACACTCTAGATTACTACCAAACAAGAAAGTTTTCCTTGAAAGTATTATTAAACAGCATTTTTAATGAAAATTTATTTTTTTACTTGAGAGTAGGATGTTGTAGTTGCCTTAACACGATATAATAATAAATCCTTGCTTCTAGTATCTAAGTTAATAGAAGCCGATTTACTTGCCCGTAAGGAAATAATTAAATGACTGTCAAGCGTTTGTACGAAACTATGTATATCCTGCGCCCTGATCTTCCCGATCAGGATGCCGATGCCGCGATCGCCAAATACCAAGACTTCTTAGTACAACAAGAAGCAGAAGACATTACCATCCAACATCGTGGTAGACGTAGATTAGCCTACGACATTAGGGGACATCGTGAGGGTATTTATATTCAAGTTAATTACTCTGCAACTCCTAAAACTATCGAAACCTTAGAAAGAACATTTCGCCTTGGCGATGATGTGATTCGTTATCTAACGATTAAGCTTGAGCCAGAAGCTACTGAAGATAGTATTGATGCGATTCCTGATGCTGAGGCTGCTGTAGAAGAAGTAGCTGCCGCTGAATAAGAGAGTTCACACAAAAAAAGAGGCTGTGCTTTGCACAGCCTCTTTTTTTGTGTGAATTAAATTAAATAATGCCAAAAAAATGTAATACACCTTGACCGCTAATTAATTCGATCGCTAGTGCTGATACAAAACCAATCATGGCTAAACGTCCATTCCAATTTTCAGCCCCAGTATTAAATCCAAAACTCCATACATTACGGTTTTCGTCAGACATAATCGATTTACCTTATGAATTAATTACTTCTACATTGCGAAATGTAACAGATATCACGAGCATTTGCAATCTTTCTTTACATTTTCTGCCTTTCGACAGAAGGAACTAATTTTTGAAGAGTGGCTTTGTTCTCTCCAAAATTTGGTTCCTTGTTAAATTGCCTAACCCTAAGGGACTTGACGAGAAAAAGATACCACCGAGTTTGTATGGCTTCGACTTCGCTCAGCCAACGTTGGCTGAGCGAAGTCGAAGCCGTAGGTACTTTAAATTAATCGCAAGTCCCTAAAGTCGCAATGCTTATAAAATCAGTAACTTTGATGGTGATTTTGGTGCGATCGTGAATGGATTGGGTAAAATCCAAAAGACATTACAATCAATAATCCACGCAAGGACAGAATTAATTATGCGAAAAATATGGATTAGGCTTCTAGCGGGCTGTTTAGCTGTGCTAATCAATGTGACAACAACTGGCGCAGTGTGGGCAGCGACTCCTAAGAAGACAGGAGATCCAAAATTTCAGGGCATCCCATTACAATGCTATGTGTCTCTAGCAGATGAAGGCACATCACCTGAAGCTAAAGTCGCAGCCTATACTGAAATCGCAGGTCAATATCTAGAATTCCAAAGTCCTGATCGGGCAAAAAAAGTTTTAGAAAAGAGTATTACCACTGCTAAGGATATTGCTAATCCATCCCTGAAAGCTTTTGCTCTATTGGATACCGCAGGTCGTTTAACCAAAGCCGTAGATCTAAAATTAGCTGCAGATACACTCGATAGCACTCTAACGGTCGCTAAAGATTTGCCTGATCCTGTAGATAGAGTTTTTGCATATATCAAAATTGCCCAAGCCTATGGTGAAGCTGGGAAAAAGGAAAAAGCTCAAAATTTACTAGATACCACGATTAAAGCAACACCTGAAGTCATTGATCCCTATGCCCGATCGCGAGCTTTTGCAGCGATCGCTAATGTCTATACCGAGCTAGGTGATGACTTCAAATCCGAATCAGCGATTTCTGAAGCGACTGAGCTATTGTCAATGATCGAAAATCGGAATATCAAAAATAGAGCACAGGTTGAGATCGCAGGCAGCTATGCTCAAGCTGGAAATCATGCTCAGGCTGTTGCATCTTTATCCAAGGTTTTTCAAGAGTTTGATGCTATCCGTGATACCGCGATCGCTGCAGCCAAAGATGCAGCCAAAAATGCTAAAACTGCGAAGAAATCATCTCCCAAAGTAGCGACTAAAGCTCTCAAAAAAGAGGATGCTTCAGAAGAAAAGGCTGCTCCTCCTGATCCTCAAGTTGTCGCACAAACAGAGACCGCTAATACCGAAATTTTGAAAACACGCTCTCTATTCCTTGTTGCCAGCCAATACTTAGTGGGTAAGCAATATGACAAGGCGCTAGAAGTAATTGCTAATCTTGACGCAAAATCAATGGAGAAAAATATTGGTATTGCCAATGTAGCGATCGCCTATACCAAGGAAAAGAAGCCTGACGAAGCGATCAAGTTACTAGCTCAAAGTCTCCAAGGATTAGATGCATTTCCCCCTTCAATTGATGGATTTAATTTACTAGTCGAGGTTGGTCGCCAATATCAAACTCTCAAAAAGACTGATGAAGCAAACAAAGCTTGGACAAAGGCTTTAGACATAGCCCAAAAGTTGACTCAACCCGCACAACGCCTCCTTGCTCTCAACATTATTGCAAGTACCTATGGCGAATTTGGCTTAGTTGAGCAAGTTGAGCCAATTCTGCAAGATAGCTTTGCTCTCACCAAAACTGCCCCTGATCCTAATATTCGTTCGAGAGCTTTCTCGGATATTAGTAGTGCCTATTGGGCGATCGGTCAGCGCGATAAAGCCAAAGAAATCGCTAAAGAAATCGAAAACCCTAAAGAACAGGAACAATTAGGCAAGTTATTTACTTGCGCTAGTTAACGCAAAAACTTTGAGAGATGGGTTGCCTAGCAACCCATCTCTCAAAAACAAAAAGCCTCGCATTGCGAGGCTTTTTGTTTAACTAAAGACTTTGCTTTTATTCAGATAGCTGTAATGAACTAAGAGCTGCCCAACGCTTGTCTATAGAATTTTCTGAATTACTAGGACGGGAATCGCTTAACTCCAGAGCAGGTGCGTCAGGTGCGATTTTTGGATAGGGAATAGCTAAAGTTAGCTGTTCATACAGCCATTCCTCAGGATCGAAATAGCCATTAGGAGACAAAGATTCGACTAAATCACCAGACTCTACTTCTCTCTCTTTGGGATACTCACCTTCGGGCAATGGCTCAGCTAACCAAATCGTTTCTGAAGTATCGATCGCTAAGCGATAGTTAAATTGCACCAATGTGCGATCGCAGGTCAAAGTAATAATTGTCGAAGCCTTCGCACTGACTTCTAAGAATGAGCCAACATGATGCACAGAGATAAATCCTTGAACAGGTGTGAGCGTTTCTAACCCTTTGATAAATTCTTTAAAGTCAAAGGACTCAGTTGCTTCAACGGCTCTGGCAATTTGGGGGATATATAGCTTTTCCATTAACTCTGCACCAATTTAACAATTAAGTGACGATTTGGCTCTTTACCCTGACTATGGGTTTCGATATCAGGAAAACTTTCTAAAAGCTGATGAATGTATCGGCGATCGGCAGATGAAAGATGTTTAAGGGCAAATTCGGTTTGGGTTTCACGCACTTGTTGCACAGCTTGTTCTGCTAATTCATGCAAGCTGGCTAGATGTTTAGAGCGATAACCATTCAATTCGACAGTATAAAAATTATGGTTTTGGCGATGACTTTCTGATTGGTTGGAATCGGATGGTAGATGACTATTGAGGAGGGTGTTTGCTAAATATTGCAGAGAATCAATTACCGCACCATCTTGACCAATTAACCTTTGAATTTGCTGCTCTTGCAAACCCTCAGTACTTATTTCTAGCCAATAATTTTGAGAGTTACTAGCAACTTGGGATGGAGATGCTTCCATAAGACTAGTATTTACCGAAGCTGTATACCCCATTAAGCCTAAAAGCTCTTGAAGCCAATTCGCACTTGCGGAAGCATCTTCCATAAACAGTAGTTACCTAATCAATGTCTTACTAGATAAATATATAGATAAGTATCTAGTTATTTATAAATATATAGCGTTACGGGTTTGTTTCCATGCCGAAAATAGGGAAACTGATTGCTTGAAAAACACTATAAGCGACACAAAGTGCCGCTTATAGTTTCTTAGCCTTACTTACTATGGAGTCTTAGCTAATTTAGCTCTTTTTCTTTTTCTTAGAAGAGTTGGAATTAGGCTCAAAGGGTAGAGCTGATTTAGTCGGAGTCTTACCATCTTTGTCTTTGTCGTCAACTACAGTTGCTTTTTTAGCTTTAGCATCAAAGGGAATCTTGCTAGATTCTGCCTTGCTAGGTGTAATTGATTTTGGTTCAGTTTTTGCCTTGCTAGCAGGAGCAGCATTTGCCGAAACAGTGACTAGCTTTTGGAGGTTTTCTGGTAATGGTTCTTTAGCGACGATAAATGCTTGTAATGTCTGAAAGATATTGGCAATCAACATGTAGAGCATTACTCCCGATGGCAAGGGGAAGAACAAAAACATACCAGAGAAAATAATTGGTGTGAGTTTATTCATCGTGTCTTGCTGAGCAGTCTCTGGGGATGGACTATCATTTTTGGGAGTAGATCCACTGGAGATTGCTTGGTTAGCATACAAGCTAATCCCAAAGCCTAGAACCATGATGACGATATCCCAGTTAATGCTGCCATCTGCATTGGTTACACCAGTTTTACCAAGAGCCTTGATAAAGAGGAAACCTTTGTTAGATGCTAATCCAGGAACAGTTGCTTGAACGGTGACTTCACCAGCTTGCTTCGCAACTACAGTTCCATCATCTAAAACCTCAACTAGGTCTTGTCCCTTAGTAACTTTCCACTTAGGAGTTAGTTCTACGTCTGGGTATTCAGCAGCTAAAGCTTTAAAATCTTGTCCTTGAGCAGTTTGTAAAATAATTTTTGACTGCTCACCGATCGCTAAATTTGTACCATTTACCGCAGTAGCTAGGACTGGATAATGCACGCGATCGGCAAAGTAAACATTTTGACTAGGCGAAGTGAAAGCCTGATGAATAATTTGCGCTTGATTTTCCGCAGGAGAGATCTGAAAATTTAGAGAATAGTTAATATCTGCGAAGGGAGATCCTCTTAGAGTGGCAAACAAAGCAAAGAGAATTGGCAATTGCACCAGTGCAGGTAGGCATCCTGAGAGAGGATTACCAAATTCTTTGAAGTTTGCCGAGTTTACTTTGGCTAGCTCCTCTTGCTGTTTGGCAGGATCGCTTTTGTAACGCTCTTGCACTTCTTTGATTCTTTGTTGCATCACGGGGTTAGCGATTTTCATGCGACGCATACTGCGAAGCTGATTAGCGCTAACGGGAAACAACGCAAAACGTACAACCAACGTCAATGCAATAATTGCCAATCCATAGCTCGGCACGATGCCGTAGAAAAAATCTAGGAAAGGCAACATTATGTTGTTGGAAAGAAAACCTACACCGAAATCCATTTTCTACTTTACTGTTGAGTTTGCATCTAAATGATTATTGATCACTTATTAAAATTAGGATCGCCCAAGAGTTGAGCTTCTAGGGCGATCCTGAAATATTTTAGGCTTTGCTACCGATCGCACCGCTTCTGTCTTGTGCTTTCAGGCTTAGCTTTGATTCGATATATTCGTATGTTTCACGAAATTTTGGTAAAGACTTTAATTCAAGGCGCGAACCGTCCTTTAGGGTCAGTACCATGTCACCCCAACTGCCTAAACCACGGGGAACCGTGACGATTTTGGCAATTTCTGCATACACAACATCTGTGCGAGTTTGACCTCTCCAGCCACCTGTGACGGTAATGCGTCGATTGGTGATGCGATAACGTACCCATAAAGCTCTTGCGATCGCAGCAATGCCAAAGGGAATTGTGATCACAAAAATACTCATCAGCAAGCTAATAATTAGATCGCCGATGTGAGGTGCGCCTTCGTAATAAACTTCCTCATTAACTGCCATGCAAAACCTTCGCCTTTGCTAATAAATTCCTGAGATCATCCCAAAGTTGTTGGTAGGTTGGTTTGCTCTGAGAAGCAATAACTGTTACAACAATTTGTAATCCACTTTTCAATTGTGACAGAAGTTGTCGAAAAATGGCGCGAAGTTGACGCTTAAATCGATTACGGCTTACCGCCAACTTGCTGACTTTTTTGCTAACAACGATACCAATCTTAGTGAATTCCTCGTTACTATCAACAAGAATTCTCATATTTAAGTAAGTGCCTCTGTAGCGATCGCCATTGGCATATACCTTTGCGAAGTCCTCTCGCCGTCGCAGACGGTTTTGATTGGGGAGCACTAGAAAATTAACAAGTACAAGTTAAGTACGAATAGGTTTGCGAATTAAATCTGAATAGTTATACGGTTGTCAAGCGAACTCTGCCTCTGCTGCGGCGAGCTTTGATGACGCGGCGACCTGTGGGGGATTCCATTCTGGCGCGAAATCCAGAGGTGCGTTTCTTTTTGCGGACACTACCGCGTAGAGTACGTTTTGTCATAACCGTTACTTACTTATTTAGTTTCAAAGGGTGTCAATTTTTTCACAGGCTTTTAATTATAACACTTATGCCTATCCTATGTACATACTGAGAAAAGTGTTGCATTGCAACTCTTTTCTCACGCTATTGTTTCAGATATATAGCAGTCCTAAATCATTTGTAGATTTTTTGGGTTTGTGGAAGTGCACTCCGAAGGGGTGCACTTCCACAAACCATTTAAGATTGCTATAGCTATGTAAGAGACAGCTATGACAAATTTACTTTTTTCTTGCTTTGTTTTTTTTGCTGAAATTGACAACAATTTCAGGAGTTAGCTCTTCTTCTGGTTCATCGGTTTCCCGTTCTGCTAATGCTATTTCTATTTCAGTGGGAGATGCCGTTCCTAGTTTTTGCAAAAGGCTAGCGAAGCCTAATTGTTGTAGGTTAGTTTCTTGTTTGGGAATTGATTTCATGTTTTTCCCTTTTACCTTTTTCCTTGGATCTGGAGTTTAGACTAAAAAAGGTAAAAAAGGCAGAGTAAAAGAGATACAAACTGCCTAAAGTAGATGAAAAGTAAAGAGACATCTACAGCCATGATTATTGATAAACTACAAGACTTTCGTCAACAGGTATATAGATTTTTAGGGAACGGACGGGATGCAATATTTGACTTGATGGATGCAGTATTGACCAGTCCGAGAGTGAAATCATTTGTAGAATTATCGTTATCCGCAGTGTATCGAAGAAAATGGTCAAGTCTGTATGAATCATTAAAAGACAGTCGCCCCAACCGAGGCAGGATAAGACGGTTATGTGTGGAACAAATACCCAAAGACATCCGCCCTTTGCTAGCAGGAGACCATACAGGATGGGGAAGACCCCATGCCAAAACGCTAAAAGACAGGAGTTTTGTGCATCAACCGAATTTGGTAGAAGGGAACAAACCGATCGTGTTAGGGCATGACTACAGCACCTTGGCATGGATACCAGAGATGACAGGGAGTTGGGCAATCCCGTTATGTCACGAGCGGATCAGTAGTTTTGAGACAGCAGGGCAAAGAGCCGCATTCCAACTGAGTCAAGTATGTCGAGATTTAACGGTAAGACCAATCGCTACTTACGACAGTGAATATGGCAGTGCCGTCTTTATGAATTTGACTGAGGATATCCCTGCCGATTTACTAATACGTCTACGTCCTAACCGATGCTTATACAAAGCCCCTGCGCCCTACAGTGGTTATGGTCGTCCTCGTAAGCATGGGGATAAATTCCAACTTGCCAATGCTGATAGTTGGGGAGAGCCATCGGCAACTTTTAGCTTAGAAGATGAGACGGTTGGACAGGTGCAAATCCAGCAATGGTCTAACTTACACTTTCGGCAAGCAGCCCAACGACATATTCAAGTTATTCGAGTTACACATTCTCATTGCTCTGGTTTGTGGTTAGCTTGGGTGGGTGAACAGATGCCGACTTTAGACTCCCTTTGGCGCTTGTACTTACGTCGTTTTGCCATCGACCATTGGTATCGTTTTGCCAAACAAAGATTACATTGGACTCTTCCCCATTTGTTGACTCCTCAGCAAGCTTTGCGTTGGAGTGACCTTATGCCTTTACTCTCTTGGCAATTGTGGTTGGCTCGTCAACTGGTTATTGATACTCCTTTGCCTTGGCAGAAACCTCAAACCAATCTTAATTTTGGTCGAGTCGCTCAGGGCTTTGCCGCACTTTTGGTCAGGATTGGCTCTCCTGCTTGTTCTCCCCAACCTCGTGGTAAGTCTCTCGGTTGGAAATCTGGACGCAAGCGTTCTCCTTTTTCTCGCTTTCCTGTCGTCAAAAAACGAGCTTCTCGCTCGAAAAAGGTCAATCAAGACTACCTTAATTCCTAACTTTCAATATTCTCTTTTTCTCTCTCTTGCTTTTACTCAGTTCTCCGTTTTCTGGGTCACTTTTTCCTGCTCTTTTTCTGATTCTCTTAATCAACTTAGTCTAAATTCCAGTTGGATCAATGCCACACATTTGTCTGTCGCTGTCGGTGGCGTTGGGATTGGTAGTGAATTCGTGCGGTAAATATTGCAAACATTCGTAGGGGCAGAGCATTCCCGCGATAATTTTTAAATTCTTAGGTTTCCTTGGTTTGGGAATGCTCTGCCCAATACTTGACAACGCAGGGACAATTTATCGGTGAAAGCAAATCAAGGAAAAAGTAAAAGGGAAAAAGTAAAAAACAGAAATAATCGCGTTTTTCCTTTTGACTTTCTACTTTTTCCTTGATTTGGGAATGGTGGCGCAAATGCAAAACCTCTACAAATTTTTACCTTTTACCTTTTTACTTTTGCCTTGGAGGGATGCCACACATCTGTCTGTCGCTGTCTGTGGCGTTGGGATTAGTGGAGAGATAGTCTTGGAGCTTATTGCATAAACCACTGACAAGGCGATCGCGATCGCTCTCAATCTCCCACACCTGTGCCGTCTTGTCAGAGGAAGCGGTGACGATTTTGCTGCCATCCGCACTGAAATTCGCACTATTGACCCAACCTGTATGCCCTTTTAGTTCGGCAATGAAATTCCCTTTCCCATCCCACAACCGCGCCGTATTGTCAGAGGAAGCGGTGACGATTTTGCTGCCATCCGTACTGAAATTCGCACTATTGACCCAACCTGTATGCCCTTTTAGTTCGGCAATGAAATTCCCTTTCCCATCCCACAGCCGCGCCGTATTGTCAGAGGAAGTGGTGACGATTTTGCTGCCATCCGCACTGAAATTCGCACTATTGACCCAACCTGTATGCCCTTTTAGTTCGGCAATGAAATTCCCTTTCCCATCCCACAGCCGCGCCGTATTGTCAGAGGAAGTGGTGACGATTTTGCTGCCATCCGCACTGAAATTCGCACTATTGACCCAACCTGTATGCCCTTTTAGTTCGGCAATGAAATTCCCTTTCCCATCCCACAGCCGCGCCGTATTGTCATAGGAAGCGGTGACGATTTTGCTGCCATCCGCACTGAAATTCGCACTTATGACCACACCTGTATGCCCTTTTAGTTCGGCAATGAAATTCCCTTTCCCATCCCACAGCCGCGCCGTCTTGTCATCGGAAGCGGTGACGATTTTACTACCGTCCGCGCTGAAATTCGCACTCCAGAGCATATCTGTATGCCCTTTTAGGTCGGCAATGAAATTCCCTTTCCCATCCCATAGCCTCGCCGTTTTGTCTTCGGATGTGGTGACGATTTTGCTGCCATCCGTACTGAAATTCGCACTATAGACCGAACCTGTATGCCCTTTTAGTTCGGCAATGAAATTCCCTTTCCCATCCCACAGCCGCGCCGTATTGTCATAGGAAGCGGTGACGATTTTGCTGCCATCCGCACTGAAATTCGCACTTCTGACCCCACCTGTATGCCCTTTTAGTTCGGCAATGAAATTCCCTTTCCCATCCCACAGCCGCGCCGTCTTGTCAGAGGAAGCGGTGACGATTTTGCTGCCATCCGTACTGAAATTCGCACTTCTGACCACACCTGTATGCCCTTTTAGTTCGGCAATGAAATTCCCTTTCCCATCCCACAGCCGCGCCGTCTTGTCAGAGGAAGCGGTGACGATTTTGCTGCCATCCGTACTGAAATTCGCACTATTGACCACACCTGTATGCCCTTTTAGTTCGGCAATGAAATTCCCTTTCCCATCCCACAGCCGCGCCGTATTGTCATAGGAAGCGGTGATGATTTTGCTGCCATCCGTACTGAAATTCGCACTTATGACCCCACCTGTATGCCCTTGCAGGCGGTTGCGTTCGGCTACGCGATAGGTCGCCTGTTGCAGCAGGGTGGTCACATCCTGTTGGAGTTCCTGCCATCCCTGCTGTGACTGACTAGGCAGTTGCTTCAGCTTATGCGCGGCACTCACCGCCAGCAGCATCGTCTCGATGCCGAGGTTATCGAACAGAGCAACCTTAGCATTGACCGTAGTTAGCTTGAGATCCGCCAAGGCAATATTATTCAGCGCCACCTGTCGCGCCGCCTCCGATCGCGCCGTTCCCTCTTCGGCTTTTCTGAGTTCTTCCTGAGCGCTTGCCAGTTGTGCCTTTGCCTCCTCCTGTAACTGCAAGAGTTCGCCTTTTGCCCTGACCACTTCTGCATCTGCCTGTTCTTTTTCTGTCCTTACCTTTTCCGTCTCACGGCGCGTATTCACTAAATCCTGATTAGCCTTAGCTTTTTCGGCATCCGCCTTCTGCTTCTCAGTTAAGGCATTACTAAGCTCCTTACCAGCTTTGTCTCTATCAGCATCAGCTTTGATCTTGATGTCATTAGCAATCCTCTTGGACGCATTCGCCTCATTCACCGATCGCGCCGCCCATAACCCCGCACCCGTAGCCAAAGCCAACGTCACCGCCAAAATTGCCGAACCCACCTTCACCCTGCGATCCGCCTTTTGCTTCGCATCACCTAAAATCCTTGCCTCTTCCTCAGCTATTTCCTGTTGCCGAACCGCAATTAACCTCTCCTGCTCCGCAACCTCCCGCGCCTGTTGTTCTGCCTCTAGTTTAAGATAACTTTCTCGCTTCTCCACCTCACGACTAGACTGCAAAAAGCGATCGTCCTCATCACTGAGCCGCTTCCCCTTTGCCCATGCCTCTATCTCCTCCAGCGCCTGACCCCGTAACAAAAAAGAATCCCTCAAACCCTCATCCGTCTCCTGCCACACCCGCAACGCCTCAGCATAAAAAGTCGGACGCATATCCGCCAAAGCACGACTCACCCAAGCCTGATTAAACACCGCCCCATAAATCGGGTTGTAAACCATCAACCTTCCATCGCGCTTCACCACCAAACCTGTTAATCGCAATAGCATCTGGTCATAACTCTCATCCGCAGGAATACCATCACCATCCAAAATCTGCTGATACAAACCCAATAATCTCCCCCTTCCCCTCTCATCACTCTGCAAAATCCTATCCCTGATCGTCTTCAAATGCGCGGGATTATCCTGAGCTTCCCAATTCTCAATCACCTTCTCAAAGACGATCGCTCGTACCATCTCCTCCAGCGAACCTTGCTCAAAATCTGATTTTGCGGCAATAAAAGTCAATATTTTCTGCGTCAGAAAAGGCTGCCCACCCGTCCAATGCAATACCGCCGCCAAACAAGCCTGCGGATCGCTTACTTTTCCTACTAAACCTCTAGCCAAAGACTCTATTTCATTCAACTGGAAGCCACTCATCGCTACCGCATAACCAACATTAAACGACGATCGCTCTTTGTTCTTAATCAAATCCGCAGGTGTCGCCACCCCCAAAAAAGCAAAGGTCAAACGCTGATATTCTGGCTTTTCGGCACGTTGCTCATACAAAGACCGAATCAACAGAAAAAATCCATCGGAATCAAAGGACGTAAGACTCAGTAATGTATCAATCTCTTCGACAAAGATCGCAATTTTTTGAGGAATATTCGGCAATAAGACGCGATTGATAAATTCGTAGAATCTCTCTATCAAAGAAAATGACTGCTCATCGAGATCCTTCCACCACTGTTTAAAATTGATCGCTGATCCTAAATTTAAATCGCGAATTAGATCCCTAATTGTTCCTGCATACCACTGATCCTCTCGTAACGTCGTCCCCTTTTTTTGCGGATCGATCACTGCACAGACAAACCCTTCTTGCTGCAACCTTTGCATTGTCCGCACCCGTAAACTCGACTTGCCCATTTGTCGCGAGTTAAATACAAAGCAATATTCGCCATCCCTGAGATGTTCTAATAATTCGCGATCGCATTGCCGCTCCACATAGGAATTATTATCAATCGGCAAGCTACCGCCAACTTGATATTGGAAATTGCTAGAAGGTGTGGTCATACTGTTATCATATCAATGACTCTAAGCAGTAGCATAGACAATTATAGGGACGGACATCAGCAGGATGAAAAGCTAAAACAATTTTTTCCTTTTTCGTGATTCAATGCTACACATTTGTCTGTTGCTGTCTGTGGCGTTGGGGTTGGTGGAGAGATATATGGTATCTTTAGCCATCAAAGATTAATAATCAAAATCTTTACCAAGGATTGCCAATAATTGTAAACCCAGCCCAATAATATGGATGAGAAAAATTTTTTCTAGTTTTTAACATTGAAATTTGTGCCTGCCTAAATGCCTCTGATTTTGTCGGTGCAGTTTTTAATTGTTTATAAAATTCTTGCATTAGAACTGTTGTCCCTTCGTCATGGACATTCCAAGAACTTGCTATGACAGACTTTACACCTAATTGAATAACTCTTCCTGCAAGACCGAATTTATTCTCACTTCCGTCCATTTTAATTTGAGATATTCCACTTTCACAAGAACTAAATACTAATAACTCTATTGGAAATCTCCCTACTTCTAACTGATTAAACTGGTTAAATTTAATTACTCTATCCCACATTAAGAAAAAAGATTTATCAGGTTCTTCTCTGTTAAGGCTAATAGGTGAAGCTATATGAATTATTTGAAAAGAGTTTCTTTTTCTTTGAGACATAAAGTTTTCTAGTGTGAATTCCTCATTTAAAAGAGACTCAGATCTAGGACTCCATTCAGATTTAATAATTGCTAGTTCTTTCTCTACAAAAGGAGTTGATGTAAATGAAATTTTTTTACCTAGAACTTCTATGTTCTTGGCTAATGATAAGCCTGTTACTAGCACGTTAGCATTTCTAATATCTACATAGCTAGTGTCAGTCAAATTTAGACCTGGCATAATTCCAATACTATATTTTTCCACTAAAAATTGCTTGCCGTCATAAAGTGCGGCTAGAGGAATATATCTTAACTTTTGATCAGTGATGAAAACAAGATTGTCTATTTTCTGCTTTTGTAATTCTGAATCTATCGGCTTGATTAAAAGTTTATATAACTTTTCTGATGGCTCTAATAAATCATTGCTGCTTGAATCTGTGACTGTTTGACGAAACTCTCGAAGAAGGTCTATTAGTTCTATATTTTTGATTGATACTTGTTTTGATACTTGACCTTGTGCTGTGAGCATTAAAATGCCAAGACTATCATTTGCTTTGCTATCAACTCCTGAATTAATAAAACTCATATAAATAATTGCAGGTCTTTGTCCTGTTTGACGTTCGACTCTAGCTGGCGCATCACCAACACTTTCAATAATTGCTTGCTCAGCCAGTCTCTTTTGATTTTGAATCAAGTTAAATTCAACACTCAATTTTGAAAATTCAGTTTCTTTCTTTGCAATCTCTGACTGAATTTTTTGAGCTTCAGCTTGCGATTTACTTATTTGTTCTTCTACATCTTTCTGAGCTTGTTGTTGCTCTTTTAGCGCTTGAGATACTCTTGTTTTAGCTTCTTGAACCTCTTGATTTGCGCGATCCAATTGCTCCTTTGATTCACGATCAACTGCTTCTAGCTTTTTCTCCGCATTAGCCAAATTTTCCTGAGCTTCTGAAACTTGGCGATTTTTTAAATCTAATTGTGATTGCGCAAATTGTACATTTTTTACTGCCTCTTGTTTTTGAGCATTTGACTTTTTCACTGCCAGTTCAGCCTCTTGAATCTTAGTTGTAGCATCACGATCAGCTTTTTCAGCACGTTCAGTCGCGCTCCTAACAAATTGCGCTGCAAATACACTGATAAGTAAAGCAGTTCCTAAAGTAAAAATCAGAATTACCGAACCAGTCTTAACTTTCTTTGTGGCATTACGTTCAGCATCTATCAAAATTAAATTTGCCTCCTCAGCCGCCTCCCGAGTCAACCTCTCTGTCTCCAATGACAAAGTGATCGCCCGTCTCTCCACATCTCGACTATCGCGCAAAAACTGCTCATCCTCATCACTCAATCTTTTCCCCTTCGCCCAAGTCTCCGCATCTACCAAAGCCTGACCCCGCAATAAAAATGACTCCTTTTGCTCATCGCTCTCCTGCCATGCCTGAAAAGCCGAACCATAAAAACTGGGACGCAAATCTGCCAACGCCCGACTTACCCATATTTGATTAAACACCGCTCCATAAATCGGATTGTAAACAATCAAACGCCCATCACGCTTCACCACCAACCCTGTTAACCGCAACTGCATCTGCTCATAACTCTCATCGTCGGGAATTCCTTCAGCATCCAAAACCTGCTGATACAGCCCCAAAAGCATACCCCGTCCCTTCTCATCACTTTGCAAAATCCTATCTCGAATCGTCTTCAAATGTGCAGGAATATCCTGTACTTCCCAATTCTCAATCACTTTCTCATTCACGATTGCTTCTACAAATGCATCGGGCGAAGCTTGCCCTAAATCACTATCTGTCGCAATTAAATTTAAAAGCTTTTGGGTAAGAAAAGGTTGCCCACCTGTCCAATTCAAAATCGCTGCCAAAATTGGCACTGGCTCACTAATTCGACTAGCCAAACCCTGCACCAAAGGTTCCGCTTCTCCCAGTGTAAAGCCATTCATTTCTACAGCATGACCAATATTAAAAGCTGAACTGCCACTGTCTCGTATCAAATCTGACGGAGTGGCAACACCCAAAAAAGCAAACGTCAAGCGCTGATATTCTGGTTTCTCGGCACGGCGTTCATATAAAGAACGAATTAGAATAAAAAAGCCATCGGTATCAAACTTGAGACTGAGTAGATTATCAACTTCCTCAATAAAAATTGTGATTTTGTTGGGAATATTGGGTAATAGAACTTGCTCAATGAAATAATCAAAGCGTTCCACTACCGAAATTGACTGAGCATCGAGTTCTTTCCACCATTTGGGAAAGTCGATCGCTTGTTCTAAATGCAAATCACCAATCAATCGCTTAATCGTCCCCGCATACCATTGATCCTCTCGCAGAGTTGTCCCCCTCGTCTGCGGATCAATCACTGCACAGACGAAGCCTTCTTGCTGCAACCTTTGCATCGTCCGCACCCGCAAACTCGACTTACCCATCTGTCGCGAGTTAAATACAAAGCAATATTCGCCATCCCTGAGATGTTCTAATAATTCGCGATCGCATTGCCGCTCCACATAGGAATTATTATCAATCGGCAAGCTACCGCCAACTTGATATTGGAAATTGCTAGACACTTAACTACCTCCTAAGCGATCGCGAAAGTATAACTTATACAACAAACATCTCGGCGTGACATCGTTATCAATGCGGGATACTAACCCTTGGCTATCGAGCTTAAAACTAATTTCTGATCGCAACCGCACGGGAGCATCCGCCATCACTACTTTTTGCATTGCCTCACCAAGTTCAGGATAGTCTTCTAAGGTTTTGAGATGCCCCATCAAGTAACTGCTGTAAATTCCTGCTTCCGTAGGCGCAGTTCGCAAAAACTCCTCTAAGGTAATATCTTGCGAGGCAATTCGATAGAGCGCCGATCGTACTAAATAGGGATGTCCGCCGATCAATTCCATAAATTGATGCAACTCATCCTCTGACCAACTTAATTGATGTCGCTTGACTAGTTCTCTTACTTGATCAGTGGTAAATTCCCGCAGTTCTACAGGAAAACCAACATTAAACGGTGATTGATTAATGTCTCTTTGGGCATAGGGTTCTTGAGAATGGACAATTACCAACCGCAACTTGCCCCACAATGGATGACTGCGCGATCGCTCATACCAACCACGCAGCAAACCACAAAAATCCGTCTCGATTTCAGGATAGCTAAATACGCGATCGAAGTTATCAATGGCAATTATGAGTGGGCGATCGTTACCTTCTAATAAATATTTCTCGAAATAGTCGGTACAGTTGTCATTCGCGCCAAAAATATCATCCCAATATTCCTCAGTCTTGACCCGCACACCTAAAGCTTTACCAACAGAAGCGCAGAACCATTGCATGAATTTTTCAGGATCGGCAAAGATTTTTTGATTGGTTTGCTCTAGATTTAAAACCACTGTGCGATAGCCAAGACTCTCTGCATGATTAATCACCCTTGCCATCAGCGAAGACTTGCCCATGCGATGAGGCGATTTAATCCTTAATAGCGATCCCGCTTTTTTGATCTCCTCGTAACAGCGTGACTCATAGCCCGAAGCAATATAAAAGTGCGAATTAATAGCAACCTGACCTTCCGTCGATTCCAAAGCGATCGCATGATCATTATCCAATGATGGTTGCTTCGGTATGGTCACAATCGTCGTGGATTCGTCAAGAATCTCTCGCAAAGCAACTAGCATCTCGTTAGCAGTGGCATAGCGATCGCGAAAGTTTAACCGAATCGCCTTATCTAAAAACGCCACAAAAGACGGACTAAAATTACCTGCATAGCGATGCCACGATAGTTCACCAGTTTGAGGATCAGTATCAAGTTCAGAACTGATTTTCCCAGTTAATAGATAAATTGCAGTCAAGCCCAAGCTATACAAATCACTGGCAAAACCCACCCGCCCGATCGCCTGTTCTGACGGCATGAAAGTAGGCGTACCGATCACCACTGAGCAAGTCACATCTCCTTGAGCCGTCATCGCAGTTGCCAACGTTGCCTTGACTGCCCCAAAGTCAATTAGTACTGGCAAGCGATCGCTAGTTCTTAAAATAATATTTTCAGGTTTAATATCACGATGAATAATGCCGCGATCGTGAATATGCTCTAAGGTTGGCAACAGATCTAGCAGAAGTTTCTTGACCTGAAGCTCTGTAAAACATCCCTCAGTATGAATAAGATCGCTCAGATCCTTTCCATCAACCCATTCCTGAACCAGATAAAACTCATCATTTTCACAAAATGAGGCATAAAGCTCTGGCACAAGGCAATTATCTTTACCCAAAGTTTCGAGCGTTGCTGCCTCACGCTGAAAGCGATCGCGCACAATTTGATAAATTTCTGGATTATTTGCGATCGCCTTGAGTTGCTTGATCACACAAATACGTCGCGATGGCATTTGTGTATCTTCCGCCAAAAAAGTTTGACCAAATCCACCTGAGCCAAGCACTCGGAGAACTTTATACCGATTGGACAGGATGGTAGTCATTTTTTTAGAAAGCTCTAAACTTTCATCTAGTTTTAAGTTTATTTGAGTACTTGTCAACAAAAAAAAGAGGAAGCGCTAAGCGCTTCCTCTTTTGAGATCAGAATTAGTCAGAAGGAGGACTGACTTGTTCTTTGAAAGACTTACCAGCAGAGAAGGCTGGAACTTTGGTGGCGGGGATTTCCATCTTTTCGCCAGTCTTAGGGTTGCGACCTTCGCGGGCCTTGCGATCACGAGCTTCAAAAGAACCGAAGCCAACCAAAGTTACTTTGTCTCCGCTAGCTACCGTATCGATGATTACTTCAAGGGTTGCTGAGAGAACTTCATCGGCAGTCTTTTTGTTGACTGACAAGCCCTTCTCAGCAGCTTTCTTAGCAATAGCATCAACTAGTTCACCTTTGTTCATAGGTTTCCCCTTAATATATAGATGATTTGTGAGTATGAGTTTAATGTCAAAGAAATATTTGTGCGATCGCTTTTAGTGAAAGCCGCACTGACTATGACTTCTGTTTGATCATTCTAATAGCAACTTGCCACTTGTGTATATACACAACGGTTAATTTATAGGGATTTGAGCAGTTTTTTCTAATTACTTATTGCCGCAATTCTTGATCAAATCCGTCAAATCCTCTTCCAGAGAGCTTTTCAAGAATCAAGCAAGATCATAAATCAGCGTAACCTAGACAGGGTAAGCACTTCACAAAAGTTCAAATTTTTATGATAAATCGCTGAATTCTACTAACTTGCCCCACCAACAATCGCCATCAGTAGGTAACGCAAGTTCGGAATAATTTAAAACGAATACACCGTAGGCATTGAGAGAGGGGCTGCTACGCAGCCCCTCTCTCAATGCCAGAAATCAAAAAACCTGCTAATCAAGGTTTTTGATTTCTGACCTATAAAATTTGTAAGCCTAACTCGAACTGACGTTAGGCTCTTACGGATAAAAAATGTCCCACCAAAGTTATCTAGCTTCGACTACGCTCAGCTAACGTTGTCTGAGCGCAGTCGAAGCCACAAGTACTTTAATCTATAGCAAGTCCCTTATGAAGAAATATCTTTGCAAACTTATCGGCAGAAATTAGGATGAGTGCGGCTTCCGCTACTTCTAAACCTCTACTTTTAGATGGATTCTCATCACTTTGTTGGTTATGATTCAAAATTCTAGGTTTTGAACAAGATAGTATTGTTAATGCTTCTTAGCATCTTCGCAATCAAACTTTGCATTCCATTTACCATATATGCATTCATCCACGCCATCCAGTACCAATGAGCTAACCCGTCAGTCTCCCCTCATAATTGCGCCATTTTTCCTCTGGGGAACGGCGATGGTCGTGATGAAGGCTTTGCTACCACAAACTAGTCCCATGTTTATGGCGGCAGTTAGGTTAATTCCCGCAGGTTTATTACTAATTCTTGGCGCAGCTTATTTTGGTAGAAGTCAGCCCAAAAGTTGGCAAGCATGGTTATGGATTAGTTTGTTTGCATTAGTCGATGGCACTATGTTTCAAGGATTCTTAGCACAGGGATTAGTAAGAACTAATGCAGGGCTTGGATCATTGCTAATTGACTCGCAACCTCTAGCAGTTGCCATACTAGCAGCAGTTTTGTATAACGAAAAAATTGGTATCGGTGCAACCCTTGGTTTATTTGTAGGGGTAATTGGCATTGGCTTAATTGGCTTACCATCGGAACTAATGACTGCGTTGTTAAGCGGAGATTTCAGCACAGTTTTAGAGGCAGGAGTATTTACCCTTGGTGAGTGGTTTATGCTCGGTGCATCACTATCCATGGCGATCGGCACAATTTTAATTAGACCTGTAGTGCGCTATGCCGATCCAGTCATGGCGACAGGTTGGCATATGGTGATTGGGGGTTTACCTTTATTACTTATTTCTAACCAGATCGAGCAGCATCAATGGCAAGATGTGACTGCTTGGGGATGGCTAGGCATGGCTTATATGGCGATTATGGGTAGTGCGATCGCCTATGGATTATTTTTCTTTTTTGCATCGTCAGGAAGTTTGACCACCTTGAGCGCTCTGACCTTCTCGACACCAGTATTTGCGCTGATGTTTAGCAGTCTCTTTCTTGGTGAAAATCTGACTTTAGTGCAATGGATTGGTGTGATTTTGACGCTAACGAGTATTTATCTTGTCAGTGTACGTGGCTCAGAATCAGATAGCAGTGAAGCAAATTCTGAATCTGAAACAATGACGGAATCTAAAATTTTGACTGCGGCTGAGCAAGTGGCGGTTAGTTCTGCTGTGCCAATTTTGCAACAACCTGTTAATGAATCCCTAATCAACGAACGTCAGTTTGATGAACGCGGAAAATGGTAATAAGTGCTTGCCATTTCTTACCATTTTTCGCCATTTGTGACATATGAAATTCTCGCCGCAGTTAAGAATAACGCGAGTTCAGGATAGTTTGAAACGAGCTTTGAGAGAGGGGTCGCTACGCAAACCCTCTCTCAAAGCCCCAAAATAAAAGCCTTGCTTAGCAAGGCTTTTATTTTGGGGCTTTTAAAATTTATCAGCTTAACCCAAACTGACGTTAAGAATAAGAAACTGGGCTTAATCACTATATTTTTGTTGAAAGTTTAGAAAAGCAGCATCTTCAACACAATATATTTTTTTATTTTAATTAAAGTATCTCATCTTGATATATTTGAGAATTTTAAGCAGTTGCTTAAACTGATACTTTGTGCGATTTCTATGGATCGAATCAAACCCAAATATCTGCGATCGCTTTACGATCTCAAGGCCATTTTGATGAAGGTATTTTTAACCTTTGCCGTTTTAGCGATCGTAGGAACATGGTGGATAGAAGCATTGGAATCACATATAAATCCAATAGATCGCATTGCTTACCCAATCATGATTGCAGTATTTGGTATCAGTGCATTCTGGTTGCATCTAAAGCCCAAAAGCCTAAGAAAAGTTGAGTATATTACCTTTACTACTTTTGCTAGCTACTGCTTTGTTGATTTTCAAGCAATGCTTTTTGGTCTACCTTTGTTTATTGCCGATCTATATAGCGTCGCCACATTCTTACAATGGCTACCGATGGTCTATATATCAGCATTTATTATGCTGGAAATTCGCAATGCTATTATCGCTTCAGGCTTGTTTTATACATCCTTAGTCATCCCCATTGTTTCGTATAGGTTCATTCAGTATGTTCCTGATTTAGCATCAACCCAAATATATCTAACAGCAATGGTGGTCTGTTTTGCTCATCCAATTTATATCTTAATGCTTTTAGGAATAGCTCTTTTAAAAGAACAACTTGTGCAAATAAAGACTCAAGCTGAAAATATGTCAGTTGCGGCAACAACCGACTACCTCACAGGTATTACAAATAGAAGATTTGCTACTCAGTCCCTCGATCATTTACTGGAATTAGCAAAAATAGAAAATTTTCATCTAACAATATTTGTATTAGATATTGATCATTTTAAGGAAGTTAACGACTCTTTTGGTCATGATGTTGGCGATCGTGTACTGATCTGTCTTGCCAATTTTTTGCGTCAGAATCTTCGTGATTCCGACATATTAGGAAGATGGGGCGGCGAAGAATTTATCGTGATTTTGCAGAAAACTGATTTGCAGACAGCCTGTCATTTAGCCGAGCGTCTATACGAACGAAATTCTGAATGGGTTTACGAAAAAGTTGGTCATGTGACGTTTAGTATTGGTATTGCTACATCAAGACCAGATGATACAACTGACTCATTGTTTAAACGTGCTGATGCGTCTCTATATCAAGCTAAACAGAATGGGCGCAATCGCTTTGAGATCGCCGTTTAAGTAACTCTAAATGTAAAGGATAATGTGCTGTGCCTAGCATTAAACATCATTACATTTCAATCATTAACAATAATCAGCTCAACTAAATTCATGCCCATTTTATATACTGCAATTACCAATCATGGCTTTGGTCATGCGACGCGCACTGCGGCTGTCCTTGCTGATCTGCAACAGCGATCGCCTGATATTAAGTTAATCATTGCGACGACGGCTCCACGTTGGTTATTGGAGGAATATATCGCAGGTGATTTTATTTACCATCAACGAGTGTTTGATGTGGGCGTAATCCAGATAGATAGTTTAGTTACTGATCAAGAAGCAACCTTTGCGGCATGGCAAAAAATTCACGAGCAACAGGCAGACTTAATTACTAAAGAAGTGAAATTTTTGCAAGAGAACAAGGTTGATTTAATTTTTGGGGATATTCCTCCCATGCTGACGGAAATTGCCAAAGCAGCGAAGATTCCTTGTTGGATGGCAGGCAACTTTGGCTGGGACTTTATCTATCGTGATTGGGGTGGTAAGTATGCAGAACTTGCCGATCGCCTATCGGAAAACTACAGCCATTGCGATCGCCTATTTCGCTTACCCTTTGCGGAACCCATGACTAGTTTCCCCAATATTCAAAATGTGGGACTAACTGGCGCAAAGCCGAACCATTCCCCTGAATATTTACGTGAAAAATTTAATTTAGATGGCGATCGCCCTACGGCTCTGCTCACCTTTGGGGGGTTGAGTTTGCAATCGATTCCCTATCAAAATCTCGCTAAGTTTCCCGAATGGCAATTTATCACTTTTGATCGAGGCGCTCCTGACCTACCAAATTTGACTAAAGCCAATTGCGATCGCCTTCGTCCTGTGGATCTGATGGTGGTATGCGATCGTGTCGTCACGAAACCGGGGTATGGCACATTAGCGGAAGCTCTGCGCGTTGGAGTTCCCGTTGTTTGTCTGACCCGTGAAGGATTTTTAGAGGCTGAAACCCTAATAGCTGGAGTAAAGAACTACTCAGAACATTTGATTATTTCGCCCCAAGAGTTTTATGAAGGTGATTGGTCATTTCTCAATGCAACCTTCCTCCCTCCAGATTTAGCAGAGGCAAAACAGCTAGATATGCATGGAGAAGAAACTATTAATCAAGCGATTTTGGACTATTTCGCCTAAACTAAGAAATCCCAAGTTGTATCTCTATCTAACGAATTAAATTTGCCGAGGCATTTATGACTTGCCTGTTTTGATACACTTGGGATCGATCGCCAGCGTAAAATCAAAATCTCTGTCGCTGTGGAATCGACAAACTATGGAAATCGATCAATGCTACCAACTCTTCGGTTTGACATCTAACGCGACCTTAGAAGATGTCAACAAAGCTTATAAAGCGCTGGCTATGCAATGGCATCCCGATCGCATCCCCAGAGAGAATGTGCAGCTACAACTACAAGCACAGGAAAAACTAAAAGAAATTAACCATGCAAGGGATAGCTTGCGAAAAGCTGCTGAACAAAAAGTATCAGGTTCCCAAAGATATTCGCATCAAAATAAACAAACTCATCAACACCAAACTAAATATCACAGTAAATACCAAAGTGCTTCTCAAGGCTATACTCAACAAAAAGCAGCAGACCGTACTTCAGATCGCACTTCGGAACGTACTTCGGAACGTTATTATTCCTATCAATCGCGATCGCAATCTCAGTCCTATCAACCCTATCAGTCTTATCAAGCACGCCAGCAAACCAGTAAACATCCCCAGCCTGAGCCGCCCCAACGTAATCCATCATCAGAGCCACAACAGAGTCCTAAAACGACGGATCTCACTGGAGCGGATTTCCGTGGAGCAAATTTACGCGAAAAATATCTTGAAGGTAGGAATCTCAGCTATGCCAATCTCAGTAATGCTGACTTAACCGATGCATTTCTCCACCGTGTCAACTTTCAAGGGGCAAATCTACAAGGGGCAAATCTATTTAGAGCTAATCTATTCCAAGCTAATCTCCAAAATGCGGATCTACGCGGAGCTAACTTAATTGGTGCAGACCTAAGTGGCGCAGACTTAAGTGGTGCAAACCTGACTGGAGCAAAGGTAGGTTTTGGCGAAAAAATAATGGTCAAGCTAACCAACGTTAAACTCAAGGGTGCAACGATGCCCAATGGCTCTCTCTACATGCCATAAGGCTCTTGCGGATAGAAAAATCTCCCACCAAAGTTATCTAGCTTCGACTTCGCTCAGCTAAAGTTGGCTGAGCGGAGTCGAAGCCTCAGGTACTTCAATTAACATAGCAATGTAAGTTTTGCTTAGGACATAAGACCCAAATAAGTGAAGGCGGCACTTCGTGCCGCCTTCACTTATTTGGGTTTTGATTTGTCCTAGATATCTCCTACATTGCTATAGCAAAGCCCCAAGCTTAGCAGCAAAACATTTTGTCCCTTGAAATTTAGTGCTAATAAAAATAGCGGGTATTGCCAAGTTTGAGTTAGCAATCCACGCTATAGAGGAATTATCCGAGACATTACAATAAGGTATCAACAAAAAATCGACTATACATCCGCAAAATTGCTTGACTTGCTGTAAAAAACATTAATTTGCAGCGATCGCAAAATCATGTGCAAAAGATTGAGTGGCTTTTGACAAAAACTTTAACTAAGTAGGCAGGTGCAATTAAATAATAAAACCCCAAAACCTGTGGTGCACGCTGCGCGTGCACCACAGGTTTTGGCTCTGGTTTTTAATTATGCCAAGCTACTTACGCAAATAACCCACAATTTTTGTATAAGCAGCCTACAAATTTAAGACAAATTTAATTTTGTGGGTTTGATATAGATGATGGGTTCGTTTAGCAGTCATAAATTATAGAAATGCCAAAGACTTAAACGACCAATAAATATAGGCTTCAATCATTATATATCAATAATTATTAAGCAGTTAAATACGATAACGGAAGGGATGTTTAACAAGTTTTAACTGAAGTATTGCAGTAATTAGAATAATCCTATTTTTATATCTTTCTAAAGGATGATTTATGATCCCCGCTAATATCGTAGGTTAAAACAACAGTAATTATACTTAAACATTTTTCTGGCTTTAGATGCAATTTTTTCAAAAAAGAGATCATTTAATTTGTTCCTAATTGTTATCCCAAAACACTTATTTGGGAAATTCAAAATAAATGTTTTCTTATTATCTACAGTCTGATTTTTTTAACGAACATCTTTGCTTAATAATATTTACAATCTATGTCTAGTTTATCTAAATTATGGGCAATATCCTTGATTTCATTAGCTTCTAGCGTCACATCTCCAATATTTGCGGCAGATCTAGCTGACAATAAAATCAACTATGATCTCAATCAAATTTCGCCAGAGCAATCCTCGACAAATAAACAATCGAGTCAAAAACCCTCAAATGATGCTAAACCCAAATACATCATCGAATTTCAGGCAAAGACCGCTAATGAATGGATAATTACGGTCAATCAGCAGCCTACTTTTGAGGTTAAAGACTTGCCTAGAGCAGCGATCGCTACAGCTAAACTTGCTGTTATTCTCAACACACCTGACTTTGATCCCAGGCAACTTGAGCCATTGGTAGTGAATGGCGAATACCTTGGTAAATATAAAAATACAATCCTATTTAGAATTCCTAAATCCGAAGTGGTGAATCCTTCGCTGAGTCTAACCCAATGGATTAATAATCTCAGAGTTGCGGCTGGGGCAGAGCCAATGACTCTCGTTGAAGCCCAAAAGCAAATGTATCAATTAACAGTTACTAACGAAAAAATTGATGGTATTGCTTCTTGGTATGGTCCTTATTTCCAAGGTAGACAGACTGCTTCAGGAGAACAGTTTGAACAACAGGATTTTACGGCTGCTCACCCCAGCTTGCCTTTTGACACTTACCTCAAAGTTACTAATCGCCAAAATGGTAGATCTGTAGTTGTGAGAATCAATGATCGCGGTCCCTACGTGGGCGATCGCAGTCTCGATTTATCCCATGCCGCAGCGATCGCACTAAATAGCGATGAAGTTGGCGTTGTACCAGTTACGGCAACAATACTTGCACCATTGAGATAATTGATATAAAAAATAAAAACGCGGCGCAATGCGCCGCGTTTTTATCTGAGATTTTCAGTCCGAGTGCCAATATCGAGAAATTGAATTAACTTGACAGGATCAGCATTAAACATAAAAGCTCTAGCATCAGGCGCAATTTTATAACCTTCTTTCTCAGCCGCTTTTTGGGCAGCATAGGGAAGAGGACTTGATAGTTCAAACATTAACCGAGCATAGGGATCGCTCAATACTTCCACAGTATTGGGAAAAGAAACTGGCTGAGTATACTCGGCAGATAGATGAATGTTATATAGCAGAACAGAACCATCGGAAGTACCCAATTTTTTGAGATGCATCGCCTCTTCCGTGGGATTACCATCCGTCGATTCGCCATCGGTAATGTTGATAATCGTTGGTGGATAGCTATTCGGATGTTTTTCAATCCATTCCTCTAACAAAAGTCGTGCCATCGCAAATACGCTGCACATCGCTGTACCACCACTTGCTACAGGCTTAAACCAAATCGGAAAGTCATTATAAACTTCAACTAAACCACCCATTCCATCGGGTAATTTTTGAGCGCGTTTCTCCAATTCGGCTGGATTTTCGTAGATTTTGCCAATGGGCGCGATCACCTGATCGCCAGCAATACCATTGAGCGCTGAGGCAACTTCACTGTTATAACCAATGACACCCACATCAAAATAATCGTAAATCTCATTACCTTTAACACAGCGCTGTCCTAAAGAGTCAAGCAAACGATTGACCGCATCGGCAACAGCCTGAGCTTTTTGGATCGGTTCACTAGTTTTGTGTAAGCTTTCATTTGCGCCTTTGGCTGTTCCCTTACTTGCACTTTCACTAGAAAATGCGTCTGCCATCGATCCTGATTGATCGATTAGAAAAAGAAAACAACTAGGTTGGCGACGACTGATCTCTGCTGAGTAAGGCATATTAAACTTACCCGATTCCTTAATTTATTTATGTCTCAAGAGTTAACCTCAGTCTAGCAAAGGTAAGCTCAATAAACCTTTTCCCAATCAAAATTCAGCTATTTATCCTAAGCAATCTATTCACGGCAATCCTAGAGTAACTATCGATCAACCAAACCAAGAGATTTTTTAAAAGTGCTGCAAAGCAACACTTTTAAAAAATCTCTTGGTTTGGTTTTGAGTGCAAAGCTTTGTAAGAATCAATGCAGTACTATAACGAACAACCAAAATGCTATGGGAGAGTTTGTTTCCCCGCCTTCGGCGGGGAAACAAACTCGTAATTCACTTGAGCTATATCTGCTTTCTCAGCATTATGGCGATTGATTCTATTTTGTTAGTTATTATGATGATAAGTAGGACAAGCAGCACCAAGCGGCACTAGTTTTCAACGTCATAACTATACAATTCTTAACCTATGCCATCCATCAATCTCAGCAAGATTCTTCTAAAAGGAGAAGTATTGTCCCTATTGAGAGGATTAATTACAACACATACTTCCCCAATCACGATTCAAGATCAAAAAGGGAAAGTCCTAGTTGCAGACCTTGGCATAGAAGTAAATAAGTCATCACAAGCTGAATTTAATCACGCTTATGACTATCCAAGTAATGTCACCAAGGTTCCAATTTTACTGGATGAAGAAGTATTAGGTTGGGTAATTGGAAATGAACAGACTAAGCAGGTTGCTGATTTTTTAAACTATATAGTTAAGCGTGAGTTTGAAAGAAAAACCCTTGCAGCAGATGCTCTAGATAAATATCGAGAGATTAGTCTGCTCTATACGATCGCTAGTAAAATGTCTAGCTGCCTAGATGTTAAGGAAATCGGGACTCTAGTAATAGAGGAAGCGAGTCGGTTGATCAGATGTACTAGTGCATCGGTTATGCTCCATAATCAGCACGATAATTCGCTAGAGATCATTGCGGCTAAAGGTACTGCTGAACGGATAGGAAGTTTAAAATTTGCAGTTGATAAAGGAATTGCAGGGTATGTCTTTACCACGGGCAAACCAGAATTAGTTAATGATGCTACTAAAGACCCACGCTATATCATCGTTAATGAGAATCACTCCTATGCGTTAATTTGTGCACCAATTCTCACTAAGGATCGCAGTTTAGGTGTCGTCAATATCAGTAATTCCGAGCCTATTAGTTATACATCTCAAGATCTTAAGTTATTTACTGCATTGGTCACTCAAGCTTCTGGAGCCATTGAGAATGCCTTACTCCATGAAAGCAAACTGCAAGAAGAGAGAATCAAAAACAATTTAGAAAGATACCTCTCACCTCAGGTTGCTCAAGCTGTCATCAATGATGCAGGTGAAGTGTCCCTCACCACGAGTAAGCGAAGAATTGCTATGTTGTTTTCCGATATTCGCAATTTCACAACGAAATGTGAAGAACTAGAGCCAGAGCAACTAGTCGCATACTTGAATGAGTATTTCACCCAAATGGTGGATGTGATTTTTACGAATCAGGGAACAGTCAATAAGTTTGTAGGCGATATGATCGTCGCAATGTTTGGTGCACCTTCGGCGATCGCCGATCGGGAATATTGGGCGATCGCAGCCGCGATTAATATGCAAAAGCGTATCAAAGAATTGCCGATTGATTGGATTCGGGAAAACTTTATTACAGGGATTGGGATTAGCTCTGGAGATGTGATTGTGGGTAATATCGGCTCACCACAACATATGGACTACACTGCGATCGGCGATGAGATGAATATTGCTTCACGTTTGCAAGGCTTGGCGCAAGGAGGACAAATTTTAGTAACCCGTAGTGTTTATGAAGCAACACAGTCCAGTTTTCAATTTCGCGAGTTTGGAACTTTACCCGTCAAAGGTAAAAAGAATTTAGTAGAAATTTTTGAAGTTATTTACTAGTACTTAACTTCAGTTCGAGTTAAGCTTGCAAATTTTACAACCCCAAAATCAAAAGCCTTGCTAAGCAAGGCTTTTGATTTCGGGCTTTGAGAGAGGGTTTGCTACGCAAACCCTCTCTCAAAGCCTATTTTAAATTTTTCCAAACTCACATTACTTACAGTCTATTTAGGTTTTATGTCGTATAGATAAATTTTCAAAAAGCTTGCAAAGCAAGCTTTTTGAAAATTTATTGGGGTTTTAAGAAAATGTAAATTACTGTATTCAGGAACCAAGACAAATTGTCATAGTCAATTGCATTAGTTAATCAGGTCAAACAGATTATTTTTGAGCGCAAAGCGCTGTAAGTGATACATTAGTTTTGAGAAACCTCAAAGTCTTTAAAATGTCTAAGAAGCTATTAATCGTTGATGATGAGCCTCACATTCGTTTGCTGTTAGAGCAAACCTTGGAAGAGTTGGAAGATTATGACGTAGAGCTATTAACCGCAACCAATGGTGTAGAAGCACTAGAGGTAATTCAGAGGGAAAAACCGAACCTAGTCTTCTTAGATGTCATGATGCCTAAGATGAATGGGTATGAAGTATGTCAAACCGTCAAAAGTGATGCCAGCTTAAGCGATGTCTACATTATTATGCTGACTGCTAAGGGGCAAGAGTTCGATCGCGATCGGGGTAAGGATGTTGGGGCAGATATTTATATGACTAAACCCTTTGACCCTGATGAAATTTTAGAAAAGTCCTGTGAAATTCTAGGGATAGAAGCTTAAATGAGCGTAAACCTGACCTGTAAGTTAAGCGATCGCCATCTCGATAGCCATCAAGGCAGTAGTCAGCGCCAATTAGCGATCGCTGTATCCGCTAGCTCTTCTAGTACTAGCAGCAATGCTCCTTTAAACCTGTGTCTTGTACTAGATCATAGTGGTTCCATGGGGGGACAGCCGCTAGAGACGGTCAAACGCGCTGCCCAAGATCTAGTCGATCAAATGTATCCACAGGATCGCATTAGTGTAATTGGCTTTGACCATAAGGCTAAGGTCGTAGTGGAAAATCAGCTAGTTGAGCGGATCGCTTCCATCAAAGAGAAGATTCAATCCCTCAAAGCATCAGGGGGGACTTGCATTGATGACGGTATTAAACTGGGTTTACAAGAAACCAGTAAGGGCAAAGATGGCACTGTAAGTCAGCTATTCGTGTTAACGGATGGCGAAAATGAGCATGGGGATAATGAACGCTGTTTCCAGTTTTCACGCTTAGCCACAGAATACAACATGACTCTACATAGTCTCGGTTTTGGTGATAGCTGGAATCAGGATGTGCTAGAACGTATTGCTGATGCTGGTGGTGGCGCAATGGCATATATTCCATCACCTGAAGCGGCTGGAGCAGAATTTCAGAAATTATTAAGGCGTGTTCAAGCGATCGGCTTGACCAATGCCCATTTAATTTTGCAACTTGCCCCCCATGTCAGGCTTGCCGAATTAAAGCCGATCGCCCAAGTTGCCCCAGACACCATCGAGCTATCCTATCAAACCGAAGGTGATGCCATTATTGTCAGGTTGGGAGATTTGATGACTGATGTGGAACGAGTGGTGCTATTTAATCTCTACATCAGCCCTGCTAGCTATATTACGAGTTATCCAGATAGCTCAGAAATTCCTATTTTGTCCGCTCAAGTCCGTTATGACATACCCTCGCAAGGACAAGTTAATACGCTCTCACCATCTGTGGCGATCGCCGCCGAGCTAGTTCAAGACTTTAATCCTCAGGTCGATCCACAGGTACAAAATTATGTATTGGCTCTAGCCAAATATCGACAGACTCAGCTTGCGGAACAAAAACTGCAAGAAGGCGATCGTACTGGTGCAGCAACAATGTTGCAGTCTGCGGCAAAAACCGCATTGCAAATGGGTGATCATAATGCCTCGACAATCTTGCAGAATAACGCTACCCGTCTACAATCAGGTACATTCCTCAGTGAAGCCGATCGCAAAAAGACACGAATTGCTTCCAAAACTGTACTGCAAGCACCGCCCGAGCCTAATACATAGAAATTGCTACAGAAATTTCTTTCTCTTTCCTGTTGTCAGTTTTCCTTCAAGTTTTATTTATTTAAGTTGCTCTTATGATCACCTGCCCTAACTGTGCTCATTCCAATCCTGACGGAGCGGTAAACTGTGAAGCCTGCTTTACTCCATTACCCATTGTCAAAAGCGTGCAATGTCCTAGCTGTAATGCAACAGTATTATCGGATGCGAAGTTTTGTGGTCATTGTGGATTTAATTTGAGTACAGCTAAGGTTGGGAGTCATCCGCCAGAAGTTAATTTAGGAAGCGGCACAACCGATCCATCGCCATCCATCAATCTGTCAACTGAAATTTTCCCTGTAATCCCCACTTCAAGCGCTATGTCTAATTCTCTACCCGACGAGACAACTGAAGGCAATGCTGCGGCAAACTTAGCCGCGAATAGCCAAGAGGTACAAACTGCTCCCAATATTCACGAGGAAGAACTATTTGTAGCTGTTGAGCCAAGTACTGCTCCTGCAAATATTCCTGCATCTGTAAGCCCAAAAACTCAGTTACAGCAATTTGCTGCTTCGTTGCTCCATGTACAGACCAACCTAACTATTGAAATTCCTCCCCATTTACCTGTTGTGCATATCGGCAAGCCCAATACGGTAATTCCACCTGATATAGATGTCTCTGGCTTTCCTGATTCTGATATTGTTTCGCGGATTCATGCGGATATTCGCACCGAGGGTGGATCTTTTTATTTTGAAGATACGGGTAGCTCTAATGGAACTTATATCAATAACTTGCCCCTACCTGCGGGCAATCGTCATAAGCTCAGAGCAGGCGATCGCATTTCTCTAGGCAAGGGTGATAAAGTCAGTTTTATTTTCCAACTTAATTCTTGATTTTCAGCTTTAGCAATTTTTATAAGTAGCTGGGCATAATTAAAAACCAGAGTCAAAAGCTGTGGCGCACGCTACGCGTGCGCCACAGCTTTTGGGGTTGCTTAGGACATAAAACCCAAAATAAAAGTGGCGCAAAGCGCCACTTTTATTTTGGGTTTTGATTTGTCTCATCTATCTCTGTAATTAATTTGTTAAATAAAGAAAACTATTTAATAAACAACTTTTATAAGCGTTATCATATACTTAAATTTAATTCGATATTGATGTAATACCTGTATTCTCAATCACATTAGTTGTATTACAGAATAATACAGTTTATCGTTGAAAAATTATTGGTTTAGATGATGTCCAAATATAAATTCATCAATTCCTAAAACACCAAAATCATAAGCATTGTATTCTTAGTCAGTTGAGGCTTCATTCTATAGATTTGCTAGTCCTATCGTTGCTGGAGATATTAGTTATGGATACGCAGCTACTCAAACTCGAAATTGACATGCATAATCACTACACAGTTTCAACGCTCTATCAAGCGATTCAAGATGAGCTAAAACAGCATGGAAGAGTTATTAACTGGATTGTGTCTGGAGTTGATAAGGATAATCAAAAAGTTTACGTTAACGCGATTTTTTTAGCTGCGGAATTGAACTGGCGTAATTGCTTAAACTAATTTTGATTAGTCCTAAAGATATGACGATGTAATAGATTCTGAGCATTACATCATCACATCTTTAATATTTTGTTTCGCAATTATTACAACACTTTATCCTGCATTTAAAACCAAAGAAATTTTTTAAATTTTAGATAAGCCCCGCTTTTAAAAATTTCTCTGAACCATTTTAGACCTGAACAGGCTAAAACTCTTTAGAAACTAAAAAAGGTCAAATTGTATGAAAGAAACTCAGTTTGATCGATCGCTACTAGTTAGTGATTATGCCTACCATATCATCCAGCAAAGCTTTCAGAGATTTGTTGATCAAGAGGAAGAAGTTTTCCAAGATCAAGATCCTGAAGCTTTGCATCAGATGCGAGTAGGAATGCGTCGTTTTAGAACAGCTATTCAAGTATTTGGCAAAGCGATCGCCCTACCCCAAGGAGTAAATAATTCCTCAATTGGCAAAATCGCTAGGATTTTAGGAGAGACAAGGGATCTAGATGTCCTAAAGCAAGATCTGATCACGCGCTATCAGCCTCTATTGCAGAATTCAGAGCAAGCTAAGTTTGAGAAAGTAATTCATCATTTACATCAGAAACGAGGTCAGAGCTTTCTGAAATTAAAGAAAACCTTGAAAAGCGATCGTTACCAAACTCTCAAGCAATCTATGCAAGATTGGCTAGCCCAACCCACCTATACAAAAATTGGGGATTTACCAGTCTTAGAAATCTTGCCAGATTTACTACTACCTTTGATTTGCCAGCTTTTTATCCATTCAGGATGGCTAGTTGGGACAACGATACAAACAGGTACAGTCTCTTTAATCCCATTTGAGAATTCTGACGAATTACATCAACAATTAAGGAAGTTCAGTCATTTTTTGCACGATCTACGCAAGCAAATTAAAGGAGTGCGTTATCAGTCAGAATTTTTTGCTGATTTCTATGCAGAATCATATCGTGAAAGAGTTCAAGAGTTTAAGCAGATCCAAGAAATTTTGGGAACACTCCAAGATCATGTAGTTCTCCGTAATTTTCTTGAAACTACATTAAAGGAAAGTTTAGATAAGGTACTTCCCAGCATTGAGCAGGCAATCCAAGAAGATGCGAATGTATTTTGGCAAATTTGGCAGCCTTTACAAGCACAATACCTATCTTCTGAATTCCGAAAATCATTGCGATCATTCCTTACAGAGCCTCTTACCTGATATAGCAGTCCTAAATCATTTATGAGAAAAATAGGGCTTCGACTTCGCTCAGCCATCGGGATACGATGGCTGAGCGAAGTCGAAGCCTCTCTCAACTCATTTAGGATTGCTATAGAAGGGATGCTGTCTATAAACAGAATGAAGATATATCAATACCATGCAAAATTATCGATGGTTAACAAACGCTCGCCAAAAGAGCGCTTATTAATTTTGTATCTGTAAAATTAAATTGACTTTTCCTGTCGTGGAACTAGGCGATCGCCATTTGCGAATAATATTTTCTAATTCAGCGATCGCATTACCATCTTTTAATGTCGAGTTTTGGCTATAGGTTGATATATTGCTAATGCGATCGCCATTAATCTCAAGATCGAGAGAGATTGTTCCAGAGGTCGGAATGGTAATACGTTGGGATTGTAAGTAACGTACTAGATCCGTAGTTATGTCACTAGGGACTTCAGATTTAATTTGCAAAATTTTGATATTAGCAGTTGTAGCCATATCACTATTAGCAGCACGGGATGCGGCCGCAGGGACTGACAGTTTAGTAGATGGGGAAAGAGCAGGAGCAGGTTTTGCAGCCTCAGCACTAACTGGAGCTTGCAAGGTATCTTTATTGGGTAGTTCCAATCGCCTTTGTGGTGCAGTCTTTGCTGCGGTCATACCATCATTCATCGCAGTAGAACCTGCGGTAGAGCCTTGGCGATAACGATCTACATTCCCAATCGGGCTATTGATTGGTTCAGGAGCGATCGCTACTTTATCTGTTCTCTCACGAGGTTTCGCCACAGGATTGATTTCCTGTGCAGATTTAGGAGCAGGTGCGATCGCTGAGTTCGGAGTTGCAGGATTTGCCGACTTTGATGAACCCACAACTTTAGCAGAACTTTCTGCCTTATCTAATTTATTATCTGAGCTAACGGCAGGTGGTGCAGCAGCCTGCTCAGGGGGAGCCGCATTGGGGGTAGAGGCAATTTGATAACTAGGTTGTTCACCAAAGGGAGGAGAAATCAGACGGATTGCACCAATACTGACTCCAACAATGGCGATCACCCCTGCCATAATCTTGAGCCAATTGAGATTGAGGCGACGTACCTCTAGCAACACATTCGGCAAAATTACAAACTCATTGGCACAGAGTTCGATACTTTCATAAAGATCAAATAATTGTAAGGTTGTTAGTTTTAGTCTTGATAATTTCGGAATTTCAATCACATGATCAAGGGTTTCAAAATCATCCTGAGCTAACCAGCGATCGCAATAGCTAGTTACAGCCTCAATGAGATTCGCAATTTGCTGTTGATTGCCTTTAATTACTTTGCGACTATTCGCGAGCTGCAAGCAAAAGCGTAAATTCTGAGCCACAATTTGCGCTTGCCAGTCAGATAAAGGCGATCGCTCTGTCCAGACCTCTAGTAAGCAGGTTGGCAGTTCATAGCGACGACTGAAGATATTTGATTCTGACGGGGAGTAGCTCATAATACTAAAAACTAACCACTCTGGCTTCGCTCGAATAGGGCAACCCAAAGGCGGCGCGATCCGATTTGGGAACTGTAAAAAAGTAGATCTATTAGTAATTTTAACGCTAATTTCTGAATTGCGTCAGGTTTTGCTTGCTCCTCCTCTGCCATCCGTTCTTGATACAGCGTATTAAAGCGATCAAGATAGTCACCGAGGATAGGCTCGCGATAGGGAGGACGTTTGAGAGCCGTACATTTTTCTAGCTGGGCTACGGCATTGCGAATGGCAAATTGTTGCTGGGCAGCTAGGGTACAACTGATTAGAGTCATTGCCCTCGCTTCATCCACATCTAACTTTTTACGTCCCTTCCCCTTGCGAAGAGGGCTAGCCTGTCGCAACCGCCAAAGAGTAATGCGATCGCTTAAAATCTCCTCTAAACCAAGCTTTTCGGCAACCGCCAACATCTCATCGGAACCCAGACCCGTCAACGACTCTAAGGCAAGCAACACTAAATCCAAATGCGCCTTAATTGCCTGCAATTGTGGCAAATCTGGGTTATCAAAGGATGTGGCGGAATGGGGAGTCATGAGTCTGAGGTTGATTTAATTTGAGGCAGAGGTGGAGGTGGTAGAGGACGACGCTTAGTAGTTGCCAGATCACTGGTTTTTGACATGGACAAGTCAATTGACTTCTCGATCGCAGCTTTAGTTGCCTGCTTAATCACACTAATATCTCTTGAGCTATTAGTGGCACTATTGCTAGAGCTATTGGAATTATTATTCCCCTGATTAACTATTTCACCGCGTGAATTATTTTCGCCACGCGAAGCACTTCTCGCCCTTCCTTGAGTTGCCCATGCCTGCATAAAGCTAATCTGTTCTCTTGCAGTACTAGCCAAGGGATAGGTTTCTTTAATTGCGCCAATAATATCTTCAGTAGTGACATCCCTTTGTTCATGGAAGGCACGATACATTCCTTCTACAATTGCCTGTTCAATTTCCGCACCACTAAATTCCTTCGAGATAGAAGCCATTTTATCAATATCAAAGTTTCTCAATTCCATTGGACGAAATCTTTTCAAATGGAGTTGAAAAATTTCCTTGCGCTCTTCATAGGTTGGTAAATTGATAAAGAACAATTCATCAAACCTGCCTTTTCGCAGGAGTTCAGGGGGGAGAGCATGGATATTATTTGCTGTTGCTACTACAAATACAGGACTAGATTTCTCCTGCATCCAAGTTAATAGGGTTCCCAATACACGCTGACTAGTTCCCGAATCCCCCATACTATTAGCAATTCCCCCAAAAGCCTTATCAATCTCATCAATCCAGAGAATACAAGGTGCAAGGGCTTCAGCTAGCTGAATCGTTTGACGAGTACGGCTTTCAGACTGCCCCACTAAGCTACCAAACAAACGCCCCACATCTAGCCGCAACAATGGTAAACGCCAAAGATTGGCGATCGCTTTAGCACAGAGACTTTTCCCCGTTCCTTGAATCCCTAATAACAAAACCCCCCTTGGATTCGGTAAACCATAGGCTCTTGCTTCATCGGAAAAGGCTAACTGACGCTGCATTAGCCACAGCTTGAAATTATCTAAACCACCGATACTATCTAAGGTTTCATTGGGTGTGAAAAATTCTAAGAACTCTGTTTGGCGAATCCGCTTTTGTTTTTCAAGGAGGACGCGATCAATATCTGATTCATTCAAATAATGCTTCTGGACGATGGATTTAGATAATGTGTGACAAATGCGATCGCGTGTCATCCCCATGCAAGCTTTCACCAGTTGGTCGAGGCTATTCCCTGCCAAGCGCAACTGTTCAGCAGGAATCATCTGCTCGATAATATTACGGATTTCTTTATTTTCAGGTAAAGGGAAATAGAGGACTGCCACCTGTTCTTCAAGTTCAGAGGGCATTTCCAGAAGCGGACTAAGTAGAATCAAAGTCTTGCGCGTATTGCGAAAGCTACGATAGAGATTTCGCAGTTGACGCACAAAAATTTCATCAAGACGTTGTGAGGCTAAGCGACGATGCAGATCGCGAAAGACATAAATACTAGCTGTTTGGCGATCGCCATTTTCTACAACCTGCAAAGCTTGTAATAAATTATTTTTACCCTCCTGATTATGCTCAAAGCCCCGCACCAAATCGTAATAGAGCATTTGCCGTGGTGGGCTACATTCTTGAGCAACTTGGGCGATCGCCCTCTCCGCACGCTCTTCTTCCCATGTCACGACATAAATAATCGGGCATTTGGCACGGATGAGTAAGCTCAGTTCTTCTTGAAAATTAAGAGATTTCATTATGGCGGAATGTCTGGGATTAATCAAAATACGCAAAGCATACAGTGCTTTGCGCTTCAGTAAAACCCAATAAATTTTGAGAAAGTGTCATAAAACAACACTTTCTCAAAATTTATTGCTTTTTGATCGATGACAAGTTGCTGTAAGGGACTTGCTATTAATTAAAGTACCTGTGGCTTCGACTCCGCTCAGCCAACGTTAGCTGAGCGAAGTCGAAGCTAGATAACTTTGGTGCGACATTTTTTATCTGCAAGAGACTAAGAGCATATTCTGCATATTTAGAGAATAGGTCGCATCTTACTAGCACATCCTATAGATAATTATGCCCGTCTATTTATTTGAAGCTCCAATTTAGAAGAAATCGTCATTATTGGCTGGTTGACGATAGGGCGTTGGCAAGGATTTGAGATGGCTGAGAAATTGCAATAACTCATCATTGGTTAATTGCTGTCGAGATTTTTTATCAAAGGTACGGACTAAATAATCACGCCCCTGTGTCTTTGTCCAATTAAGTCGATCCATCTCCACATCAATTTTAGAAATTGCATCGGATAGATCAATTGGCTCTGGTGCGATCGTCGGAGTGGACGATTTACTGGGCGTGGGGACAGGGTCAGAAGGGCGAGTTAGGATTTCTTCGTGGGATCTACTAGGCGGCTCGATAGACGCATATTGCAAACTATCATCGGTATAGTCATTCGCCCCATATTCATTGGCATATTCTAGGGCTGGTTCCGATTGAATCGTATGTGTTGTTGTGTGGTGTCCTGCCCCTAAACTGCCTAGATTATTTAAATTTGCGGAGGGTAACGAATTGACCGACGCAGGCTCACGGGAAACCTGTGTCAAAATCGGCGATCGCCCTGCATAGTTGCCATAGTTACTATCAAACCCATTATCAAAGGCAATCCCTGCGATCGTCAAAGCACGCTTCACTGCCCGATCTTCCGCTATCTCCAGATCGCTATCAACAGCCGTAGCCGTGCCCATGATCGCATCACCTTGAGACACGATCGCCCTAAAAGCATGAAGACCATCAATTTTAGGGAGCATCTCAGTCTGGATGCGCCCCTGTGGATATTGAGAGCGAAACTGAGCGAACATAAGTAAGTACAAAATCAAATTCTTGAAAAATTTTGAGCAACAATGCTTTGGGGGGGCAATGCACCACGCAAAGCGCATTCCATCGTCTCATTTTTATGGTAAAAAATATGGCAAAAAATTAGGTTTCTGCGATTTAATAAATAACCTAATTGTTATGGCTCGACAAAGCTACACCACAAAAAATCAATTCTTTATTTTAATGCACCTCCCTTAACTAGTACCGAAAAAATAAGCAAAAGGTGGTGTATACCCGGGGATATTATTTTCATCTACCTCATCGATCTGATCGGGATCGAGATATTCATGGGCATAGCGTAAATAAACCTTTTCGCTGACAAATAGATCAAACAGGTCGGGATCAATGTGATTGTCTATCTTCATCTTCCCGAGGATATGAAGACATTCGGTCAAGGTTTTACCCTTCTTATAGGGACGATCTTTTGCGCTAAGAGCTTCAAAGATATCGGCAATTCCCATCATTCTGGCAGGCAGAGACATTTGCTCGCGGGTTAAGCCTTTAGGATATCCCTTACCATCCATGCGCTCATGATGCCCACCCGCATACTCAGGCACACGACGGAGATTACGAGGATAGGGCAATTGCTCCAACATTTCGATCGTAACAACAATGTGATCGTTAATGATTTTGCGCTCTTCCGCAGTCAGTGTTCCCCTTGAAATATTCAGGTTATAAACTTCATTGTCAGTGAGGAAATTTGTCTCTACGCCTTGGGGATCAATCCATCGATATTTAGCAATTTGCTGGAGTCTTTCTTTGTATTCATCGCGCATGAATTCTCCGCCAATATTGCAAATTCGTAGGAAATCCTGATCGCTAGAATATTGGGCTAGTTTTTGTTGCAAAGCTGCTTCGAGATCGGGAATGATGCTGAGATTACCTGATTCGATCGCTGCAATTTTTTGGTTGAGAAAACTAATTTCCGCATCCCGCTTCAGCACTTCAAAGCGTGTATTCACTAAATGAATGCGATCAAAAATAGTCTCTAATTTTGTTGCCTTATCAATCACATGGACAGGGGTAGTCACCTTACCGCAATCGTGCAGCAATCCAGCAATTCGTAATTCGTAGCGTTCGTCTTCATCCAAGGCAAAATCTTTAAAAATGCCATAGTCAGCCTTACAAGCTGCATCGGCGATCATCATCGTTAAATTGGGGACGCGGCGACAGTGTGCGCCATTGTAGGGCGATTTTTTATCGATCACCTCAGACATGAGATTAATAAACGATTCAAATAGCTCACGAAACTGACCGATTAGCTTGTTGTTAGTTAAAGCGATCGCAGCTTGGGATGCTAAGGATTCCGCGATGCGTTGGGAGATTTGCGAAAATTCAATAATCTTATTCGTCTCTGGATCTTTAGCATTAATTAACTGCAATACCCCAATCAGTTCATTTTCATGATTGAGCATCGGCAAGGTGAGAAATGACTGCGATCGATAGCCCGTTCTCGTATCAAAGGCTCTAGTCCCTGCAAAGTCAAACCCCTCCGCAACATAGGCATCAGGGATATTAATTGTTTTTTTATCAAGCGCGGCGCGGGCTGCCACCATTGTCTCGTTAGGTTTGCCATGATCATCATAGAGAGGTAAGGCAGGAAAGGGGATCGGCTCATTTGGCTTAGATACGAGAATAGTGCCAAGGGAGTCATTCATCATAATTTCAAATTGCAGATATCTCTTATCCTCAGTCGCAAGATAAAGCGTTCCAGCATCAGCATTTAAAATTGTTTTTGCACCCCTCAAAATCATCTCCAAAAGCTTAGGCGTATTTTTCTCCGCCGATAGCGCAATCCCAATTTCATTTAGCTTTTCGATTAATGCAAATGATTCTGATTTGGTGTCGCCAATTTCCATAATTTACGTCCCTATTTGTCAACAGTATCTTTTTCTAAATTTCTAAAAGGGAATATTTCCTCAAATATGATGAGGTTGACTGAGGTCAATAAATATCTCTGACAAAGGCGAAAACCCATTTTTGTGTGAGAGCTGTTGACATATTTGTAGATGAAGCCACCGCCATCTAAACAGTAGAATTTTAGCTAAATGAGTTGTTATTATTCCAAATTTCATAAGACTTATTGCTATTTGTCGATGCTTTAGGTGATCTCTTTGAAGGTTTTGGGTGATAAATTTGGCGCAACTCGCCCAAAGAGGAACTGAACTATAAATTTGGAATTTAAACAACTTAACTCTATGTTATCGGTTTGATGAGGCGATTGCCTAACTGTTTAATCTAGTTGTAACTGTTTTTTTGATGAACTATTGAATAATAAGTGAAGAATTAATGAGTCTTGATTTGGTGTTAGCTAAAAGAGCTTGCATCAAAAGCTATGACTAACTGACATAGCACTTTCGGAGTATAAACAACTCCCATCAGATCATGAACAATGATTGAAGATTAATTTTGCCTTACGACTTAGATTTTGACTAGCCTTAAGTACGAAATCACTTCCTTGTCAAATCGCTATAAGCATGATCAATGTGTTGGCTTTTATTTTGACATACGCGAGCCTTGCCAATTACCAAAGTTACTAGTACTTTCACCAGTCCCATAACTGCCATAAAATTCTTTGCAGCCTTCACCAAAAATAAGAATCCCCTTTCCTTGTTGTTTGGTTTGCTGTTTGGGAGTTTCCTGCCAATCAAAATTAATGACATTATTATTCAATTTGCCTGTAAACTCACCGATGATCTTGCCGCGATCAAAGTTGGTATATTCATATTTGCCTGAAATCATATCCCCACGCTCCTCTTGCAAAGTTAACTTGCCAATAGGGGTTTGCCAATCGCCACTGACTTTCGATCTACAGGTAAGGGTGCTATCAGGTGTCGCTTCAGGAGCAGTTAGATACTGCATTCCGAGCATTGTAACTATGCCTATTCCACCTACTCCCAATGACAAAATCACCCAAGTAGGTGAAATTTGCCATTCTGGAGATTTTTGAGGGATTTGGGAAGAATATTTTAAAATTCCCTGTTTCGTCAATGCAAACTTCTCAGTCTCTTGACCTACTGTTTCGGAAGTACTGAGATCAGGAGCAGTGGATGTCTGTTGAGAATCCTTTGTTGCTGGAGAAGAGCTATGGATATCTTCTTCTGGTAGCAATGGTTGCGATCGCTTGCTTTTAAACCAAAGTTTTTGCATAGTTAGGCAAAATTTCGCTGCCGACAATGAACCTACTGTTTACTATTGTCGCACGAGGACAAAACTCTCGGTGATGAATTCGCTCAGCGATTGTGCTGATATCGCAATCCTCAAAATAAAGAACCAGATTTTTGGTGGTGTGGCGAAGCCACACCACCAAAAATCTGGTTCTTTATTAAATCACTGACCCCTTATGATGATTTCTATAACTATTCGGTAAAAGTTTTAGGTAAATCCATGTCTCAACCTTCGGAAACTGATGTCCAACAGATTTTCGATCGCATTGCCCCAGTTTACGATCGCTTTAATGATCTCCTCAGTTTAGGTCAGCATCGCATCTGGAAAAAAATGGCTTTGCGTTGGTGTGAGCCGAAGCAGGGAGAAACATGGCTTGATCTCTGTTGTGGTTCTGGAGATATGACTGCTTTACTTGCCCAAAAAGTCGCCCCAACGGGTCAAGCGATCGGCGTAGATTTTTCTAAAGAGCTTTTAGCGATCGCAGCGGACAAAGCACGGAACTATTTGCCCAAAATTCAAAAAAGTTTGACATGGCAAGAGGGCAATGTATTGAGCTTGCCTTTTGGCGACAATAGCTTTGATGGGGCGACTTTAGCCTATGGGTTACGCAATGTGAACAATATTCCTCAGTGTCTATCCGAGCTACGTCGAGTTTTAAAAAATGGCGCAAAGGCGGCAATTTTAGATTTTCATCGTCCTAGCGATCTCCTGATGCAAGCTTTTCAAAATTTTTATCTAGATCGCATAGTCGTCCCCCTAGCTGATCGCTTTGCCATGACTGCCGAGTATGCCTATATTGCGCCAAGTTTAGCAAGATTTCCGATTGGTGCAGAACAGGTCAAACTCGCCAAAGCCGCAGGTTTTTCTAGTGCCACCCATTATGCGATCGCCAATGGCATGATGGGAATATTAGTTTTACAAAAGTAGCATCGGGACTCTAGATTTCCATGGTACAAACAATCAGCAATCCCATCACCTTAGCTGAGTTTCTCCAACAACCAGAGACGAAACCCGCCAGTGAATATATTAACGGTCAGATTTTACAAAAGCCAATGCCCCAAGGAAAGCACAGCATTTTGCAAGGTGAACTTGTCCCCCAAATTAATGGCATCTTAAGAACAAAGCAAATTGCATGGGCTTTTCCTGAATTGCGTTGTACCTTCGGTGGACGCTCAACTGTACCAGATATCGCAGTTTTTACATGGGAGCGCATTCCCAGTGATGAAAATGGCGAAGTCGCAAATAACTTTGCGATCGCTCCAGATTGGACAATCGAAATTTTATCGCCCGATCAAAGTCAAACTAGAGTTACCAAAAATATCCTGCATTGTTTAAAATACGGGACGCAAATGGGCTGGCTAATTTTTCCCCATGAAAGAACGGTGTTTATATATCGTCCAAAGCAAGAAATTGAAGTGTTTGATGAACCAGATTCCGTGATTCCCGTGCCATTATTTGCCAGTGAAATTCGACTTACAGTAAGAGATTTGTTTTATTGGTTACTAAAATAAGATCATGGAGATCATGGCTTCGTAATTAGAAACCAAGTTTAAATCGCTAGAAAGTTTGTATTACCAGATTTTTGGCAACGGTTTAAGGTATCGATAAAAATCTAGTACTAAATTTTATGATTGTAAAAGGTTTAGAACTGCCAAATTGGGAAAATATCAAACGGGAATGGCGTGATGCCGATCCTATGTTGTTGTTATTTCCAATTTTATTGACAGTTTTAGGTGGTATCGCCATCTATAGTTCCGACTATAGTGCTAAGCGCACGGAATGGTGGCAGCATTGGGTAACAGGTGTGGTTGGTTTAACTGCGATGTTCTCAATCGCTCGTTTTCATTATGATCGCCTGTTACGATTGCATTGGATTACCTATGCAATCACCAATATTTCTTTGATTTTAGTACTAGCGATCGGTACAACTGCCCTCGGAGCAGAGCGCTGGATTACCATCGGTGGATTTAATATCCAGCCTTCGGAATTTGCCAAGGTGGGGATTATTATTTCCCTTGCTGCGGTCATGCAAGATCGCCCCATCCAAAATCCCATCGATGCCTTTAAGGTCGCTTGGGTGACATTGCCACCTTGGATTTTGATCTTTTTACAGCCAAATTTAGGAACCGCCCTCGTATTTGCCGCAATTACAATTGGGATGTTGTACTGGGCAGGGGCAAGTGGTGGCTGGCTAGCGCTGATATTCTCACCTATTGTTTCGGCAGTATTGTTTTCACTCTATTTACCTGCATGGATTGTGTGGGTCATTCTCATGGGTGTTGCCGCATGGGTTTCCCTACCTTGGTTTCGAGTTGTCAGCACAGTAATTGCAGTAGTAGTTAATCTCGTCGCAGGTCAAGCGGGACTCCTACTCTGGAATATTCTCCATGACTATCAAAAAAGACGCTTGTTACTCTTTATCGATCCCAACCAAGATCCATTGGGCGCAGGCTATCACGTTATTCAATCCCGTATTGCGATCGGCGCAGGTAAGCTTTGGGGGCAGGGTTGGCTTAAGGGCACACAGACCCAATTAAATTTCATTCCTGAGCAGCATACTGACTTTATTTTTTCGGCGATCGGTGAGGAATTTGGTTTTATTGGTTGCATCTGCGTTCTGTTGCTATTTGTAGGCATTTGCTGGCGTTTATTGGTAATTGCGGTAAATGCGCGGGATAATTTTGGTTCCCTATTAGCGATCGGCGTATTTTCCTTTGTGCTGTTTCAAACCTTTGTAAATATTGGAATGAACATCAATGTTGCGCCTGTAACTGGCATTCCTCTACCTTGGCTCAGTTATGGACGCTCAGCATTAATTGCGAATTTTATGGCGATCGGTCTCGTTGAATCCGTTGCTGCCCATCGCCGCACGATCAAGTTTTAAGTCAGGCTTTACAAGCTTGACGCAACAATCATTTGGAAAATTCTATGTTGACCTTGCCAGTGCCAAATATGCGATCGCCTAAAGTCTGTATCATCGGAGCTGGCAATGTTGGCGGAACCCTCGCCCATCGGCTTGTCGAAAATGATTTAGCAGATGTCGTGCTATATGACATTGTGCAAGGTAAACCACAGGGGATTGCCCTAGACCTAATGCAGGCAAGAGCGATCGCTAATCACGATCGCCAAATTATCGGTACAAATGACTTTAGCGATACAAAGGATGCGGATATTATTGTCCTCACCGCAGGCTTACCACGCAAAGAGGGCATGAGCCGAGATGATTTATTGCGGATTAATGCCTCTATTGTTAAGGATGTCATTCCCAAGGCGATCGCCCAATCCCCTGACGCAATTTTGATTGTGGTGACTAATCCCCTCGATATCATGACCTATTTAGCATGGCAGGTAAGTGGTTTGCCACCGCATCGAGTTATGGGCATGGCGGGAGTTTTAGATGCAGCAAGGTTTCAGGCTTTTATTGGCATGGAGCTAGGTATCTCTGATGCGGATATCAGAGCCACGGTTTTAGGAGGACATGGGGATACGATGGTTCCATTACCAAGATTTTCGACAGTGAATGGTGTGCCAATTACGGAGTTAATGAGTCAGAATGCGATCGCTAGCATCATCCAAAGAACTCGACATGGTGGAGCAGAGGTAGTCAAATTAATGCAAACTAGCGCTTATTTTGCCCCATCAGCAGCAGCCTGTGCCATGATCAGGGCGATCCTATATGATCAGCATCGGCTCATGTTTACCGCCGCATATCTTACGGGGAAATATGGGTTAACCGATCTATTTATTGGTGTACCTGTACAGTTAGGAAGACGTGGGATTGAAAAAGTAATTGAACTACAATTAACATCTGACGAAACTAGCGCATTACATAATTCAGCTACATCAATTCGAGAAAGCATTAACCTACTCCCACAAATATCATAATAATTGTGAGGCTGTTGTGAGGCTGAGATATCAAATTATTTCTATGGAAAAATATATTTTTTGAAAGACGGAAAAATATAATCCCTAAAACGTCTTTTTGATAGTCCTGATCAGGAAATGACTTACAGCACTTTGCTCTACCATAGAAACTAAATAAATTCTTGAAATTGTCGCGAAGTGGCAATTTCAAGAATTTATTTAGTTCTTAGACTCAAGTTTTGGTCTTACGGTTAATGATGATTTCTAACTCTTTAGGAAAATCTTGAAGAATACCAAATTCGCATATAGGAATTAAGTGATTTACACTATTAATCACTTTTAGCTATTGATCTCCGTTAATACAATAGGATATAGATAACTTCTAGCTTTAAAGCAGCTTTAATCAATTTACGATCGCTGCGCCATTCCTAAAGTTACTACTCAGATAAACTCCCAGTCCATCCCAGACACCAACCATGACCAATGCGAAGGTAATCCTTGCAGGACGATATCAAATAGTTAAACCACTTGGTGGTGGTGGTTTTGGGCAGACTTTTTTGGCGATTGATCTACAACTCCCAAATTTCCCCAAATGTGTAGTCAAACAACTCAAGCCGCAGTTTAACAAACCTCAAGAATTAGCGATCGCAAAACGATTATTTGATAATGAGGCAAATACTTTACATGATTTAGGAGTTCACGATCAGATTCCTCGACTATTTGCCCATTTTGAACAAAACGGTGAGTTTTATTTAGTTCAAGAATTTATTGAAGGTCATACCTTAGATCGCGAGATTAGCGCTGGACAACAATGGTCACAAAAGAAGCTAGTTTCTGGCTTGCGAGATATTCTCAAGGTGCTGTCGTTTGTCCATAGTTGCCAAGTAATCCATCGCGACATCAAACCCACAAACTTGATCCGCCGTCAAAGCGATCGCAAAATCGTGCTCATTGACTTTGGTGCAGTCAAAGCTCTGAGTACTGATTCTTTAGAGCAACTGATGGCAGACAACAACCCAACCCGCAGCATTGTGGTGGGTTCCCTTGTGTATATGCCCAATGAGCAATTAGCGGGACAGCCGAGATTTTGTAGTGATATCTATGCTTTGGGGATCATGTGCTTGCAAGCTTTCACAGGACTAGCATTTAAGGAATTACCAAAAGATCCACAAACCAATGAATATAGTTGTGCCTTAGCAAGTGCAAAAGCTAATGTCAAAATCCATGCAGGGCTAGCAGCAATTATTGACAAAATGGTGCGCTATGACTACCGACAACGATTCATGGACGCAACCGAAGCGTTACAAGCCCTTGAACGCCTTCTCAGCAACTCCAACGCAGTCACAACTATTTCTACGCAAACTTCTACCCTAAAACCAAAACAGCAGCAAATCCAACTAGAAGAGCCTGAGGGACAAGTAGAATTAGGCTCTCGCTTTTATATTCAACGTCCCCCCATCGAAAAAGATAGTTGTGAAACAGTTCTGAAGCCAGGGGCTTTGATTCGGATTAAAGCTCCCAGACAAATGGGCAAATCATCCTTACTATCACGGACTCTTGCCTATGCCAAATATAAAGGCAATCAAGTTGCTCACCTATATTTTCAAGAAGCAGATAGTGACGTATTTAGTGAACTAGATTCTTTTTTGCAATGGTTTTGTGCCAGTATCGCTTCCGAGCTAAATCTAAATGATAATTTGGATGAATATTGGCAAGGAGTGCTGGGCAGTAAAAACAAATGTACTAAATATTTTCAGAGGTATTTACTAACAGCAATAGAAGCTCCCTTAGTATTAGGACTAGATGAAGTGGATTTGATTTTCCAATATCCTAAAATAGCTTCCGATTTTTTCGGATTGTTACGCGCTTGGCATGAAAAGGCAAAAAATGAAGATATTTGGAAAAAGCTCAGATTGGTAATTGTACATTCCAAGGAAGTCTATATTCCCTTAAATATTAATCAATCTCCCTTTAACGTCGGCTTACCCATTGAATTGCCTGAACTAACGCAGTTACAAATTTCAGATTTGGTCAATCGCCATCAGCTAGACTGGCAACCTGCGGATGTAGAAAAGTTAATGACCCTGACAGGTGGACATCCTTATCTAGTGAGGCAAGCTCTTTATCAAATTGCCCGTGGTCGCATTGATTTGGACAAGTTACTCCAATTAGCGCCCACCGAAGAAGGAATTTATGGCGATCATCTCCGACGGCAGCTCAGTTATTTACGAGAAGATCCCGAAATGATGGAAACTTTTAAAGATTTAGTGGCTAGCGATCGCCCTTTGCATGTGGAGAGTCATTTAGCTTTTAAGTTGCGTAGTTTAGGTTTAGTTAAGTTACAAGGAAATCAGATCATCCCGATGTGTAGTCTGTATTATCAATATTTTCGAGAATGTATTTAGGAATAAATATGGATAACGCTAATTAACATCAACTAGAGCCAGATAGCCAAACTTAGAGCCAAATAACATCATACCAAAATGATGAATGTCGAACAGAAAACCAATTATCTCTATCAAGTTGGCGGCAGTCTATCCATAGATGCACCTACCTATGTGGAAAGACAGGCGGATAGTGATCTTTATGAAAGCTTAAAGGCAGGAGAGTTTTGCTACATCCTCAACTCACGACAAATGGGGAAATCAAGTTTGCGAGTGCGGACAATGCAACGATTACAGCAGGAAAACTTCACCTGTGCGGCAATTGATATTACTGCGATCGGCACATCTGACATTAATCCCGAACAATGGTATGCAGGACTCATTGACAGCATTATTAGTAGTCTTGATTTATACGAAACCTTCGATTTGGAAGAATGGTGGGAGCGCAACCGCTTACTATCACCTGTGCAACGCTTTGGTAAATTTCTTGATGAAGGCTTACTCAAAAAAATCTCTTCACCAATCATTCTATTTGTCGATGAAATCGATAGCATCCTCAGTTTGAATTTTCCTGTCGATGATTTTTTTGCCTTAATTCGCGAATTATTCAATCGTCGCGCCGATCGCATTGCCTATAATCGCTTAACCTTTGCTCTATTTGGAGTTGCCACACCTGCAGATCTGATTCGGGATAAGCAACGGACTCCTTTTAACATTGGTCGGGCGATCGAGCTAAGGGGATTTCAACTCAAAGAAGCTAAACCACTAATGCGCGGCTTGGTATCTAAGTCGCAAAATCCTGTTGCTGTGCTCAAGGCAATCATCTCCTATACAGGTGGACAACCCTTTCTCACCCAGAAAATTTGTCAACTGATTATCAATTCACAGGAGATGATTCCTGCCCAGCATGAACTCGTCTGGGTCAGCAATTTAGTGCGATCGCAATTAATCTCTAACTGGGAAATCCACGATCAGCCAGAACATTTCAAAACAATTCGCGATCGTATTCTCTGGAGTAGCGAGAATCGTCAAGGAAAACTACTGGGCTTATACCAACAGATCTTAGCTTCCGAACCATCTTTAAAAAAGAATCTAGAGGGCGGGATTATTGCGGATGATAGTCCTGAACAGACGGAATTACGCATCACGGGTTTAGTAGTCAAGCGTGAAGGCAAGTTACGGGTTTACAATCCCATTTATGCCGCTATTTTCAATCAAAATTGGGTAAATCAAGCACTCGCTAATTTACGCCCCTATGGTGAAGCCTTTAAAGCTTGGGTCGATTCTAATTACCAAGATGAGTCGAGATTACTACGTGGACAGGCTCTACAGGATGCTCTAGCATGGTCGGCTGACAAGAATTTAAGTAATCGCGATTATCATTTCTTTTCGGCGAGTCAAGAGCTAGAAAAACGTGAAGTAGAAACCGCGCTCATTGCCCAAGCGGAAGCTAATCAAATTCTTTCGGCTGCTAAGCGACGGTTAGAACAGACCCTAGTTGCCGAACAGGAGGCAAAAGTTAGACTCGTTGAAATGCAACAGAGATTGCAAGCCAGCTTAACAGAAGCCGAAGTCGTACTCAAAAGTGCCTCAGCAAAAGCGACATTTATTCTCAATCAACAATTTGAAGCTTTGCTTGAGGCAATGGAAGCTGCTAAACAATTACATGACTTAGAGACTTCTATATCTGAAAAAGTGGGTTTGCGAATGCATGGTATTACAGCTTTGCACCAAGCTATCTACAATTTGCAGGAATATAATTACCTTGAAGCACATTTAGATATCGTCACCTGTATTACGATCCAAGCGAACGATCGCTTAATTGCATCAGGAAGTAGCGATCGCACGATTAAAATTTGGGATGGCAAAGGTAACTTACTGCAAACCCTTGTTGGGCATACCAATTGGATTACCAGCCTCAGCTTTAGCAATGATGGACAATATCTAGTATCAGCCAGTCGTGATAGTACAATCCGACTCTGGAAAATGGATCGTTCCAAAAAATTCTATTTGGAACACCCAATTCAAATCATTAAGGATCATCAAGCTCCTGTTTTAGCAGTCAGATTCAGTCCCACAGCCGCCATCTTTGCATCCTCTGGCGAAGATGCCAAAATTAGGCTATGGCGCAATGATGGTACACCTTTTAATACGTTTGGCAGTGGACATCACAAATGGATCACCTGTCTTTGTTTTAGTCCTGATGGAGAACGTCTAATTACAGGGAGCGCTGATCGCACATTAATCATTTGGAATATTGACGGCACTTTGATCAGAACTATTAAAGCCCATGATAGCTTTATCGAAGATGTTGATATCTCGCCATCAGGTAGACTGATTGCTTCAGCAAGTCGTGGGCGCGATATCAAAATTTGGAATATGGAAGGAAGCCTCCTTGCCATTCTCGAAGGACATACTGATAAAGTTTTGGGAGTCCGTTTTCATCCTCATGGTCAATCCCTTGCTTCGATTAGTAGCGATCGCACAATTAGGGTGTGGGATATTAAAGGTAATTTACTCAAAACGCTCTATGGGCATAAGGGAGCGATCCATAGCATTACATTTAATAGCAATGGTCAAAAAATGCTTACAGGAAGCCAAGATACTACGATCAAGTTTTGGTGGTCTCAAGGCAACTTCTTACCGCAGTTAATTGGACATTCAGATGAGGTTAATTGCGTTGCCTATAGTTCCGATAGTCGGTTTATCGCATCGGCTAGTAGTGATTTGACAGTGAAAGTCTGGATGGCAATTTCTACCAAGATGCTAACTTCTCTCGAAGGGCATAAAGAGAGCATTAATAGTATTTGCTTTAGTCCCGACAATCGTTTACTCGTATCAGTTAGTAGCGATCGCGCCATTAAAATTTGGAATTCCAAAGGAAATTTACTCAAAACCATTTACAACGAGCATGGAGCAACAATTTATAGCGTTACCTATCGTAGTGATGGAGAGTTATTTGCCACTGCGAGTGGAGATAGTACAGTCAAATTATGGACGAAGGAAGGAGACTGGATACATACCTTAGTTGGTCATGCCAATGCGGTTTATCAGGTTTGTTTTAGTCCCGATGGGAATATGATCGCTACCGCTAGTCAAGATAAAACTGTCAAAATATGGCATTGGGACGGAACTTTGCTCAATACCTTTGTTGGACATACAGGAGAGGTTTATAGCGTGTGCTTTAGCCCTGACAACAACACTGTAGCTAGCAGCAGCAAAGATGGCAGCATTAAACTCTGGAATATTGAAGGTAAATTATTACGCACTCTCAATGAACATAATGCAGAAGTCAGAAGTGTTTGCTTCAGTCCCGATGGCAAAAATTTAGCATCGGGCGGTAGCGATCGCTTAGTAAAAATATGGAGTATTGATGGGAAAGAACTCCTAACTTTGCAAGGACATCAAGCAACTGTAAAGTCTGTTTGCTTCAGCCCTGATGGTGAAAATCTCGTTTCAGGAAGTGTCAATGGACGGATTATTTTATGGGATTTTAATTTAGGTAATCTTCTGCAATTAGGAAATAACTGGATTAAGGATTATTTGGAAACCCATGAACCTGTGAACTAATCTCTATGGCTCGGTAAAGCCGAGCCATAGAGATTAGTTCACAGCCAAAGCCGATGAATCACTTCCCTACTACTTTCTGCCCATTTCTCTCTGACGTTTTGCCTCGTAAAGTAGTAATGATGCACAAATAGCCACATTCAATGACTCAACCCGATCGCTTTGGGGAATAGCCACCGCTTCATCGGCAAGTTCAATTAATTCCTGAGATAAGCCATTGCCTTCATTTCCCAACAAAATCAGAGTTGGCTGCGTAAAATCATAATCCCAATAGGTTTGCTTCGCATTTGCCAGAGTCGCGATCGCTTTAACACCTTTAGCTTGCAAGTTGCGAATATCATCGGCAATATGGGTGGCAGTTTGCATGGGACAGCGAAACCATTGTCCTGCGGTAGCCCGAATAATTTTAGGATTCGTCAAATCTACACTATCGCTACTTACTAACATGCCATCAATTCCCACAGCCACAGCAGATCGAATCATTGCCCCGATATTACCAGGATCTTGAATAGTTTCTAATGCTAAGCCTAAGCTATTAATCGGAGCAACTTCACGAGATGGTAAGAAGGCTGCCGCGATCGCCCCATCGGGATTTTTGGTAGTAGCGATCGCTTGTAGTACTTCTTCTGAAACAATTTCTATACGTTCGATTTCATCTACAGATGCTTCAATTTGCTGATATAAGTCAGGATTAGTTGTCATCCATTTCTCAGTACAGCAGACTATCGAGAGGGGATAAGCTGTAGCGATCGCCTCAGTCAATGCATGAGTTCCTTCCACCAAAAACAGTCCCTGTTCTTTGCGATTTTTCGCACTCTCTCCAAGCGATCGTAATTGTTTAACTAATGGATTTCTAGTACTTGTAAGCAATTTGTAACTCCTTCGAGATGCTTAAGCATTATTTAAGTTAAGACTTCGCAACCTATTCAGTCTGACCCTTATGGGCGCATTAACATAGATATATAGGGTCTCACAGAAGCCCTCAGGAGGACAAGGATTATGTCTAAAAACTTCTGGAATGCTTTATTAATCGCAGCCATTGTTCCCACAATGGCTATAGGGGGACTAGAAGCCATAGCTCAAAGCTATGGCGCAATTGCACGCTCTCCCTCAACTCACGATAAAGGTTACTCTTGGAATTATCGTTCGCTTAATGCTGCGGAACACAGAGCTATCAGTGAATGTGAAAGTGTTTCTGGTGCAGGAGACTGTGAAGTGTTGATATGGGCTAAAAATGCCTGTATGTCACTATCTGAAAGTAGGAATGGTGCAGCAGGAAGTGGTTGGTCAGTCGATGAGGATCAAGCGGAAAGAATCGCTCGTCAGGTTTGCTACGATTACGGCGGCACAAATTGCTACATAACTCGCACAATTTGTTTGCCATACTAGTAAGAAATCAAATTACTAGACTTCGCTAACCTTTTTGCTATTCATCGAATCTCTTTTTTTACAACTTTTAGCGATCGCGATCGGAGCTTGCATTGGCAGCTTCTTGAACGTGGTGATTTATCGTGTGCCTGCGGGACTGTCAATTCTGCATCCACCCTCACGTTGTCCCCATTGTCTGCGCCAACTTGCGCCACGTGATAATATTCCGATTATTGGTTGGTTTTTAATCAGAGGTAAATGTCGTTATTGCCATACACCAGTATCTTGGCGCTATCCTGCGATCGAGGCCTTCACAGCGTTCTTGTTCTGGTGTGTGGCAGCATATTTTGGAACTTCACAACCACCTTTGGTTTTAGGATTTTATGCCTTGTTTCTCAGTTGGTTATTGGCATTGTCAATGATCGATTTCGATACGATGACTTTACCAAATTCCTTAACTCAGTCAGGACTGGTACTAGGTTTGGTCTATCAGGGCAGTTTAGCGTTTGCCAATAGCGATCGCACTAGTTTTGCAGCACATTTACTATTAGGAATTGGTGGTGCTGTGCTTGGCATTTGGCTACTCGACATAATGCGAATCGCTGGCAGAATTTTCTTACAAAAGGAAGCGATGGGCGGCGGCGACCCAAAACTTGCTGCCATGATTGGTATGTGGTTGGGATGGCAACAGGTTTTGCTCACAATTTTACTCGCCTCAGCGATCGGTACTTGTGTGGGAGCGATCGCTTTACTATTTAGCAAAGTCGGCAAACAACAGCCTATTCCCTTTGGTCCTTTTTTAGCGATCGGCGGCGCAATTTCCCTGTTTTTTGGCAAATCGATTCTGACTACCTATCTCGGCTGGTTTGGACTTGCTTAACGACCGTGTCGATTAATCTAGCAAATTTTAAAATCCCAAAAGTAAAAGCCTTGCTAAGCAAGGCTTTTACTTTTGGGATTTGAGAGATGGTTTGCTACGCAAACCATCTCTCAAATCCCGTTTTAAATGATCCCGAACTCAAGTTGCTTAAACAAACGCACAAAGTGCGTTTGTTTATTCCACACCTTCGTATCGCCAGGCTACAGGATTAATCGACTCACCATTCACATAAAGTCCCCAATGCAGATGGGGACCAGTTGCCGCCCCCGTTGCCCCGACTGCACCAATCGCTTGCCCCGCCTTCACAAAATCTCCCTCTTTTACATAAATTTCGCTGAGGTGGAGAAATATACTCTCTACGCCTTGCCCGTGATCGACTCCAACCGTATTGCCATGCAAGCGAAATCCCTGTGACACTGTTCCTACTAAGCGCACATATCCAGCCGCAGGCGCAATCACAGGTGAGCCATAGCCACCCGCATAGTCAATGCCGCGATGGTAATAGTCATTAGCAAATTCGCCATTGTAGTAGCGGCGCACCCCAAAGCCTGTGGTAATTTCGCCTTCATTGGGTTTCAAAAATGCCCCATTCCAGAACTTTTGGGGTGTCACTAATTTCTTAAATGCGGAGACCTTGTCCCATTCATAATCCGTTGGCTCTAAATCACTACCAGAACCACTCAGCCAAATACTCTGTGTCGGAAAGTCGCGATCGCCTAATTGCATCGCTAAAGTTTGCTGCAAGCCATCGCCTGTGACCACCACCTGCTTTAGTCCCGCTTGATCAAGAGGGGTTGTGGGAATAAACGCCCGCCAGCGATTGGCTGACATTTGAAAAGCAGGAAACTGCTTGCGATCAACCGATACTGTTGGTGGCACGCCTGTTTTTTGATCAGTGGCAATCCATACCGATACCGTATCCCCAAGTACAGGTGGATTTGGCTTCAGCATTACTTGCAAAGCATCTGCCTTGGCTACACCAAATATCACCGCCGCGATCGCCGAAAGTAAGCTCAAACCAATGAGTAAAGTCAATTTAAAAGGACGAATAACCATAACAACAGGGAATAAAGGAATGTAAGTAAGGATCGTGACACCTGATTTGCTTCAGATTTAGGGAATCAAGGGAATATTTTGGCTCCGCGTAAATTGTTCATAGGCTGAGACTAAGGTTAGGCTATATAAGCTTTGAAATTTGTAGTCTTTGTAAGCATCGGGCACTTTGGCAAATTTCTCTAGGACTTGTTCCTTAGTCAAGTTTTGCGCTTTCCATTGAAATGCTAAATTTTCTAACCAGCTAAAGTAAGTTTGCTGATCTTTTACACCAGTCACATCCGTAACTTCTCCTTCTCCGGGCACAACTTTAGCATTGGGGAAATTCGTAATTAAGCGAGCTAAGCTACCTTGCCACTTACGAATATCACTATCACCAGTGTAGGGAATTCGTTTATGAAAAACCATATCCCCAGTAAATAAAACCTTAGCATCAGGTACATAAACGACCAAATCAGTGCCAGCCGCATGACCATCTACAGGCTCAATTTTGACTTGGCGATCGCCTAACCAAAGATCGAGGGTGACTTGACTATTGAGGACTAAATTAGGAGGTGTAAAGCCCTTTGTCCCATCTTTGCCCATGTAAATATATTCACGAATTGCCCCACGTCCAATCACAGGAATACCCAACTTGATAAAAGTGGTGTTGCCCCCAGTGCGCGCAAAATGATAATGCGTATTTAAAACATATTTAATGGGTTTATCTGTGAGTGATTTCACCGTTGCGATCATCAGTTCTGCTAATTGTGGTGAATGAAAGGGATCGATCACCAAAACGCTATCACTACCAATGACAATCCCCCCATTACAAATTGCCACCGTCTGTATTACTGGTGGAATATCAGCATTAGCAACTAGGGCATAAACTCCTTGCCCCACCTTTTGTAATTTTAAGCCAGCATCTTGTAAACCAATTTTTTTAACCACTGGCAATGGTTTATCTTTCGATGTTGGTTTCGGTGTTTGCGTAGGTGCTGCTTTAGGTGCTTGTTTTTGCGCCTGCGCTTGAGATGTCGCAGGAAGCAAACTATCGCTCATCAACATCATGATGGTAGCGATCGCTGTTAAGTAGCTGGGCATAGTTAAAACCCAGAACCCAAAACTGTGGCGCACGCTGCGCGATCGCCACAGTTTTGGGGGTTTTATATTTAATTGCGTCCAGTTACTTAGTACTAGATCTATATAGCTTGGTTTTTTGAAATTTTTTAGCATAATGCTTCCTTAGAACTAGATCATGAAGCTCTATTAGCAAAACAATAAAGAGCGTCTTTTAGGGACGCTCTTTAATAGTTTAAGGAATCAAGGGAATAGTTCTGCTACGAGTAAATTGCTCATAGGCGGACTCTAAATTTAGAGTATAGATCCCTTTAAATTTGTAGTCTTTGTAAGCATCAGGTACTTTCGCGAATTTCTCTAATACTTGCTCCTTAGTTAAAATCTGAGCTTTCCATTCCAAGGCTGTGCGCTCTAACCAACTGAAATAAGCTTGCTGAGCTTGTAAGCCAGTGACATCAGTGACATCACCATGTCCGGGGACAACCTTCGCTTCAGGGAAAGTGGCGATCAAGCGATACAAGCTGCCTTGCCATTGACGAATATCACTATCACCAGTGTAGGGAATCCGCTTATTGAAAACCATATCGCCTGTGAATAAAACCTTGGCATCGGGAACATAGGCAACCAGATCCGTACCCGCCGAATGTCCATCGACACGTTCAATGCGGACTTGGCGATCGCCTAGCCAAATATCAGTCTGGCTATTGACAATCACCGTTGGTGGGGTAATGCCATTAGTATTATTTTTTCCGCTCTGGATATATTCACGAATTACACCACGTCCAATCACAGGAATATTTTGCTTTACAAAGGCAACGTTACCGCCTGTATGGTCAAAGTGATAGTGGGTATTCAAAACATACTTGATTGGCTTATCTGTCAGGGATTTTACTGTCGCAATCAATAGTTCAGCTAAATCTGAGGTTTGAAATGGGTCAATCACTAACACACTCTCGCTACCGATGACAATCCCACCATTAGCGATCGCTACCGCAGGACTCGCAGGTGGAAAATCAGTACTAGCAATCAGTGCATATACACCTTGAGCAACCTCTTGCAACTGTAAACCAGCATTTTGCAAACTAATAGTTTGAAGCGGTGCTTCCGCAGGTTTTTGGGCTTGCTTTTGAACTTGATTTTGTGACTGATTTTGAGCTACCACAGGCTCCCAACTTTGCCCAATTGTCATTGACATGATGGCTGCGATCGCCGCAAGAGCAAAGGCAAGAAGGTGATTAAGCTTTAGCTTTTTCAGCATTTTTATTCCGTATATATTTCACTAATATTTACTAATAACCAGAAAACCAGAAACTTCCTGCTTCAGTATAGGAAAACGGCTCTTTTTCCATTACAAATAAAACCATATTTGTGACGAAATATAAGTTCTGCAAATGACAGGGATTTACTTTAATCCCAAATCTTAAAGTAGTAATACCAAAACTAAAAATGGCTACACCATTTTTAGTTTTGGTATTACTTGGTAAGCAATAAAATAAGGGAGGTGCTACACCTCCCTTATTTTATTACTTTGATGAGAAAAACCCAGAGTTATGAAAGCAATACTTGAATACTTCCATAATTCTGGGCTTTTCTTGAAGGTTGAACTTTAGAGTTTTACTTCGATATCGACACCAGCAGCAAGATCGAGCTTCATGAGAGCATCGATGGTTTTTGCCGAGGGTTGATAAATGTCGATAATCCGACTATGGGTACGAGTTTCAAAATGTTCGCGAGAGTCCTTATCTACGTGGGGCGATCTGAGAACGCAGTAGATACGACGGCGTGTTGGCAGAGGAATAGGGCCAACGGCAGCCGCGTTTGTACGATTAGCAGTTTCGACGATTTTTTCGCAGGAAGAATCTAGCAGGCGATGATCGAAAGCTTTGAGACGAATCCGAATCTTTTGTTGTTGAGGTGCCACAGTCTTAGGGATGTATTCGGGTAAAATTTTCAGCGTTTCTTATGTTAGCACCCTAACAAACTAAAATCAAACACAAATTTTGCTAGATTCTATGCAACCTAAAAATCTGGTAGTCCGATTTTCTGTGTTAGGGATGGGCGGCCGCCCATCCCTAACACAGAAAATCGAGATGGAACTTTGGTCATCTTGATTTTTTGAGTTGCGCGATTACTATACTGTTACAATCTATTAACAGATACACCTACACAATCCTGTATAGAAATATGTCGTTTCTTCTCTCTGCCCCAATGCTTGCCGCAATTGTGTATGCCGCGATCGCAGGTACATATTTACTTGTTCTACCTCTGATCATTTTGTTTTATTTCAAGGCACGTTGGTATAAAACAGGCTCTCTTGAAAGAGTATTCATTTGTTTCTTAGCCTTTTTCTTCTTCCCCGGTTTATTAGTACTCTCACCCTTCTTTAACTTCCGCCCTGAAGCACGCACTATTTAAAGCACTAGTTAAAAATGCCTTTAAATCAGCGCTTAGCGCTGATTTAAATCAATATTTGAGAGATTGAAGATTATGCGCCGCATTGATGCCATAGCAATTATGGTTGCTTTTTTTGGATTTGGTGGAGTTGCCTTTTGGGCGTTTCGCGCCTACGGCTTCGATGCAACCAATGCAGGCGTTTGGAGTCAGGTTGTCCTTGTCGGTGTGTTGCTAGCTTGGATTTCTACCTATGTCTTTCGAGCCGTCACACAAACCATGACCTACAATCAGCAACTTGATGATTACAAAAAGGCAGTTTTGGCAAAGCAACTTGAGGAAATGTCTCCCGAAGATCGCGAAAAGTTGCTTGCTGAGGTAGAGGCAGAAAAGAAACTAACTCAAAATGCCGTCAAAGATGAATGAATCAGCGATCGCCCTATTATTCTCTGTTTCATCCTAAGCCGCTTGCGAGGCGGGTTAGTTCCTTTGGCTTTCCGAGAGACTTGGGCGATCGCTTTCAAATTATTCAACGATGGTTATGCTTTGCTAATGATGGCGAACCGTCGAATCTAATTGCAGAAGCGCAGTTTTTACACGATATTTTTGTTGATATTTTGGGGTATAAATCCCCCTTTGAGACGGCGGGTGGGGCTTGGGAACTAGAGCTACATCCCAAACCTGCCGTAGGTTTTTTTACAGAAACTTCAGTTAATGTCATTGCCGAAATTATTGTCAATGCTGCCGAAGAAGGGGCGATCGTCAAGCCTGAGCCGCAGCATGAGACGACTGAATGGATGATCGTACTGGACTATCGTGAGATTTGCCTTTACCATCGCGATGTTTCAGGACTGTTTTGCCAAAGATTTGCGTGGGAATCGCTGGCGGATTTAGAACAACTTAAGGCTTTTTATTTTTTACTATCGCGGCGGACACTTTTGCGGGGCATTGCTAACAGTGAGGAGCGATCGCGTACCACTCAGCTATTAGAAGAATCGCACCAACTGGAAGCTGAAGTTCTTAAAAATTTTCACAGTCACTATTACAAAATTCGTAGTCAGTTAATCAAAGATTTTCGCTATCGGTTGCTTTTGCTAGCTCAAGCTCCCAATACAGGCAATTTGGACTCACATCTGCAAATTAATCCTGAAGATGTCATTGCGATCGCGATTTATCAAGCCCAGAAATTGTTGAATCGCATCTTATTTGTCGCTTGTTGTGAAGATCGCGGGTTACTACCTGAACATCTGATAAAAGATGCTTACGAGTTTATCAATCCCTATATAGAGCAACATATTTGGGAAAATTACAAGGCGATTTTTCGTTGGGTACAAAAGGGGAATCCCAATTACCACAGTCCGATTAATGCTTATCCATCGGGTTTATTTGAAAGCGATCGCATTTTAGATGGTGCGCTGTTTGTGGGGGATGAGCTATGTCGGCAGATTAAAGAGATTGCGCGGTTTGACTTTGGGGAAGATATTACGCGCCATATTTTGACCGCACTTTTTGATGATTCCATTAAAGAATTGTCGCAATATCGCAAAGATCTGGGTAATCTCAGCAAAAGACGTACTCCCAAGTTACCTTGCAAAGCGATTCTCCACAGTGAGTCCGTTATTCGCACTTTACAGCAGCATTTGTCTCTAGGAAATAAAGATGACGATCGCGATCGCCAGTTTGCTCAAGACACCTTGGCATATTGCAAGGCATATCAAGAGCGCTTACTCAATATCAAAATTGTGCATCCCAAATGTGGTGCAGGCGTATTTCTGACTACGGCACTGGAGTTTTTAATTTCTGAACATGAGCGTATCCATCATCTCTTAACCAAATTCTCTCCCCATCCTGAAGCGCTAGTTCACAAAACGCCAACGGAGATAATCACGCATATTTTGCAGCATAATCTCTTTGGCTGTGATGTGGTCGAGGAATCTATCGAAATTACCCGTCTATCCCTATGTCTGCGATCGCTCGAAATCAATCCCGCCATTCCCAATTTTGAGCAGAATATTCAATTAGGTGAGTTGGCAAATTGTGATTTTGGTGAAGAGTTTCAGCAAGCAAGCGATCGCGATGAGATCGTAATTCTAAAATAAGGCAATGGCGGCGCTTCGCGCCGCCATTGCCTTTTAAGGTAGAATATTCACTCTTACCGTGATTGTGGAATAGTTGAAGGGCTTATGCTGGCGAAACGGATTTTGCCTTGTCTTGATGTAAAAGCAGGTCGAGTCGTCAAAGGGGTGAACTTTGTCGATCTCAAGGATGCTGGCGATCCCGTAGAACTAGCACAGGCTTATAACCAAGCAGGAGCGGATGAACTGGTATTTCTTGACATCACGGCTACCCATGAAGATCGCGGCACGATTTTAGATGTGGTCTATCGCACTGCCGAACAAGTTTTTATCCCCCTCACTGTTGGTGGTGGTGTCCGCAATCTCGACAATATTCGCGAACTGTTACGGGCAGGAGCCGATAAGGTCAGCATGAATTCCGCCGCCGTTCATGATCCTGACCTCATTAATCGCAGTAGCGATCGCTTTGGTAATCAGTGCATTGTTGTAGCGATCGATGCCCGACGCAGAAACGATCCCCAGAATTTAGGTTGGGATGTATATGTACGGGGTGGGCGCGAAAATACAGGTATTGATGCGCTCTGGTGGGCACAGGAAGTCGTTAAACGAGGGGCAGGGGAAATCTTGCTGACCAGTATGGATGCTGATGGAACCAAAGCTGGTTACGATCTCGAACTTACTCGTCAAGTTGCGGATTTAGTAGAAGTGCCTGTAATTGCTTCAGGTGGGGCAGGTAATTGTGAGCATATTCTGCAAGCAGTAACAGAAGGTAGAGCCGAAGCAGCATTGCTAGCCTCATTACTGCACTATGGCGAATTAACGATCACTGAAATTAAAGAATATCTCAGCGCTTATCAAGTGCCAGTGCGATCGCTTTAGAAAAAATTCTGCTACGCAGAATTTTTTAGGGGGTAACTTTACTGGCGATCGGCATTCTCCAACCAGAGCCAAAGGCGCGATCGGTAATTTTTAAACCGGGGGCAGCTTGGCGGCGTTTGAATTCGGCAATTTTGACCAGACGCACTACGCGATCGACTGTTGCTTGCTCATGTCCTGAGGCAATGATTTCGGCTGCCGATAAATGCTGGTTAATTAATTTATGCAAAATATCATCGAGAATATCGTAGGGCGGTAGGGAATCTTGATCGACTTGATCGGGCTTTAGCTCTGCACTAGGGGGCTTTGTGATGATATTGACAGGAATTACTTCGGCAACACCATGCTTAATCGCTAGCGGTGAATCAGAACGATTGAGCCATTCGCAAATCGAAAATACTCGCGTTTTCGGGACATCAGCGATCGCCGCCAGACCACCATTCATATCCCCATAGAGAGTGCAGTAGCCCACGGACACCTCAGATTTATTCCCCGTAGAAATTAGCAAATGCCCGAATTTATTGGAGATCGCCATGAGCAAGCTCCCCCGAATCCGCGATTGTAAATTCTCTTCAGTGACATCACTAGCACGTCCTGCAAATAGATGCGCCAAACTATGATCAAAAGCCGACATCATAGGCTGAATGGGAATCGTTTCTGTCGTAATTCCTAAATTTTGGGCAAGGGCGATCGCATCGCTAATCGAATGCTCGGAACTATAAAGAGAAGGCATCAGCACACCCAAGACATTCTCTTTGCCGATCGCTTCTGTTGCGATCGCCGCAACTAGCGCTGAGTCAATACCGCCACTTAAACCAATGACGACCTTCCGAAAGCGACATTTCTGCACATAGTCCCGCACACCAAGAACCAAAGCCGCAAAAATTTCCGCATCGTCACTTTCATAGCTTGATAAATTTGGACTCTGACCAACTTGCTCAAAATCAATTACAAGCAAATCTTCATCAAAACCTTTGCCCCGCGCCACAATTTCGCCATCGCGATTAAACGCCATACTGCGCCCATCAAAAATCAGATCGTCATTTGCGCCGACTTGATTGGCATAGAGCAAGGGCAAGTTATGCACGATCGCACTATGGCTGAGCATGGCTTCACGTAATTTCTGCTTACCGACCGCATAGGGAGAAGCGGATAAATTAACCAGCAAATCTACTTCTTTTTGCGCTAGTTCTGCAACGGGATCATCCGCATAGTTCCGTTTTCCCCAAAACTTTTCATCATTCCAAATATCCTCGCAAATGGTCACGCCCACTCGCAATGAAGCTTGGTCTGACAGCTTTAATGTAAAAACTTGACTCCCCTCACCCACCTCAAAATAACGATCTTCATCAAATACGTCATAGGTCGGCAACAATCGCTTATGGAAAATTTGCTGCACTTTGCCATCTTGTAACAAAGCGGCACTATTAAACAGAGGCTTGCCCCCCATCTGACTTGCCTGCGGATTTATGGAAACTGTCCCCACTAGTACTGCCACATTATGGGGAAGTTTCTGGGCTAAATCGGCGATCGCTAAGTCCATATCGCGCACAAACTGACGACTCATCAATAAATCGCGAGGCGGATAGCCACAGACTGAAAGTTCAGGTGTCAGGACTAACTGCACACCTTGCGCCGCTAATTTTTGGACAGCAGACAACAGGCGATCGCAGTTACCTACCAAATCACCAATGATCGGATTAAGCTGTGCGATCCCAAACTTTAAGGTCATATCGGTATATCTCGTTGGAAAGTAGCTTTTGGCTGTTAGCGATTAGCTTTTAGCTTTTGGATTGCTATATCTTAAAAAAGGTATTGTGAGATGCTTGTCTTGCAATATCCTCACAATACCTTTTTACCTTTTTAGTCATTCATAGCAACAGCTACTCTCCATAGCCAAAAGCTAACAGCTAACAGCTAATCGCTAACAGCTAAATTAACGCAAGAAACAAGCATGGAGCCACATGACTAACAAAATAATTGCCATTTGGATTGGACTAGGGAAAAATCCATCGCTTACCAAACGGGACAATACCAAAACTTGGTTAGTCAAAGCCGCAAGCACTACCCCCACAGTGATCCCCGACAAGGAAATCAACAGAGCGCGTCCAAAACGATTTTCTTTGCGGGTGAGTAAATAGACACTAACAATCAAGCCAAATGATAGCCAAGTGGTGGTGGCGGTTGGTACAAAAAAGCTGATTGCCCCAAGTCCAGTAAAAATCCCCAGAGAAATATAAATGTCTTTTTGACTAGGACTGTCTAGTAATCTTGATAACCAAGAGGGAGCGCGACGTTGGGGATTATTTTGTAAAGCCGCAGGAATCGCTGTCGATAGGCGTTCAGGATAGCGAATCCGATCAGGAACAGCTATCTTGCCTTCTTTACGGGCGCGTAAACGATCCATAAGGATGGCATCGTAGGCAACCTCGATCACTTCTTGTTGAGACTCATCCCCCTCATATTCGCGCAATAGGCGATCACGTGCATCACGCACTTCTTCAAAGGAGGCTTCGTCATGGACTCCTAGTTTTTCGTAGGGAGTTGGTTCGCTCATTTTTCCAACTGTAATTTCTAACTTTAAGTGTTTGTAGAATTCACTATGGAATTCACGCAAAAGACAGCCTAGCAACTAATCAGAAAATAGTATGCAGCCTATATCTAACCATAGTATAACGCTTGATTTAAAATCCTTATGTGAATTTTTAGATATATAGCGATCGCTAGTCTAATGATGCAAATTTCCCCTCTTCGGCGAGAAATTTGTCCTATCTGCTTGAAAATCGCTAACTAGCAATCGCTATATTTCTATAAAAGGCATGTTCAAAATCTGTAGTTACTACACTTCGCGCAGTAACTATAGTAGAAATAGAGATCGCTATATTTCTATAAAAGTTATGCCCCAATCATGTATCTACTGCGCTTCGCGCAGTAGATACATAAACTAGCGATCGCTATATTTTTGTAAAAGCCATGCTCCAACTTCAGATTGAGATTTTTCGCGGCTGAGTCTTAGGGCAAATTCGAGATCAGCGATCGCTAAACCACCTAACAACTTCGACTCTGTAATCTGACGACTGCCTCCATCGATCATTTCAAAGGCAATGATTTTTACTTCTTGGACATCAACAACCCAATATTCACTAGCCCCCAATTGCTCATAAAGTAATCGTTTCTTGCCTAAGTCGTCGCCTAGTGTAGAACTAGATATTTCAATCACCAAATTAGGAACGGCAAATTCATCAAGATTTACTACAGAGTTGCTGCGTGGAGCTAAACTTGCAGATTCACCGATGTAGTAAGAGATATCGGGCTGACACCCTTGAACTCCTGTTTTTGTATAGCTGCAATTGATCAAACCTCTTGCAGGAATAGCTGCCAATGTGCAGTACAAGCTAATTGCAAAAAGAGTCATGCCATGATCGAGTGCGTGTGCAGAGTTAACTAACTCTGTTTCAATCCTCATTTGCCTAAATTGATTTTTGTCGTAATAACATCGCGAGTCTGCATATAGAGGATTTTCGAGAATCTGCACAAACTCTTCCCATGTTGCGCTAATCCATTGATCGGTAATGAGTGGCTGGGATATTGGCTCTTGATTTTTGAGACGAGGAGTAGCGATCGCTGTCATCTTGATAATCTCCCAAAGACAAAACTTTGATAAAACCCAAAAAGCTGTGGCGCACGCTGCGCGTGCGCCACAGCTTTTTGGGTTTTATATTTGCGCCTAGCTAGTCATATGCTATCAAACCAAAGCAGTGAAAAGAGCCACCTTGCAAGAGTTTTCATTTCTTTGAGTTGATGAAATCTGTAAGCATGTGACCCTAATAACGCATTTGCGATTGAGATCGCCATACAATTCTGTAGACTGACATCAGGTATTAATTATTTAAAAAATTACTTCTGCACAATTTGTTTCTAAAAAAATCTTTTATTTTTATATGGATCTGTCCACATGGATTTAGACCTAATTGTTTCTAATGTTCTCAATCCGCCGATCTTGTTCTTTTTCTTAGGCATGATGGCAGTATTGATTAAGTCGGATTTAGAAATTCCGCCGCCAATTCCGAAATTATTCTCACTATATTTACTTCTAGCGATCGGCTTTAAGGGTGGTGTCGAGCTTGTCAAAAGTGGGATTAGCCAAGAAGTAGTACTGACAATGGTTGCAGCAATCCTCATGGCTTGCCTTGTCCCCGTCTATTCATTTTTCATTCTCAGGATCAAGCTTGATGCATATAACGCTGCCGCGATCGCCGCAACCTATGGCTCGATTAGTGCTGTTACCTTCATCACCGCTAGCTCATTTTTGGGACAGTTAAATATTCCCTTTGATGGCTATATGGTCGCCGCTTTGGCACTGATGGAGTCCCCCGCAATTATTGTCGGATTGATCCTCGTCAGTCTATTCACCGCCGCAGAGAAAGCCGAAAAAGGGGAAGAACGAGAATTTGCATGGGGGGAAGTCCTCCGTGAAGCTTTTCTGAATAGCTCCGTATTTTTGCTAGTTGGTAGTTTAATTATTGGCTGCCTCACGGGGGAGAGAGGTTGGCATGTCCTGTCACCCTTTACCCAAGATATGTTTTATGGCGTGTTGACTTTCTTCTTGATGGATATGGGATTAGTCGCCGCAAAACGTATTAAAGATTTACAAAAAACAGGCGTATTTTTAATTGCCTTTGCGATTTTGATGCCAATCTTAAATTCGGGTGTGGGGATTGCGATCGCTAGATTAATTTCGATGTCGCAGGGAGATGCCCTTCTATTTGCAGTGCTATGTGCTAGTGCATCTTATATCGCTGTACCTGCTGCGATGCGTCTGACCGTGCCAGAAGCAAATCCTAGCCTCTATGTCTCGACTGCCCTAGCCGTCACATTCCCCTTCAACATTATTGTCGGAATTCCTTTATATTTATATGTAATCAATTTATTTTGGGTCTAGACTCAAAATAATCTTCTAAATACCTATTGATATAGCGTTTTTCAAGCAAGCGAGGTACAGAGAGTTGTGTCCTCTCTAAAGGCGAGGACACAAACCCTTACTTCCCTAAAACTAGGAAACGCTATATTTGCCAGTAAGGTGATTTTTTGAAAAGCTTGTAAAGCAAGTCTTTGAAGAAATCACTAGGGTTTCTATTAGTACAAAGCAATGTAAACAGTCTTGCCATGCAAGGCTGTTTTTTTAACCAAATGTTAACTAGTCCGAACTTACGTTAAATAAAATGCAAAATTATCCACCTTACGAATAAAAGCACCCATAATTTAGGTGGATCTCCATATTTAGAATCGATAGCGCCAAGCGTTAGCCATTCTAGAATTTATTATTTTTAGTCGAGATAAAACTATGCACGCGGTGAAACGGATCGAAATTGTATCTGATTCTGTCGAATCCCATAAAATTATCAAGGTTTTAGAAACCGTTGGGGTTTTGAACTATACAGTTATCCGCAATGTGATCGGTAAAGGGGTCAGTGGCACTAATTCGGGCGATTTAGATATGAGCATGTTGGAAAACGACTATGTGATTGCCTTCTTTTTGGCTGATAAGACTAAGCCTCTGGTCGAACAACTAAGACCAATCATCAATAAATTTGGTGGTGCTTGTTATATTTCCGATGCTATGGAAATTAAATCGATTCAATGTGTTGCCTCCCTTTAAAAACAAAAGGCTTCACTAAGCGAAGCCTTTTGTTTAAAGAGTTGAAGGCGCTATAGTAAGAAGCAAATGTAATTTGAGTAGCTATGACTCCATTACCGAAATATCGACCGAAACAGTTATCGCTTGGTCCCTTAGAGTCGGAACTCCTCAATATTATTTGGGATAGCACAAGGATTAGTGCGACGGATATCCACGATCGCATTCTTGCCGATCCCGATCGCGAGTTAGCCTATGGCTCAGTGATGACCGTATTGCGCCGCCTCGAGCAAAAGGGTTGGATCGCTTGTGACAAAGAGGGACGCACTTTCTATTGGCAGACCCTAATTTCTCGCGAGGAGGCACAAGCCTTAACTGCTTATCACCAACTCAATCGTTTCTTAGAAGTGGGTGATGCGGACATTGTGGCAGCCTTTGCTAATGATCTTGATCGCGCCAGTATGGACAAGCTCGAAGAGATCGCGACACGCCTCAAAACTATTCGCCAATCTAGAGAACAGTCACAGGAAGGTTAGCCATGCTATTTTTCTCGATGCATTCTGTGATGCTTTTAGGTTCTCTCGGCTTAGCGTGGGGTTTGCGTTACGGTTGGCAGAGTAGCCATAATTCATCATTAACTTGGCAAATGCGTTGGCATAGAGCCTTATTTTGCTTTGTACTGCCACCGATGCTAGTCGTCACGACTGCGATCGCCGTGCTATGTATGGGAGCCGAAGGTCAAATGGTCGGTTTGCAAGCTGGCTATGTCAGCTATGCGATCGCCCTAATATTTTTGATTTATAGCATTTTCCGCAGTGGACAACTTGCCTTGATTGGCTGGCAATCTTTACAAAAATTGCAAAAGTTAGTTATCAATAGCGAAGCAGCAAATAGCTCAGATTCCATGCAGTTACTGAATATCCAAATGTTGTTTGCCGCGCAAATTGGTTTCTGGCGATCAAAGCTTTTTGTGAGCCAAGGTTTGCTCGATACCCTTGATGCCGAACATCTCGAAGCAGTTTTACTTCATGAACGCGCCCATGCCCATTACCACGATACATTCTGGTTCTTCTGGCTAGGCTGTCTCCGTCAAATCATGCCTTGGTTGCCCAATACCCAAGAGCTTTGGGAAGAGTTGCTACTATTACGTGAACTACGTGCCGATCGCTGGGCAGCTCAATATTTAGATGGGTTATTACTTGCCGAATCACTATTAGAAATGGTCAGCCATAATATGCTGCCATCAGAAACCTTTGCCGCCGCTTTTGGTTCAACAAATACAAGCGATCGCCTAGAAGAACGGATTAACTTTTTATTAGCTGAGCCTGAGCCGCTGACTAAATTTTCTTGGCGATCGCTCTTTTGGCTAGGATTTTCGCTCTTACCGCTTGCAGTACTCCCGTTACATTCTTAAACATAAAAAAATAGAGGCGGTGCGATGCACTGTCTTTATTTTTTGGGTTTAGAGTTAAAGTATGTAATAGATTATCCGAGCAAAATGACAATTTAGCTATGCTCAAGGCTATTACAGCGCGTTGCGCTGAATTAAACACCAGAGAAATTTTTGAAAGAGTTGCTTCACCACTCTCTCAAAAATTTCTCTGTACTACTTCAAGCTTCAATAGGCTGTAACTATGAATCAACTGCCAAAGGAGCAAAAACTCCAGTTTATCCGCATTGATCGAGGCATTAGTCAGTTTAACCATGACTATTACGCGGCTTTGGGCTTACCGATTATCACTAGTCCCATTTATATTCGTCATGTTTATCTGAGTATTGTCCGCATATTGCATCCTGATGTTTACGGCTTTTCGCCAGAAGAAAAGGCAGTCGCTACTCAGTATCTTGCAAAATTGGTCAATCCTGCCTATGACACCTTAATGCAAGAGCAAGAACGCCAAGCCTATCAAGGGATCTTTAAATTATTGGCGAAGCGACTCATGCAAAAATCGCGCAATGTTCCAATTTATTCGGCAATTGCCTGTGAATTACTCTTCGCTCCCAATGATGGTCTATACGAGCGTTCTGTTTCTGCGATCGCCAAAAAGCAATATGAGTCCCTCAGTACGATCCTCAAATATACAGCGCAAATCAGTGAACTCAATCTGGTTTATATTCTCTACAAAGAGGGATACATATACGGCGCACCGAACATGCCACCTGTCCTAGCGCCCATGGTGCAGCCTAAAAATGCATATTTTCCTCCAGCCTATCCCAGTCCTGAAACCTACCCAACTCCAACAGCTAAGCCGACTTACGGAAATTCCAACTATGCAAATCCTAACTATGCAAACATAAGAGCTACATATTCAACCTATCAACCAAGTAGCCAAAATGACGATGATGCAACTGTAATTCAGAGCAGAAGTGATGTACGTGATAATGGTGCGATCGCTGCTCGATTGAAAGCATGTGAAGCATATATTAGTCAAAACGATTGGCAAACTGCACTTAAGGAACTTCGCGATATTTCGCAAATCGATAAAGACAATAGTAAATGTCTGGCGATGCTCGGCGTAGTTTACAAAAACATCAATCAGCCTCAAATGGCGAAAATTAGTTTGCAGCGATCGCTTCAGATCAACCCCCAAGAACCATTGGCGCTAAAACATATTAAAGATCTCATTAATCCAAATCCCGATCAAAAAAGCGATCCTAAACCTAAGCCTTCTACTACCCAGAAAAAAGCACTCCCACCACCTCAACAACGTGGCTGGTTATCCAACCTCCTTGGATGGGCTTCACCCAATGATCCTAAGTAAATGATGGGTGGCACTTTGTACCGCCCATCATTTATTCATACCTGATAAAATATTCGATAAGCGATCCCCCCTTTAGGTTATGTCCAAAATCAATTTAGCAACGATTACTTTAATAGTTAGTTCTTTGATTGGGATTAGTGAGTTATTTGTCAATCAATCGAACCTTGCTAATCACGCAAATGCTCAAACTTCAGATTGCTTTATGGTTAATTCTAAAGGGCGGCGTATTGATCTCAGTGGTTTATGTAATGGGAACCAAAATGAAATAGTCAGAATTCCCATCAAGAGACGTATGCGTGGTATTCCCATTGTTGAAGTCACTTTTAATGGTAATCGTATCTATGAAATGATGTTGGATACTGGGGCAAGTAGAACTTTAATTACCGCCGAAATGGCGCAAATGCTGAATGTTGTACCCGACACTTCAGAGGAGTTTGATATTGCTGACGGAAGTAAAGTGAGCTTTCCTATCGGCAAAGTAAAATCAATTTCATTGGGTTCTCTCAAAGTTCAAATGATGCCTGTACCAATCGCCACGAAAGCAAATATGGGATTATTAGGTCATGATTTCTTCGGCAATCTCGATATCAAAATCGGACAGAATATGATTGAGTTATCTCCTCGTAGATTCTTTTAAAATTGCTACAGTTGAGCAAAACTAGGTTATTGGTTTTTGGGTAGATGAGGCGCGGGCGAAGCCCGCGCCTCATCTACCCGATGCGTAATTCTTATAAGGGACTAAAGTACCTGTGGCTTCGACTTCGCTTAGCCAACGTTAGCTGAGCGAAGTCGAAGCTAGATCACTCTCTATAAAGGATAGATTTTAATTGGCAGAAGTCTCATGAGGGCTTGTCCTAAACGATAGGCTTGAGTGTCATACATGGGAAGCTCGATCGCCGCAGGTAGTTTTTGCATAAAGCGACGGGCAAGATCAAGATCACAACCTGAAATATTTTTGAGTTGATTCCCTGCATCAAGTAACACACTGGCGTTAAGAGGTGGTTTGGCTCGTAACTGCCAAAGTTTCGGAGTATGGAGGTTACCTAATTCAATGCGGCGTAGTCCTGAAATAGAAGCTAATACCGTTAAGCGATCGCCTGCCTGCATCACATCATCATCTGACGGCATAAAGAACTCACTAATTCCATTAACTTTTGGCTCACTGGTTTTTAAGTAAATAGGCACAACCGTATAGCCATAGGCAATTTGCGATAAATTTTTGCCCACTAAAGTGTCATTCTCTGAAATTAGATATTCAGCAACTAAAACTGTGCGTTGATTCAGCCGAAATAGACTTAACATATTTTCGCCAAAGGCTGCTCCTGCAAATGCTTCTGCGGAGAGCGCATAGGCACAAAAAGATTGAGATTTTGGCAATAGCTCGGCTAAGTTTTCGCTAAAGTAGCGATCGTAAGTACGAATAGCTAAATTGATTTCACGGCTTACCTTTTTAGCAGCGTCACGAGCTAATAGAGCCGCTTCGAGGTTGAGCATTTGATCGTCAGTGACTGTGAGAATACTCTTAGCTTGTGCGAGGTTAGTTTTAGATAATTCTTCAATGATATTGCCAGTGAACCAAGGAACCTTGTCGGCAAGGTCGCAATCATAAGTATGTTCACTGACGATTACAAGAGGAATTTGCAGTTTAAATAGCAGGTCAGCAATACGTTGTCCGAGTCTGCCAAACCCGATGAGGACTATGTGATCATGAGTTGGCAAAGGTAGCGATCGCTTAAAAAATTCAAATTTAGAACTGAGAATACTATCGGCAATTAGTCCAATTACTCCCAAAACGAATAGTAAGCTGACGAGCGTAATGGCGATACAAAACAGCATTAACCATAGAGGAACTTGGTCTTCACCAACCAGCCCCCCAAACACATCACCATAGCCGCCTAAAAGTAAGATCACGCTGGTGGAGATAGCTTTTTGCAAAGAGATATTAGGTACGTTGAAATACAAGATTGTGGAACTCAGCCCTAATAGAATGATTGCGGTAATGATTCCCCATAGCACTAAACTTCGAGATCGCTTTGCTTGAATCCAAGTAAAAAGCTGTTTCCATTTGGATTTGCAGATAGATATCAAAAAAGAAGGATGGATCAATCTTTGAACTAATTGATAAATTCTTTGGATGGTAGAAAAGTGATTACTTTCTAACTCAGAATGAGACTTTCCTTTATCAAGAAAATTAGAAGCAAAGTTATGCTCAACATATTCAATAATTGTCACCTTATCGCCAACTTGCACAAGCTGATCGGGTTGCCATTGAAAAAATAAGCGATCAGGATTAAGTTCAGCAATACTCAAAAGTCGCGATTGTTTTTTATGCAATAGATAGGCGGGAGTTCTCACAAGACGATAGTCATCGGGATTAACGATGGATTCCACTACACGCAATTTGCGATCGCCGATTTGAAACAATCCTAATGTTCCCTTGCCTAAACCTGCTACAGCAAACGAGGCGGCAGGTAAATCAACGGGATCGAGGGCAACAAAATTTCCTAATTGCTCTTTTAAGAGCTGATTGAGATTTTGGCGGGATGAGCGTACTACGATATGGATATTGGGATTAAGGCGACGAGCAGCGATCGCTGCTTCAATATTGACATTCTCATTACTAGTGACTAGTAAAATTGCGCGACAATTATGGATGCCAGCCTTGATTAAAATTTCGGAACGACGGCAATCCCCTAAAATTAGTGGTTCATCAAGCAGTTCTGAGAAATGATCAAGTTCCATTATTTCTGGTTGTACTTTATTGATCGCACAAATTTTGACTTCATATTCACCATAGGCAAATTTCTTGAGATTAAATACTGAATATTGTCCTAAGCTACCCAAACCACATACGATAAAGCGATCGCATATATTCGTCCCAGTCAGTGCTTCTACTGCATCTAAGTTTCTATTAGAATCTAAAGCTTCTTTTTGAGCTACAGTTTCTTTCTCTTCTTCTTTCTCTGTATGAGCAATATTTTCAAGTTTATGATAGTTTAACTTAAATTTTTCTGACCATATCGGCAATGGCTGACCGAATAAAAAAGCATAAACTTTAGCTATCTCTAAATAATCATCAAGATCGTCAAAACATTTGGAGATTTCAGCTAATAAAGTGGTGCGATCGCCAAAGTAGGTAGACTCTAGCAAAATATGTATTTCTTGACGCTTTTGTCTAACGGTGACATTTACTTTAATCCCCAAATCAAGCAGGTGATTTTTGATGAGAGTAGCAAGCGATCGCATTATTTATGTTTAAAAATTTGGATGAATTGTCAAAGGCTGATCATAGACTATAAATATTAATAGAAGGTTATAAGGATATAGAACTCCAAAGAAGTAATGAAGTACCTTGCTCTGCAAGGTACTTCATTACTTCTTTGGGATCTTCTTGCTATATGATCGATCTTATAGTCTCGCGATAAAATCTATGGTGGTCTTCTCACCATTCACTATTCAGCATGAAGTATCAAGCCCGTATATCAGCATGAAGTATCAAGCCCGTATATTTGTTACCTTACGTCCATCGGTTCTCGATCCCGCAGGCACTGCTGTACAGTCTGCTCTCAAACAAATGGATTATCACGTTGACTCAGTTCGCATCGGTAAGTATGTGGAAATAGTCCTAGATGCCGATAATGAAGCTGAAGCATCCCAGAAGCTAGATGAAGCTGCGGACAAGCTGTTGGCAAATCCTGTCATCGAAAATTACCGTGTTGAATTAACCCCGATCGCTTAGGAATTGACAATATGAAATTTGGTATTCTCGTATTCCCCGGTTCCAACTGCGATCGCGATGTTGCCACGGTTACTAGCGGAATTCTGCAACAGCCCACGAGATTAATTTGGCATAGTGACACCGATATTAGCGATTGTGATGTAATTGTTGTACCTGGGGGATTTAGCTACGGTGATTACTTACGCTGTGGAGCGATCGCTCGATTTGCACCTGTAATGAAATCTTTGCAAGAACATGCCGCTAAAGGTAAGTATGTATTAGGCATTTGTAATGGATTCCAGATCTTGACAGAATCAGGCTTATTGCAAGGTGCATTAGTCAGAAATCGCGATTTGCACTTTATTTGCGATCGCGCACCTTTGCGAGTTGAGCGTAATGATTTAGCTTTCACCAAGAAATATCAAAAGCAGCAGGTAATCTCTTTACCAATCGCCCATGGGGAAGGTTGCTATTTCGCGGATGCGGATACGCTCAAGGAACTGGAAGATAATAATCAAGTTGTATTCCGTTATAGCGATGCGATCGGCAATATCACTGATGACGCTAATCCTAACGGCTCAGTATCTAACATTGCAGGGATTTGCAACAAGCAAGGTAACGTTTTGGGGATGATGCCCCATCCTGAACGTGCTGCTGAAGGGATTTTGGGCAGTACTGATGGCAAGGCTTTATTTGAAGGACTTCTTGAAGGGTTGTTAGTCAATGCCTAGCCTCTATTTAATCCGTCACGGCATTGCTGAAGATCGTGAGAATTACGAGGATGATACCCTCCGTCCTCTCACCGACGAGGGTCGCAAAAAGACTAAGCAAGTTGCGAAGCGTCTCTATGATTTAGGCTTGCGCTTTGACCTATTGCAAACTAGCCCCCTAGTTCGCGCTCAGCAGACAGCCGAGATATTTACAAATGTCTTTAGTAGTCCTGTGCAGCAATCCTCAGAACTTGCCCCCGAAGGAAGTTTTGAAGCATGGCTCCAGTGGGTTACGGAATGGATCAGTCAACATCCTCAACCTGCTAGGGCATCCCTAGGAATAATTGGTCATGAACCTGACCTGACTACATGGGCAGAAACTTTGCTCTGGGGAGAGTCTAAGGGAGCATTGGTATTAAAAAAGGCTGGCATCATTGGTTTAGTGTTACCAGAGTCTCAACCTTGGACTGCCAACGGAATTCTCTTTTTATCGATTCCACCCAAGTTGCTCATATAAGAAAGAAGCAGTGCAATGCACCGCTTCTTTCTTATGGTTAGTTTGAGCGCAAAGCGCTGGTAATTTATGCTGTTACCAACTCAGGACGCTTACTGTTGCGAATACCATCGATCGCTTTAGCATAGTCAGGGGCATTAAATACCGCCGAACCAGCAACGATCGCATTAGCACCAGCTTCTAGAACCTGCCAAGTATTATTTGCCTTCAGACCACCATCAACTTCGATCCAAGGATCAAGTCCGCGATCGTCACACATTTGACGCAACTTCGCAATCTTAGGAATGACGTTAGGAATAAAGCTCTGACCACCAAATCCTGGGTTAACACTCATGATCAAGACCAAATCGCACAAATCGAGAACATATTCAATGAAGCTCAAAGGTGTGGAAGGATTGAGGGATACACCAGCTAATTTACCAAGTTCTTTGATTTGGCAAAGATTACGATGTAAATGAGGGCAAGCGGTATGCTCTGCATGAACAGTGATGATATCTGCACCAGCTTTAGCGAAATCAGGTACATATCTCTCTGGCTCAGCAATCATCAAATGCACATCTAAAATTTTGGTGGTTACAGGACGGATTGCCGACACAACCAATGGACCAATGGTGATATTTGGAACGAAACGACCATCCATCACATCAACGTGAATCCAATCCGCACCCGCCGCATCAACTGCACGAATGTCGTCACCCAAACGGCTAAAGTCAGCAGAAAGGATCGAGGGAGAAATAACTGTGGACTTCTTAGGCATATGATTTACGGGGGGCTTAGCTTTACAAAGATCTAAAAAACAGCAGAAAAGTGTAGTTTTAACTACATCCTTGTATTAATTATTAATTAAATTTAGCAGTTTTGAACGTAAGGATGACAATTAATATTCAATTAGGTTTTGTGTCCTTACTTACAGACCCAAAAACTGTGGCGCACGCTGTGCGTGCGCCACAGTTTTTGGGGTTTATATTTAATTGCACCCATTTACTTAGTTGATTTAGAAGGCTGCCGATTTAAGTGTAAATAAACCAATAATGTAAGTCGTAAAACCAAGCAAAATACAACTTGGTAAAGTCAATAGCCAAGCTAGCAAAAGATTTCTTAAAGTATCGACTTGCACGCCTGAACGGTTGGCAACCATCGAGCCAGCAATACCTGAGGAAAGAATGTGCGTAGTACTCACAGGTAATCCGAAATAATCAGCCGCACTAATTGTCGTCATCGTGATTAGCTCGGCGGATGCTCCTTGGGCATAATTCAGATGCTCTTTACCAATTTTCTCGCCTACAGTAACGACAACTCTCTTCCAACCAATCATTGTTCCTAAACCGAGAGCCAGAGCAATTGTGATTTTGATCCAATAGGGGATAAATTTGGTGAGATGATCCAATTGATTGCGATAGTTAGTGATTATTTCTGGATGATCAAAATTAGCTAAGTATTGTTGTTTTTCTAACTTGGTAATAGTACTGGCGACAAGATAAATATCATCTCTAACTCGGCGACGATCGCTTGCAGCAATATCCAGCAAATTGTTATTAATTGATAACTTCTCAGCAATGATTTGACTCTCAGCAACCAGCGATCGCCAAATATTTTCATTCACATGTCCCTGTGGTTTGAGAAACTGACTAAGTTCATCACGACTGTTTGGGAAAGAGGGATCTTGATTAGTATTGATAATAAATTGCGAAGATAAAACGGGAATCACAGAATTTGATGAGGCGACTAATTGCGCGATCGCTTGAGGACTGGTCTGCAAATTTAAAGAAAAAAAGCTAGGTAAAATCGCTACTAAAATCAGCATCATTAAACCCATCCCCTTCTGCCCATCATTAGACCCGTGGGCAAAACTTACACCCGAACAGGTCAAAATCAACACAGTACGAATCCATATCGAAGGAACATTCTCTTCTGGTGCGGTATAAAGTTCCTCTTGGCGGATTAAATATTTAGCAATTAGAAATAGAATTGCTGCTCCGCAAAATCCTAGCAATGGCGAAATTACAAGCGAAATCACGATTTCCTGCATCTTCAGCCAATTAATCCCATCCCACCAATAGCTATTTGTCGAAGAGAAAGAATTTATTACAGAATTAGCAATCCCAATGCCAGTAATTGAGCCAATTAAAGTATGGGTGCTGGATACAGGCAATCCCAAATACCAAGTTCCTAAATTCCAGATAATTGCCGACAGGAGTAAAGCGATCGCCATGACCAAGCTTTGTGATGTTGAGCTATTCACCACCAGATCTACAGGCAACAGGGCAATAATCGCAAAGGCAACCGTTCCGCTCGAAGTGAGTACTCCCAGCAAATTACAAATTCCCGATAGAACAACTGCATAGGTTGGCTTTAGCGTATTTGTATAAATAACAGTAGCCACAGCATTAGCCGTGTCATGAAACCCATTCACAAACTCAAAGCCAATGACTAAAGCGATCGCTAAACCAAAAAATAGATATTCCATCTGCTTATTCTAAAAGCTGTGCAAAGCACCGCTTTTAATCTTCTTATCTTTGTGATGATTGCCACCAACGCATTATTCTAAAATCTTTGCAAAGCAAAATTTCTAATCTTCTTATCTTTGTGATGATTGCCACCAACGCATTATTCCAAAACCTTTGCAAAGCAAAGGTTTTAATCTTCTTGCCTATCCATAGATCGCCACCAACGGCTAAGCGGGAAATAAATTACTGGCGACCATAAGCTACTTAAAATTGCGGAACTTAGGGCAATTCTTTGCTGCAAAATCCATACATTATCCATTTTTGCGCCCATCATAGTTAGCTGGACTGCGTGCATTGTCTCCACAATTACCGCCATTCCAAACACAATTAAGGCGATCGAAATGAAATCTTCCTGTACATAGCGTTGCTTTTGCAAGAGCGATGTAATCCCACCAGCGATCGCTAGTCCTAGAACATGAGTCGGTGCAACTCGTACATCGGCAAAGGTCATCCCATCCTGCACCATGCCTAGAGCAATCCCAACCATCACCGATAGAAAAACAGGACGATTCACACTCCAAGCTACTAACCAAATGAGTAACCAGTTAGGAGCAATTCCCATCAAAGTCATTCCCGGAAATCGGGTATACATCGCTAAGACACACAATACCAATGAACCAAGGGTTATCGCCCAGTTCAAAAGCTTTTTAGATAAAGACGTATTGCGATCGAGCATTTAACGCTTGTCTTGAAAAGGATAAACTTTTACATATTCTAGTAGCCCAAGAGGACTCGAAAACTCAACGATCGCTTCAGGTGAAGGCTGCTTATCGAGGTTAATAGATTTAATACGACCTACGGGCACATTCTCAGGAAATAGCGTACTAAATTGCGAAGTATGGACAATATCACCCACCTTAACATCAGGATCTCGCTCAAAAAATTCTAAGATCGCTGTGTTTTGGCTTTGTCCCTTCAACATTCCACTAAAACGACTGCGGCTAACGATTACACCAACTTGGCTATTAGGATCGCTGACTAGCAAGATTTGGCTGCTATTAGGAGAAACATGAGTCACTCGCCCCACTAATCCACCAGGGGCAACCACTACTGCCCCTGCTCTGATGCCATCATTACTGCCTTTACCAATCAAGATTTGATTCCACCAAGAATCAGCTCCACGACCAATTACCGTCGCCCAAACACCAACATCCGTAGAACTAGCTTTGACTTTGAGCAGTTCTTTCATGCGTTGATTTTGTGACTCTAGTTCAGTCAAGCGATATTTCAACTCTCGCACTTGGGCATCTTGCAATAGCTCTTGCTTAGATACTGATGACTGGAAAGGCTTGCTGAGAAACTGATAGGTTTCCATAATCGCCACCCCTTGCGTTTGGCGAATTACCCAAGCCAAACCAATGCCAACAGTAACAATGGCTGTCTGAAAGCTATAGCGCTCCCACCAACTCCGAATTGAATCCATGAAAAAGTTACCTATAAACTTTTCAAACGGCTGGTTAATACACGACCAAGATTCTTGTAATCTTCGAGTACACGACCAGCGCCAATGACAACACAGTTAAGGGGTGCTGGGGCAATATGCGTCACAATTCCAGTTTCGTGACTGATGAGAGTGTCAATGCCATTTAGCAACGCACCACCACCAGCTAACATGATGCCGCGATCGATAATATCGGCAGCAAGTTCAGGAGGTGTGCGTTCGAGAGTGCGCTTAACTGCTTCGATAATGACTGAGAGTGGCTCACTCATACTCTCACGAATTTCCGAAGACTTGACAGTAACGGTACGAGGCAAACCTGACAATAGGTGTAAACCTCTTACTTCCATCGAAGTTTCTTCTTTAATGGGATAAGCAGAGCCAATTTTAATTTTGATTTCTTCGGAAGTACGTTCCCCGACAACAAGGTTATGTACAGTCTTCATGTACTTCATGATCGCTTCGCTGAGTTCATCCCCTGCAACACGCACAGATTCACTCAAAACAATACCTTGCAAACTCATGACAGCAACTTCAGTAGTACCACCACCTATATCGATGATCATGTTACCTGTCGCTTCAGTTACAGGCAAACCTGCACCGATCGCAGCGGCAATGGGTTCATCAATTGGGTAAACTTCGCTAGCTCCAGCGCGACGAGCAGCATCCATGACTGCGCGCCATTCCACCCCTGTAACCCCGCTAGGAATACCGATCGCAATGCGCGGATTGAAAACACCTTTTTTGACTTTCTGGATGAAGGCTCGTAACATTAGCTCCGCAGAGTCAAAATCGGCAATTACACCGTCTTTGAGAGGACGCACGGCAATGATGTCACCTGGTGTGCGCCCGATCATTTTGTTTGCTTCATCTCCAACTGCGTAGGCAGTTTTGTCTCGTTGATCGATCGCAACAACTGATGGCTCTTGCAACACGATACCTTCCCCAGACACATATATAAGTGTGTTGGCAGTACCGAGGTCAATGCCGATGTCTTTTGTAAAATGGCGTAATAAACCCACAGTAAACTCTTCCAGTGGTCAAACTAGCTATATCGTCTTAACATTTTATTACGATTGATGTCACTTAGTCTAGTCTTATAACTATTCCCTAAGCGGTACATTCAGTCCCCAATAATTGATGAGAGTGCGCCCCGTCGGGGTGCACTCTCATCAATTATTGGGGAACGCCCTTTGAGGGCACTCCTCTGCAAACGTGATTGCGATATGATTGGTATAGATAACAATTATTAACAATTAACTATTATCCAATGAGTGACTGGCTAGAACATACCGTCCAAACTGAAGTAACTATTCCCGTGGAATATGCGTGGTCGTTATGGTCAGACTTAAGCGCAATGCCCCGTTGGATGAAGTGGATTGACTCCGTAGTCATAACAGATGATCCTGAAATATCAGCTTGGAAACTTGGCACAAATGGTTTAACTTTTACGTGGAAATCTCGCATTCTCAAACAAATTCCTAATCAAATTATGCAGTGGGAATCGATTGGGGGATTACCTAATCGTGGTGCAGTGCGCTTTTACGGTCGCCCCAATAATGTAACAATTGTGAAGCTAAGCATTGCCTACGCCATACCTGCGATCGGGCAGCTTATGGATAATTTGTTTTTAGGGCAGTTAGTAGAATCGACCCTGCAAGAAGACTTAGAGCGATTTCGCGTTTATGCTCAAGCGGATTTTGCCAAACAAAATCAAGCAGCAGCTAGTTAGTTAGAAATTATTTAAAAAATCGAGCGTTGCCCTTCTGGGCTGACACCAATAATTGTCAATTGGCAATCTAAAACTGAGAAACCATATTTATCCGCCACTTTCTTGCTAATAGTGAGGATTTGATCGTTTTTAAACTCGATCACACGGTTAGTTTTGACACAAACCAAATGGTGATGGTGGTGTGGTTTAGGCTGATTAATTTCGTAGTGTTTATGGTCTTCGGTAAGCTCTAATTCACGCAAAATCCCCATGCGTGCCATCATTTTGACCGTGCGATAGATTGTGGAAAGGCTAATATTTTCACCTTGAGTTTTTAAGCGCTCATAGAGATCTTCGGCGCTAAGATGTTCCCCTTCGGGTAGGGTTTGGAATGTATTGAGGATCACCTCGCGCTGGGGTGTCATCCGACAACCTTTTGAGTTGAGTTCAGCCTTGAGGGCTTCAGGTGAATAGGTGGTCTCCACAGAAGTCATAGCATTATCAATAACGATAGCTTCTTGAGAATAGCATAATTAAAAGCAGCGCTTAGCAACGCTTTTATAGCTATTGCCATTCTTGAGAACATAAAGTCCAAATATCGTGAGGTGGCGCGAAGCGTCGCCTCACGATATTTGGACTTTAATTTGTCTTTTGCGCGTGCGCCGCAGCTATTGGAGTGTAGCTACTTATGCTATGGTTAAAAACCTGTGTAAATTAAAGTAATTAGCCATGCCATCGTTGCCTCGTGCGATTATTCATCGCAAAAAAGTCGATGCGGTTCAGCGTTTTCACCCTTGGATCTTTTCGGGCGCGATCGCTAAACTCCAAGGTGACGTTCATGATGGCGACTTGGTCGAAGCCTATAGCGAGGATGGCAGATTTTTAGCAATCGGCTTGTGGGGCTTGGGTAGCATTGCGATTAAGGTGCTATCGTTTCAGCCTGTGGAGTCGATGCAGAGCTTATTGCGCGATCGCCTGAAGCAAGCATTTATTTTGAGACAGCAATTAGGTTTAATTGATAATCCAGAAACCAATTGTTATCGGTTAATTAATTCGGAAGGGGATGGTCTAGCAGGATTAATTATTGATGTGTATGGGGATACGGCGGTTTTGCAGTGCCATTCGTTAGGAACTTATCGCTATCGTCAAGATATTGCGGAAATTTTGAAGGATATCTACGGCGATCGCTTGCAAGCAGTTTATGACAAAAGCTCGGCGACCCTTTCGCGCAAATCACAAACCCAGTCTCAGGATGGTTTATTAATTGGCGAGAAATCTGCCGATAGCGCTGAGGTTTTGGAATATGGGCATCGATTTATTGTCGATTGGGAAAAAGGTCAGAAAACAGGCTTTTTCTTAGATCAAAGAGAAAATCGGCGGATGTTTGGGAAGTATGCGGCTGGCAAAAAAGTTTTAAATACCTTCTGCTATTCTGGCGGCTTCTCGGTTTATGCATTGGCGGCAGGTGCGACGGAAGTCCATTCGATCGATAGTTCTGTAAAGGCGATGGAATGGACAGAGCGCAATATTGCCGCAAATTTTGATCGCGATCGCCAAGCAATTCATCAATCCTTTACAGGCGATGTCTTTGATTTCTTAAAGCAATGCGAATCTGATTATGAGGCGATTGTGCTTGACCCTCCTGCATTTGCCAAGAGCCTATCCGCAAGGCATTCGGCGATGCAGGCATACAAGCGATTAAATTTACAGGCGATGTCTAAGCTAAAAAGTGGTGGATTGCTATTTACTTTTTCCTGCTCGCAAGTGGTGAATGTGGAGAATTTCACAGGTGCAGTCACGGCGGCGGCGATCGAGTCGGGTCGGTCAATTCGCATTTTGGATCATCTCAATCATCCCGCCGATCATCCTACAAGTATTTTTCATCCTGAAGGTGCTTATCTTAAGGGTTTAGTTTTGAGCGTGACCTAATGAGTGGCGGCGCAAAGCGCCGCCACTCATTAGCTTTAGGCAGCCATAATTTGCTCGACAGTGAGATTTAATTCTGGAAATGTTGCCGAAATTAGGCGATCGCTATTTTGAAATCTGGTCATTTGATATTTGCCTTCTGCATTTAAGGTAAATATCAGTACAGAAGGAAGTTTAGGTTCTCCTAAATAGTTGCGCGAACCGATCGCTAAATAATCAACGATCCAATATTCGGGAATCCCTAAACGCTCATATTCTTCGAGCTTATCAATATAGTCATCTTCCCAATTGGTTGATACCACCTCAACCGCAAGCTGAATTGGTTCGCGAATACCCCGATGATCTAGGCGATCGCTCCGCCACAGATCGCGATTAATTACACTGACATCTGGTTGTCTGTCCTGTTCTTTACCTTTTTTATTTATCGTTAAGACTGCGGCTACGTCATTAACCACGTAGTTTAAATTTAGTCGCTCAATCTCGTCACTCATTGAGTCCATGACTAAGCCCAGCAACATCGTAATGAAGTCTAGTTGCTGGTATTTTTAGCATCTTGCCATCCACTAATTCATAGCGACCATCTTCAGGACATTGCGCTAAGAACTGGTCAAAATCCAGCTCTAGATTCATCTCTTGAGATGTTTCTGAATCAGATCTTGGTTGCGTGAGTGTAATCATAGATTTCCTCAAAATGCTTAGCCTAAATTATACCAAAGCCTTATTACATGGATGAGTAGCGCTTCGCGCTACTCATCCATTTGGGTTATGTCATAAAAAGTCAGAAAACTTCTAGAAAAAACTGCTTTTATGTCGCTACAATATGTCCACCTTATTGGTGAGGATGTAGGGATATGTATAGAAAGCGTCAGAAAATGTCGGTTGCTAACATTGGGGCGACGATTTTGGCAGCCTTTGTTGGGGCGATCGTAGTGCCAATGCCAATGCAGTCACAACAAGTAACGATCAATCCCGAAAATCGGGCGGTACGAGATGAAGCCGATCGCTTACTGGATGTTGGCTATACGCAGCTTAAGGACGGCAAAACCCGTGAAGCAATTAAAACTTGGCTCTATGCGATCGGTTACTATCGGCGCGTTAATGACCAAGCAGCAATTTCCTATACTCTGGCGCGAGTGAGTGATGCCTACGAATTATTGGGAGCAAGCAATGCGGCTCAAGATACCAGTCGTCAGCGCATCGGCTATGCCAATACTTTGCAAGATAATGGGGCAAAGCTCGAAAGCTCGAACAACTTAGTAAGCTTTGAGATTGCTCAAGGCAAGTTAGAATCTGCCTCAAAACTCAACAAGGCAACCCTTGAGTTATCTACCAAAAACGAGCAAGGGCTGAATACAGCGATCGCTTTAAATAACAAAGGTTTAATTGCAGAGCGCTATGGCAATCATTTAGAAGCTCTCAAACAATATTACGCATCGATTAAAGTGCATCCCATCCGTGAAGCGATCGGCGAGGGCTATACATACATCAATAGTGGCGATAGTTTGATGGCTTTGGACAATTACAAAGCTGCAATCACCGACTATGGCATGGCGCTAACGATCGCTCGTCAACATCGCAATTACAAACTGATGTCGGTAGCTAGCGATCGCATTATTGCCGCTTATCTCGAAGTGCCTAACTTCTATCGCATTGAAGAGCTATTGCAAAATCGATCTAGCTTGGCTTTGGTGATGGGCGATCAAGAAACCGCCGCGATCGTGCAGCGATATCTAGGTGATTTGTATCTATCTTTTGGAAATCTGCCAAAAGCACGCGCTGCGTACCAAGAGTCCTATGATTTTGCTGCTATGCTAGGAGATAATACAAGCTTGCCCCTGCGAGAAGCTTATTACAAATTGCAGGAACTAGAAAGATTGTAAATATTGAACGATTTTGCCTCGCAAATTCTGTCGATGTGTATTTTTTAATTCAGCTAACAAGAACTTGATTTGAGGAGATTGTAACAACACCTCCCTGAATTGGTATAACTTTAAATTAGTATCAGGATGGGCGACACTTAGTGTCGTCCATCCTGATACTAAAACCCTGATATAAAAAACTTAATTTCACTCGATTCTGCTTTTTAATTTAAAAAATTTAGTAAAACCCTAATTTTGCCATGCCAGCGATCGTCGTTCCGCGTCGGTTAGATGTAGCTGTGACCGATCATGCACTCAATGATCTAGCTACTAGAGCGCAGCTATCTGCGCCTACTCAACATGTTCTACCCAATGGAATTAAGATTATTGCCGAACAGATTCCTGTAGATGCGGTCAACCTGAGTATTTGGGTTGATGTTGGCTCTGCCGTAGAGAGCGATGACATCAATGGGATGGCGCATTTCCTTGAACATATGGTTTTCAAGGGTAGCGATCGCCTTGCATTGGGAGAATTTGAACAGGCGATCGAGTCGCACGGTGGCAACACCAATGCGGCAACCAGTCAGGACTACACGCATTTTTATATTAATGTTGCACCTAAAGATTTCGCAAAACTCGCACCCTTGCAACTGGATGTAGTCCTAAAAGCTAGCATTCCCGATGAAGAGTTTCAGCGCGAACGTCATGTGGTGCTAGAGGAAATCCGCCGCAGCGAAGACAATCCCGATCGCCGCATTTATCGCCACATTTCCGAATTGGTATATGAGCAGTTGCCCTATCGCCGTGCGGTATTAGGTCCCGTTGATGTCATTGAAAAAGTCACATCTGAGCAGATGAAAGCTTTCCATCGTCAGTGGTATGCACCGCAAAACATGACGATCGCTGTGGTTGGCAATTTACCCGTGAGCGAGATGATTGGTGTAATTGCTAATTACTTTGAAGGAGATGCGATCGCCGATAAACCTCAGCCTAAGACTTTCACTCCCGAAAAGCCCTTTACAGAAATTGTGCGGCGCGAAGTAACTGATACCAGTCTCAAGCAAGCCCGATTGAGCATGACATGGCGCGTTTCTGGCTTGACAGAGCTATCAGAAACCTATCCTCTGAGTATTCTGGCAAATATTCTCGGTAGTGGACGTACTTCGCGGATGGTACAGGACTTACGCGAAAATCGCCGCATCGTTGATCGCATTTCTGTCAGTAATTCGGCAATGCGTTGGCAGGGCAATTTCCAAGTATTTGCCAAGTTAAATGTGGAGGATGTAGCGATCGTGGAGGAAGCAATTCGTGAGCATATCCGCCAACTCCATGAAGTACCTGTCACCGATGAGGAACTCGCCAAAATTCGCACTCAAGTCAGTAATCGCTTTATCTTCGGCAATGAGTCACCGAAGGAACGAGCAGGTATATACGGCTATTACGATCGCATTGTCGGTTCCCTAGAGCCAGCTTTAAATTATCCCGATTTAATCAAATCCATCACCAAAGAGGACATCCAGGCCGCCGTTCGCAAATACCTCAATCCTGATGCCTACGGTATTTTGATTGTCAAACCTTAAGTGTGAAATTGTGCGATCGCTATGCTTAAACACATCAGCATCAAAGGCTTTAAATCAATTAAAGAACTAGATTTAGATTTATCTTCCATTAACGTTTTAATTGGCGCGAATGGTTCAGGTAAATCTAATTTTATTTCTTTTTTTAAGTTGCTAAATTGGATGATGAAACCATCTGGGCAATTACAATTTTTTGTAGCTAGATCAGGTGGAGCAGACTGTTTTTTGTTTGAAGGAGCCGCAGTTACCCCCCAAATTGAAGCTGAATTGAACTTTGAGTCTAACTCTAGAAAAAATGACTATTCTCTGAGACTTTTTCATGCAGCGGCAGATACTTTTATATTTGCTGAAGAGAAATACCGCTTTTCTCAGAACACAGCCAAGCATTGGGTAGATTGGAATTCTCTAGATGCAGGACATAAAGAATCAAAACTACTTGACATCAAACTATATAACCAAGAGGCTAAAAATCTCTATAGTCTAATACAATCACTTAATGTATATCAATTTCACGATACAACAGAAACTGCAAGTATTAAACATAGATCGAGTATCAATGATAATCACTATCTTAAAGAGGATGCTGGAAATTTAGCCCCCTTTCTTCTAAGAATCAGAGAAAAAGAGCCTCGTTATTATCAAAGAATTGTAGAAACAATTAGACAAATTGCTCCATTCTTTGCGGATTTCATATTTCCTGGAGGAGATAATCCGTTGCTTTTACAATGGGCAGAAAAAGGTAGTGGGTTACTTTTTAGTCCTGATCAAGCATCGGATGGAACATTAAGAGTAATGGCTTTAGTGACGCTTTTATTACAACCTCCTGACAGTCTGCCTGATGTTTTGATTTTAGATGAGCCAGAATTAGGGTTACATCCCTATGCTATTAATATTATCGGTAGCTTAATTAATAGTGTTTCCAATCGCTGCCAAGTGATTTTAGCAACTCAATCACCATTATTAGTAGATTGTTTTGAGCCAGAAGATATTATTGTTGTTGAAAGAAATGACCGAGAATCTTCTTTTAAAAGATTAGTTGAAGCAGATCTAGAAGATTGGCTAGAAGAATATTCATTGTCTGAGCTATGGAATAAAAATGTAATTGGTGGGAGACCATAGCTGATGGTTATTCTAAATATTCTTGTAGAAGGAGCAACAGAGGAAACATTTGTTAAAAACATTTTGCGCCCACATTTAAAACAGCTAAATATTAATATTAAATATAGTTTAGTACCAACAAATAGATCTAAGGGCATAGCAGGAGGAGTAGCTAACTATGCAAAAGTTAAAAATGAAATTAATCGTTTGTTAAAAGAGAGAAATAGTCAACCAGTAATACTTACAACAATGTTTGATCTATATGCATTACCAAATGATTTTCCAGAATTTGAAAAAGCCAATAAAATATTAGATTCTTGTCTCAAAGTTAAAGCATTAGAATCTGCTTTTGCCAAGGATATTAATCATTATCAATTTATACCCTATATTCAATTACATGAATTTGAAGCTTTAATATTTACTGATCTTGAAGAGTTGTATAAAGACTTTCCTGAAAATGAACAATACAAAAAAGATATTAATCGCCTGTTAATGGAATGTAACAGGTATTCTTCTCCAGAATTAATTAACCAAGGTGTAACTACGGCTCCTTCTAAAAGACTTGAAAAAGTTATTCCAAAGTACAAAAAATTAAAAACCAGTTTAGCGCCTCAAGTAGTTGAAAAAATTGGGTTAGTAAAAATCAGAGAAAAATGTCCGCATTTTAATCAATGGATTACACAGCTAGAAAACTTGCAAATCTGATCCAAATCACGATATATGCCAAAATGAGAACACTGAAGATATTGATTTAGCCATGCAGCAGTTACTTTACATCGAGATCCCTACGCCTCAAGTTGCAGCCGTGAAAACATGGCTCCAGACTGAGTACCAACCTCCCTTTGGGAAAAAATCCGTTGCTAAGCATGGCTTTATCCTCGATCGCCAAAATCGTTCAGGTGCGATCGCGCAATTATCAGTATTTATCTGGACATTGCAGCGCACGACCTACCTCAAAATATTCCGATGGTCGGATGAGGTCATGGATGGGGAAAAGGAATTTCTTGAGCATTTTACGAAAGCAGTGCGTCAAGCTTTTCCCTACGAGTTTAAACAGCCACCTGCGATCACCCCAAATCAATCAATTTTTGAAGCCTTAGCTGAGGAATATCCGCTTACGGTTAAATTCTTTCAACGAATTCCCAATGGGGAATATGATCTCAATCGCGTCTACTGGTGGGAAAAGCGCTGGCGGGAGAGTGTTAAAAATCCCGAAACTCCCAAGCAAGTAATTTTTGAAGATTCACAGACTAATTCTGCGAAACCAGAAGTGATCTATGACATCGTGTATCTGGGTGGAGCATTGGGCGCGATCCATGCAGCAATGATGGCGAAGTTGGGCTATCGCGTTTGCTTAGTCGAGCGCATTCCCTTTGGGCGGATGAATCGGGAATGGAATATCTCTCGCGCTGAATTTCAGAATCTCATCGATTTTGGACTCTTCACGAAGGAAGAATTTGAAGCGATGATTACAGCGGAATATGTGGATGGATTTAACAAATTCTTTGATAGCAATAATCCACCGCATCTGAAGGCTAAGGTGTTGCATACACCTACGGTGCTAAATATTGCGATCGATACTAATCGTTTGTTGGAAATTTGTAGCAAGAAATTACATCAGTATGGCGCGGTAATTTGCGATCGCACCGAGTTCCAAAAGGTAGTAATTAACGATCATGGCACGACTATCTTTGCGAAGAACTTGGAAACCAATGCCGAGGTAATTCTCAATTCGCGCTTAGTAATTGATGCAATGGGATCAGCTTCAGCGATCGCGCAGCAACTCAATGCAGGACAAGCCTTTGATAGCGTCTGTCCCACTGTGGGCGCAGTTTTGGAGGGCATTGATAAACAGGTTTGGGATTCCCAATATGGAGATGTTCTGTTTAGTCATGGCGATATTTCGCGAGGACGGCAATTAATTTGGGAACTCTTTCCCGCAGAGAAAGATGAACTAACGATTTATCTGTTCCATTATCATCAAGTCCATCCCGAAAACCCGGGATCTTTACTGGAAATGTATGAGGACTTCTTCACGATTTTGCCTGAATATCGTCGTTGTGACATGGAGAGACTGACTTGGAAGAAGGCAACCTTTGGCTATATCACAGGACATTACAGCCTCAATGAGGATTCTAAAAAATGTGCCTTTGATCGAATTCTAGCGATCGGTGATGCTGCCTCTTTGCAATCGCCCTTAGTCTTTACGGGCTTTGGTTCCCTCGTTCGCAATTTGCCCCGCTTAGCTACTTTGTTGGATACTGCACTAAAACATGATTTGCTCAAAGCCGATGATCTGAGCCAGATTAATGCCTATCAAAGCAATATTGCGGTTACATGGCTATTTTCAAAAGGAATGATGGTTCCCACAGGAATGCACTTGCCCCCTGAGCGAGTGAACTCGATGCTAAATACTTTCTTTGGACTGCTTGCCGATGAGCCACAACCCGTCAGCGATCGCTTTATCAAAGATCGCCTCAATTGGTTAATGTTTAACCGCCTTGCTCTCATCGCAGCCTTTAAAAATCCGAAATTAGTACTTTGGATTTTGGAAATGGCAGGGATACAGGACTTACTGAAATGGCTATCTAGCTATGGATCCTTTACCCATAATTCTTTTGCTAATGCGATTTTGGGTGGATGGATGCCCCAACTAATCCGCAGTTGTCAAGCATGGCTAGAACCTACTAATCCGCGTCTGTGGTTGCGGTTGCTCAGTTGGAGTTATGCCATTAACTATTCCGTGGGCAAACCTCGCTAGAGTTTCTACTTAGCATTTATTACTGTTATCCCTCAGGGTGACAGTAAATCCATCACCTAACTTAACAGCAATGATTTGATAAAAGTAGTTAGAGTTTACGGGATAATTAATTGTCTCATCTAAGGTATGCCCTGTTTCTACTACATCAACTAATTTCTGAAATAGATCTGGTTTAACTCGCTCAAGAAATTTTCTGAGCACTAATTTACCAATTAAATCTTCGCGACTGCGATCGAATAGTTTGGCAATCACAGGATTAACAACAAGACATCGAAAGTCCACAATGTCGCCTGTGGTCGGATCGCGAACTGCTTGCACGGCAGCGATCCCATCAAGCACACTATTGAGAACACTCGTAAGTAAAGCTCGCGACTGATACAACATTTCTTCGGTTTCTTTCCGTCGAGAAATCTCATCCTGTAAGGCTTGTTTTTGCCTTTGAATTGTTAATTGATTTTCGAGGCGAACGACAACTTCTTCGCTCTGAAAAGGCTTGGCAATATAATCAACTCCCCCTGACCAAAAAGCCTTCACTTTGTCAAAAACATCATCGAGGGCACTGATAAAAATCACAGGGATATCACGTAAATCTTCGTCAGCTTTAAAGGCTTGACATACTTGATAGCCATCCATTTCTGGCATCTTAATATCTAAAAGAATTAAATCAGGGCGCTTTACCTTCGCCGTTTTAAGAGCCATACGTCCACTAGTTACACTTCGCACACTGTAGCCTAGGGTTGTCAATAAATCACTGAGGAGTTGCAAATTTTCGGGTAGATCATCTACCAAGAGAATATTACCTGTGATTTCAAGCGAAGGATTGTAGCTCATGAATTAGTAGGTTTAAGATAATAGAGGTTCAACTAAATCGATTAATTTCTCAAATTGGAAATTACGAACAAGTTTTGTTAGCGATCGCACCAGAAGGGTTTCTGTTTCTGAAATTTCTCCAATTAGTTTCATTACTAGATCCTTATCAGCTTCAAGAGATGCTTCGTATAATTGGTTTAGCCATTTACTAGGCATTATTTTTAAATTATCAGATGTTAGGGGTATTTCTGTGGAAATATCCATTTCATGCTCATAATTGGGGTTTGTTTCGTATATATATTCCACCCCAAGATGTTTAGCAAGTGTATCAAAAATTATTTGTTCATTAAATGGTTTCCGCAGAAAATCGTCACACCCTGTTGATAGTACCACTGCTTTTTCCTCTTCTAAAACACTAGCAGTGAGGGCGATTACGGCTGTCGCATTACCTTTAGTTGTAGATTTAATATATTTAGTTGCCTCATAGCCATCCATTACAGGCATTCGCATATCCATCCAGATGAGGTGTGGTTCCCATGTATCCCAAATGGCGATCGCTTCTTGTCCATTACTTGCTTCTTTAACCTCAAAACCCATTGGACGGAGCAACTTAGTGAGCAATTGACAATTAACAGGTTTATCATCCACTACTAAAATTTTGTAAGTAGGTTGGTTAGGAGCAAGCGCCAATGCACGTCTTTTACCGACCTGCTCATTGGCTAATTCTTGACCTAGTTTTGCCTGAATTTCAAATTGGAAAGTAGTACCTTTTCCCACTTTACTAGTTACGCTAATATCTCCACCCATGAGCTGCACAAATTTACGACTAATTGCTAAACCTAAACCTGTACCTTCCTGTTTTTCTCGCCCTGCTTGAGCCTGAGCAAAAGAAACAAATAGCTCTGATAATTCTGTTGTCGCAATCCCAACACCTGTATCACGGACACTAAATCTTAGGATACAATCACTATCCGCTGATTTAACATTAGTTATATGAATAAAAATTCCACCTACCTTGGTAAATTTGATCGCATTTCCGATTAAATTAATTAATACCTGACGCAATTTAATAGCATCTGTATAAATATAACGTGGAACATCATGATCTCGCTCAAACACAAAATTTAAACCAGCATTAGTTGCTCGTAGCTGGAGCATATCTTCGATATCATCTAATAAGAGATATAAATCGAAATTTTGAGGATTAAGAGTCGATTTTCCTGCCTCAATTTTTGACAAATCCAAAATATTATTAATTAATGTCAATAAATAATCGCCACTACGATAAATAATACTGGCATTTTCATAGTGTTCTTTGGGCAATTCCTTAGTCCTTAACATTAACTGTGAAAAACCAATTACTGCATTTAGGGGAGAGCGCAGTTCATGGCTCATATTGGCAATAAAAGCGCTTTTAGCTTGATTTGCTGCTTCAGCTTTAGCCGCAAGTTGTCTGGATTTTGCTTCACTTTGTTGAAGTTCTTGAGTGCGTTCTATTACTCTTTGTTCTAGATCAATGTTGGCTCTTTGTAAACGTAGATTGGCTTGATCATTTTCCGCCACAATGGCAAGCACAGACATAGTGGTAATTGCCATCACCCCCATGAATATTTGCAGTAATAAAACTGAGTTGCCATTGACTTGCGGCTTATAAAAAACCCCAATAGAATTTGCTGTGGCGATTGTGGCTGTCATGGAGACAATCATCACTATCGTGGTAGTGAATTTAGAGCCAAAGCGAAAGGCTGACCAAAGCAATGGAGGCAAAAGTAGATATTCGATTGGTTGGCTATTGTAAAAAGCAAGATAAGCAACAATAGTTAAACTCGATAAAACTGCAAAGACTTCCCAACTTAGCCAAGACTTAATCTTAGAATCCTTGGGCGATCGCAACCAAGTAAAAACTAGTGGCGCAAAAAGTAAAATACTAATGGCATCACCAATCCACCAATTAAAAAAAGCGCTTGGCAAATCATGCCAAGCTTTGCCCATAAAGGAAACGTAGGAAAGAATGCCGATACTTGCCTGAAATATAACGCCAGTAAATATAGCAGATAGGGAAAAAATGACAACATGACGAACTTGGCGGATGGGGTAGCTCGTGCGGGCAAATTTTAAAATCAGTGAGACCGTAATCAAGGCTCCAATAGTTGAACCAATGCTTGCTCCTAAAGGAGGCAGGATGATTGTAAATCCTCGCCTATGCAGGTTATAAATAAACGTCGCCAGAAAAACACCAAACCATCGCGATCGCCCCCAGACTAGTAATAGCCCGACAATAATTCCTGCTCCAGGCCAGAGAGGAGAAGGTGTAACAGGATTTTTGGGTATGCCATTAACCACGCCCCAAGATATTGCAAAATAGACCACAATAATGACGAAAATTTCAAGCCACCACCGAGGATTGTTGAATTCTAGACCGAGTTGAGCTAGATTTCGGTTTAATTTAGCTGTCATGGGGTTATGGATCATGGCAAATTGATGACTAAATACGTTCGGCAAGTTCTAGCCAACGCTCGGTGGATTGATCGATCGCCTCCGTGAGTTCTGCTAAACGGCTAGCGAGTTTCTGGACTTCTGTATGTCCACTAGGAGGATTGTGATAAAGTTTCTTTTCAATTTGCAGCTTTTCCTCTTCCATTTGTGGAATTTTCAATTCTAGCTCCTCATACTCTCGCTTCTCTTTATAAGACAGTTTTGAGACTTTGCGAGTATCAGGTTTTGGCGTAGCAATTTCAGTGGGAGTAACCTTTACAGGAATGGACTTTTGCTCTTTCGGAGCGCTAACCTGTTTCTCTTCTTCATCTTTTTTGTAATCTAAGTAAACGGAATAGTTTCCGGGGTATAAACGCACTTCGCCGTGAGCCTCAAAGGAGAACACCATATCAACAGTGCGATCAAGAAAATAGCGATCGTGGGAAACCACAATTACACAACCATTAAAGTCTTCGAGATATTCCTCTAAAACAGCAAGGGTTTGGACATCAAGATCGTTAGTCGGTTCATCAAGGATTAAGACATTGGGTGCTTCCATCAAAACCTTGAGCAGAAATAAACGCCGCTTTTCTCCACCAGAGAGTTTGTTAATCGGAGCATATTGCTGATTGGGAGGGAAGAGAAATCGCTCTAGCATTTGCGAAGCGGTAATGATGCTTCCATCAGAGGTCTTGACCAGTTCTGATACATCTTTGAGGTAATCGATCACACGCTGATTACCATGCTCCAGTAAATCATCGGAATGTTGATCGAAATAGCCAAAATGGATTGTTGTGCCGATTTCGACAGTTCCTGCATCGGGCTGTAATCGACCTGTGATCATATTCATCAATGTGGATTTACCAGCGCCATTACTGCCAATGATGCCGATACGGTCTTCGGGTGTGAAGTTGTAGGAGAAGTTTTTAATTAGGGTGCGATCGCCATAGGACTTACTAATGCGATCGAGTTCTACCACCTTTTTGCCAATGCGTCGTCCAGAAGTCGTGATATCAACCTTGGCATTGGCTTGTTTAAATTCTGTCGCTTGCAAGGCATGGGCACGATCAATGCGAGCTTTCTGTTTGGTACTTCGCGCCTTGGGACCTTTTTTCAGCCATTCTAGTTCTCGTCGCAAGAGTCCCGCGTGTTTGCGTTGCGTACTTAATGCCGACTCTTCCGATTCCGCTTTTTTCTCTAAATAGTAGGAATAATTGCCCGCATAGGAATATAAATCGCCGCGATCAATTTCAATAATGCGATTGGTGACTTTATCAAGAAAATAGCGATCGTGGGTAATCAGCAACAATGCACCACGATAACGATTGAGATAGCTTTGTAGCCATTCTACAGAGAGAGCATCGAGGTGGTTGGTTGGCTCATCCATTAACAAGACATCGGGAGCCGAGAGTAGTGCAGAGGCGATCGCAATACGTTTGCGATATCCACCCGAAAGGCTACCAATTTTAGCTTCTAAATCATCAATACCGAGCTTGGTTAAAACGATTTTGGCATTGGTTTCCAAATCCCAAGCACCAGTCTGGTCCATGCGTTCTGACACGCTCGATAACTGCGCTAATAACCGATCTTGATCCCCATGTCCGTGGGATAACTTATCGGAAATTTCTTCATATTCCTTGACTAATGCCATTTGTTCGCCACTATCGGCAAAAACTTGTTCTAAAACCGTCAGTTCTTCATTCAAGTCTGGCTGCTGAGGTAAATAGATGATCTTAGCGCTGGAATTGACCCATAGCTCACCACCATCACTATGCTCTAGTCCCGCAATCATTTTCAGTAATGTGGATTTGCCAGAACCATTTGTGCCGATCAATCCGACTTTGTCACCTTCATCAAGGCTAAAGCTAGCATCTTTAAGGATTTCCTTAATGCCAAAATCTTTTCGGAGCGATCGCAATGTAAAAAGTGCCATGCCTTGTAACTAATGAACTTAAATCGATAAACTTATAGCGGATTGCAAATGAGTACATAGGTAGTTCAACATAATTAAAAACCAGAACCAGAGCGTAGGTCGCCCGCGTAGCGGGCGACCTACGCTTCTTGGTTTTAAGGTTACTCATGCCTAGCTACTTACTCATTTGCAATCAAAAAATTAATCCTAACAAGAATTTTGCGTTTTCATTTTGCCGTAGCCAAAATGAAAACCTCTATATAATCTAGTTTAGCGTTATTGTCGTCGCCTCCCAAGGATCAACATTAAAGCGAATCCCGAAAGAACGCCGTAAATTGTACCGACAAGCAATATCAAGAAATATCCCAATTTATCCATCAGCAAACTACCAACTAATACGCTGACATACCAACTTCCTGCGGAAGCAACTATCCACCAATCGGCAAACTTACTATATCTCCGCAAAATTATCCATTGCGCGGCTCCCGTTGTTAGTCCCCGCAAACAACCATAGATCACCAAAAGATCCACTGCATCCCCATAGGTAATTGCGATCTGAAAACTTGCCCAAGAACTAAATGCACCACCTAAAGTGCCGCCTACCCATGTTGTCCAAAGCCAACCAATGCCCATGATTTTGGTTCTGATCACGAGCCACTGAGTTAAGCCAAGTACTGCGCTAATTACCGCAAAGCTGAGAAATAGTCCCCATCCACCCCCTACTATTCTGACAACGGCTCCACTAAGTAATCCTCCGCCTGCATAGCCGATCGCAGTTGCCCCAGTCCAGAGAAGGAGAAAACCTCCATGAGAGTTTCTTATGATTTGCCCTTTTGTCCTAAACTGCTTTAACAAAGACTTTATCCTGCTAATGTAATTAGCCTTTATGCGCTCTCCCTATGAGAAAACTGTACTTTTTATTGCCAGGAACCACAAATAAATTTGCCTGTGGGGGATTGTGGGCAGAGTTGAAAACCTTAAAGCTAGCTCAGCAAATTTGTGCGGCGGAAGTAGTCACCTATCGGCAACGGGAACCAGAGCATTTATGGCTAAATGATTTACTCAGTAATGATGATACATTTCGAGCCTTAGATGATGTAATTTTCGTGATGAGTTGGGGATTTGATGTCGTTAAGCTTGCCCCTAAGTTAAAGCATCTCAATGTAATTTATCATGCTCACAGTGCAGGCTATGGCTTTAATCTCCCTGCAAGTGTGCCAATTATTACCGTCAGTCGCAATACTCTCGGTTATTGGGGACAGCGATCGCCCCACGCGCTCATTTACTATTTACCCAATGAGATTTCTGATCAGTTTCAAAACTGGCATGGCGATCGCGATATTGATGTCTTAGTCCAATCTCGAAAATCTTCTAATTACTTAATGAAGCAATTAATTCCAGCTTTGCAAAAGCAATGTCGTGTGGAAGTAATTAATTCTTATGTAGAAAATTTAGAGGGATTATTTAATCGTGCTAAGGTCTATTTGTATGATTCTGCCGAATATTGGGAGATACAGGGCGTAACCGAAGGATTTGGACTGCAACCTATGGAAGCTCTAGCCTGTGGATGTCAAGTTTTTTCCAGTGTTAATCATGGATTATCCGATTATTTAGATCCTGCTTTTAATTGCTATAAAATTGCAGGCTATTCTCAAGAATTTGATGTACAAAGAATAATCAAAACTATTCAAAATCCACCAAAGTTATCTTTAGCCGCTTCAGTATTAGCAGAATATCGTTCTGAGAATATTATTCAACGCTTAACCGTAATTTTGGAAGATCTCAATGAATTTTTTGATCACAAACAACGATATCAGGGAAATATTCCCGAACTAAGCTATTGGTACATCACAAAGCTGCGATCGCAAAGAATATTAGCTAAGCTCAAAAAGAAATTTAAGCTTTAAAGAAATCCAGTTTTGATGATCGGAGATCGTGGGCTAAAATTATAAATTATTAAGGGGGTTTTAAACCTAAAACACATAGATATATAGCGCTTTTCAAGCAAGCGAGGTAAATAGGTTTGTTTCCCCGCCGAAGGCGGGGAAACAAATCTTTACTTCACTAGGTAAACGTTATATCAAACCTATGGCGCATAGAATGATACTCAATGGCAAGTTAGATCATGAGTGAAGTAGATATCTTGCAATTAAAAATTACGGAGCTAGAAGCGAAAAATCTCTCTTTAAGGGAGCAATTAGCGCAAATTTCTGCTGAACGGCTGAGGAAATATAAGGCTGAATTTTTAATTGCGAATCTCGCTCAAAAACTAGTTGAAAATATCCAAACAGGTATTATCGTTCATGACGCTGACACTAAGATTATATTTGCCAATCCTGCGGCGGCAGATATCTTGGGTCTCATTCAAAGCGAAATGTCAGGGAAGGATGTGAATGATCCGAACTGGCGTTTTTATCATGGGGATGGGCGGATCATGCGCTTAGAGGATTTTCCTGTGAATAAGATCCTGCGTGAAAAGCAAATCTTGAAAAACTATGAGATGGGTTTGTATCGTTCTGCAACCAATGACATAGTTTGGGCTTTAATTAATGCCTATCCTGAGTTTGATCAAGAAGGGGAGATCACGCGCATAGTAATTACATTTGTAGAAGTCACTGATTTTAAAAGAACCTCGCTCGCCTTACAAGAAAGTGAACAACGCTATGCCTCCTTAGCAAGTGAACTGGAGGCTACGCGCAATTTTTTGCAAAATATTATCGATCATTTGCCTGTGGCTGTATTTGTCAAGGATGGTAGACCCAAAAACTTTGGCAAAATGTTGCTCTGGAATCGCACCAGTGAAAATATGTTTGGTGTAACAGTCCAAGATGCGATCGGTAAAACCGTCTATGATCACTTCCCCAAAGAACAAGCAGATTTTTTCAGTCAAAAGGATATTGAAGCTTTTGCGAGTGGTGCTCCTGAAGATATCCCTGAAGAACCTATTGATAGTTACAGCCTAGGGCGACGTATTCTCCACACTGTCAAAATCCCTCTCTATGATCGCAATTTATATCCTCAATATCTGCTCTGTTTTGCTGAAGATATTACTGAACGCAAGCAAGCAGAAACAGCCTTAAGGGAAAGCGAAGAGAGATTTCGCCAAATGGCAGAAAATATCCACGAGATCTTCTGGATGGTTAATGCCAATTTCACGCAGTTTATCTATATCAATCCTGCCTATGAAAAAATTTCAGGCTTCCCCTGTGAAGAGATCTATGAGAATTCTCAAGCATTTATCAAGGTAATTCATGAGGAAGATCGAGCGAAAGTACTTGCTACGCATCAACAACATCTCAATACAGGATGGAGTCTTGAATATCGGATGGTGCAGCCCAGTGGGGAAATTCGCTGGTTATTTGAAAGAGCCGTACCAGTGCGTAATGAATTAGGCGCAATTCAAAGTATCGTCGGCATTGGGCAAGACATTACCGATCGCAAATATAGTGAAGACAAACTCGTTTATCAGGCTTTTCACGATAATTTGACGGGCTTACCCAATCGCACATTGTTTACCGATCGCCTCGAAATGGTGCTCAAAAAATCTAAGCGGATGGTAGAGCATCGTTTTGCCATTCTATTTATTGATTTAGACCGATTTAAAGTCATCAATGATAGTCTGGGGCATTTAGTAGGCGATCGCCTCTTAATTAAGATTGCCGAAATCCTCGAAAGATCTGTGCGTTCCTTTGATACGGTGGCAAGACTGGGTGGCGATGAATTTACGATTCTTTTAGATGATATTGATAGTTCTCAGGATGCGATCGAAGTTGCCGAACGGATTCATGCAAGGCTCCTAAATGAAATTGAGATTGATAGCAACCAAATTCTGACAAGCGCTAGTATTGGCATTGTCTTTGGTTCCCATGATTATGACAATGCGAGTGACCTCCTTCGAGATGCGGATATCGCGATGTATCGAGCCAAGGATCAAGGTCGTGCCTGTTATGAAATCTTTGATCAAGCGATGTATGACTTAGTGCTCAGTCGTCTCCAACTCGAAAATGAACTAAGACAGGCAATCGCACGTGAGGAATTTCTGGTTTATTACGAACCGATTGTATGTTTAAAAACAATGCATCTATGCGGTTTTGAAGCCTTAGTCCGTTGGCAACATCCCACTAGAGGCTTCATCACCGCAGGGGAATTCATTCCTATTGCTGAAGAAACTGGCTTAGTTGTGAGTTTAGGGAAATGGGTTTTACAAACTGCCTGTCGTCAAATCAAGTTGTGGCTAGAGCAATATCCATCCCTCAAGTCTCTAACTATTAATGTCAATCTCTCTGGCAAGCAATTAAAAGATCCACAGATCATTAACACAATTGACGATATTCTCCATGAAACAGGAATTCCGCAAAGCTGTTTAAATCTAGAAATTACAGAAACAATTCTCATTGAGAATACAGAAATTGCGGTGAGAGTTTTTCAGCAGTTACGTGCGCGCAATATTCACCTCAGTCTTGATGACTTTGGTACAGGTTTTTCATCCCTGAGCTACCTCCAGAGATTTCCTGTCAATATCATTAAGATCGATCGCTCTTTTATTAGTCAAATTCATTCAGGCGATCGCAATGTTGAGATTGTCAAAGCAATTATTGCCCTTGCCCATGCCATGAATATTAAAGTAATTGCCGAGGGTATAGAGCTACGCGAGCAAATATCTCAACTGCAAGCATGGGATTGTGATTTTGCACAGGGTTATTATTTTGCGCGATCGCTCAGTGCGGAAGCTGCCTCAGCTTTATTAGAAAAAGCTGTGCTTCGCACCGCTTTTTTCTAATAAAGCCCAAAATGGCTATGTCATTTTGGGCTTTGTTTGCTTAATTTACGAGCCCTGTTAATGGCGAACTGGCACTAGCATAGGCTTTGACAGGAATTCGACCTGATAGATAGGCAGTGCGTCCTGCTTCGCAAGCCATTCCCATAGCACGACCCATGGCTACAGGATTATTCGCACAGGCGATCGCTGTATTAATCAACAAGGCATCTGCACCTAGTTCCATAGCTGCCGCCGCCTCACTGGGCACACCAATTCCCGCATCGACAACTACAGGTACTTTTGATTCTTCGATAATAATCCTGATATTCGCCGCATTGTTAATCCCCTGCCCTGAACCAATGGGCGAACCAAGGGGCATCACCGTGACGCAACCAATTTCTTCGAGGGTTTTCGCCAATCTGGGGTCAGCATTGATATAAGGTAGTACCGCAAAGCCTTCTTTCACCAATTGCTCAGCAGCTTTACAAGTGCCAATGGGGTCGGGCAGTAAATATTTAAGATCGGGAATGACTTCGAGCTTGACGAAATTATTATCTTCTTGTCCTAAGATTTTTGCCATCTCGCGCCCCAGTCTTGCCACACGCACAGCTTCATCGGCGGTTTGGCAGCCTGCGGTATTGGGCAATAGCCAATATTTGCTCCAGTCGATCGCTTCTGCTAGACCTTCATGCCCTGCCGCATTAGTTTGCACGCGCCGCACTGCCACGGTGACGATCTCGCAACCACTTGAGGCGATCGCTTGACGCATGATCTCAAAGTTGGCATATTTGCCTGAGCCAGTCATTAAACGCGATCGGAACTTACGTCCCGCAATTTCGAGCAAATCATCCGATGACTCAGTAGGATTAGCTGTTTGGTTAGTTATCGTGAAAAAAGGCGAAGAAGCGACCATATCAAAGGATTAACAGGGGATTAAAAGATTATTTGTGGGTCTTTGATAAACAAGGGGCTTAAGCCCCTTGTTTATCAAGAAGATCAATTTCAAGGATATACAACAGTTTGCAGTTTGAAGGTGCAATTTTTTATTAAGATAATCAAGATACTTTAGTGTCTTTTGTAATATCCCCAATTTTCCATAGTATTCCCATAGCAAGTAGCAATTTAGTTTCATGGCTAACCTCAAATCCATCCGCGATCGCATCGGCACTGTTAAGAATACTCGCAAGATCACTGAAGCAATGCGTCTTGTCGCCGCCGCAAAGGTCAGACGCGCTCAGCAGCAAGTTTTAGCAACACGTCCTTTTGCCGATCGCTTAGCTCAAGTCCTATACCGCCTCCAGCAGCGCATCGCTTTCGAGGATGTCAGTCTGCCCCTACTCGATAAGCGTCCTGTAAAAACCGTTGGTCTACTGGTAATTTCAGGCGATCGCGGTCTTTGTGGTGGCTATAACTCAACGATTATTCGTCGTGCTGAAGCTCGCGCTAAGGAATTAAAAGAACAAGGTATTAATTACACCTTTATCTTGGTCGGTCGTAAGGCTGCCCAATACTTTGCCCGTCGCGATCAACCTATCGCCGCAAAGTTCACCAACTTAAACCAAATTCCTAATGCTGCTGAAGCCAATGCGATCGAAGATGAAATTACCTCAGCATTTTTGGCTGGTGTAATTGATCGCGTTGAGTTGATCTACACCCGTTTTGTCTCCTTGATTAGCTCTCGCCCAGTAGTCCAAACCCTGCTACCTCTTGAGCCACAGGGATTAGAACCTCAAGATGACGAAATTTTCCGCTTGATTACCCGTGGCGGTAAGTTCCAAGTCGAGCGTGAAAAGCGCGAAATCACCGTTAAGGAATTGCCTAAGGAATTGATCTTTGAACAAAATCCTGAGCAAATCCTTGATGCATTATTGCCACTCTACCTCAGCAACCAAATCCTCCGTGCATTACAAGAATCCGTAGCTAGCGAACTCGCAGCTCGGATGACTGCGATGAACAACGCTAGCGAAAACGCAGTTGACCTCATCAAAAATCTTACCTTGCAATACAACAAAGCTCGTCAAGCCGCAATTACTCAAGAAATTCTTGAAGTTGTCGGTGGCGCAGCCGCTTTGACTTAAATTAAAAAAAGCGGCGCGATGCGCCGCCTTTTTTTGATTAAAAAATTGGTCTGACCGCTAGCGGTCAGACCAATTTTTTGTGTTTAACTTTGACGCTGAAGCTCCTGTAATAACCATTCATCAACGGGTTGACCATCTTTGCGAATGAGTTCTATCTCTACATTCATCGAAGAAGCAGAACCAACAGGAGCCATTTTCTGATGAAAGCGAATTATGTAATCCTTAGGATTATGATTGCGTTCCTTGAGCCAGTCTTGGACTTTGAGTTCAGCAAAGAGGGATTGCCCCTGCTCAAACATCCGCGTAATTTGCATTCTGATGGTGAAAGGATTATTAATTGGCATATCTAAAAGAGATCGCTTAGGGGATTGAACCAGATTTGTGGTGTGGCTACGCCACACCACAAATCTGGTTCAAAATTTTTACTTTAGTACAAGATAGTACAATTCACCGTCACCCTTAATTAGCCCAGCCCTTTGTTTGGCGCGATCGCCTGTTCCCATAAAAATATCCACGCGCCCCGCACCACGAATTGCACCACCCGTGTCTTGATCAAGCACAAATCTCTGAACTTGACGTAATTCCAACTTGCCAGTTTTGGGATTTTCAAAGGGGATTTCAGTACGAATGAGACCAAGACCACCAGAGGGAAATATCTTTTTATCCGTAGCAATTGAGCGCTCAGCCGTCACAGGTAAACCAAGGCTACCCGTTGCAGGTTTGCCATTAGTTTCACGGAAAAATACAAAACTCGGATTACGGTTGAGATAAGTATTTAAGTCTTGGGGATTTTTTTGGAAATATTCGATGAGGGTTTGCAGGGTCACGTCTTCGAGACGCATTTTGCCATCTCTAACTAGCTCTGCGCCAACTGAGCGATAGGGCTGATCGGTTTTGCCTGCATAGCCAACGGTCAATAATTTGCCATCAGGTAACTCAAACCTTGCCGAGCCTTGGACATGAACCAAAAAGGCTTGAAAGCGATCGCTGAGCCATGTAATTTCTAAACCTGCTAACTGCTTGCTCCCTTCCAACATGGCGCGAGTTGGATGGGGCGATCGCCATTGATCAAAGTTTGACGGTAAACGATAGAGGGGATATTTAAACTCATTGGTACGGGTACGACTTGCTTTATATACCGCTTCGTAGTAGCCCGTAAACTGTACTGCCCCATTACCATCACGACCAACCGAACGATAGAGATCAAACTCACGATTGACAGCCTGTTGGAGATCTTTGGCAGTGCGGGAAACTTGCACAAGGCGGCGAAATCTCATGAGACTCCGCTCCATGCGATCGCGACTAATTCCTGCTACGGGGTAACGACGCTCGGCGGAAGGGGTGCGAATGTATTGAATACTATTGTCGATCGCTTGCAACAGATTGGGGCGATCACTCTCTAATAGATCATCGGTCAGATCAAGGCTGAGCGGATTAACCGCACGTGGTGAAATCGGGGCGATCGCCTGAGCGAGTTTTAATTCCGCCGCCTCAACTGGCGCTTGAAATTCTGTCTGCATATAGCAGGGTGGCACAGCACAAATCAAACCCACCCAAGTTGCAAATAAAACATCACCACCACGATATAACCATGATTGCCATGACGTGGATCGCCCTTTCCCCAATGTTTGATTTCCCGATTTTCGATGTGCCGATTTCTGATATTGAGGCGATCGCTGTAATCGGTCATAGGCATGAATGTGATTATGGTTAGAGCCTGTCACCCTTAAGAACTCCTCGTTAAAGCTTTTCTGGAATTAATTGCAACCTGTATTATGGCAGCCAATCAAGGGATTGGACAATTTTTGTTAATTCATTGGGAGTCATATATGCCCTAGAACTACAGAAAATTGGCTTGTCTTGGCGTACTCTCTTAACCTCAATCGTGGCAACTTGATAAAAGGGCGATGTACCTGCGGGGAAAGTCCACATATTCGTTTGGGGTAATTTACCCATTGCCTCCGAAATTGGTTGACTGCGTTGTCCTCTGGAAATATCAATATTGAGATCCACCTCACCTAAAATTTGGCTATTGACCTTGCGGGAATATTTGCCATCAGGACCACCAATGCCACCACCGATCGCATTTACCTCAAAGCAATTGTTTTGGAAATTGCGATAGACAATCGTATAGCTAGGGCCAAATCGACATACCCCCTTAGCATTGCGCTGAGCATTCGCAGGACATGGCGTGATCTGCACATCCGCTACACGAAATCCTTTGGGCACATAACTCGGTACGGCGATCTCAATCCCCAAGGACTTTAGTAATAACTTTTGCTGATTATTCAAACCGCCATTATTGGTTTGGCTGTTAGTAGGAGTATTTATTTGGGCATTAGCAAATGGAGTCCCTAATGACAAAGCCCCTAAAGTGCCAACCATTAGGAATGCTCGAAATAGATTGCTGTTGATTGTAGATTTACTTATCATATCTAGTCTCTAAACTCTCTCAATATTTGACGTTAATACTAGATTTTTGTTCATACAAACGATTGAGCCATTGGGGATCAATATTGAAGTGATAACAGATTTTCAGCAATTGATTGAGCATAGCGTGGCGATAAATTCCTCTTTGCTGAAATCTCCGTGCTGAGGTTGTCACTTTGCCTTTGGCTATGACTGGCTGAGACAATCGGCAAAGGCGATCGCTCAATACCGTATCTTCAAAAATATCAAGATCGGGGACATTACCAACCGTCGCTAGAAATTGGCGATCGGCAAATGGACAATGATCAAAATAGACAATTCCTTTTTGTTTAACTCGCACATTGTCGGAATACCAAGAGGTAAAGCGCAGTAGCCAATGGGAAATATCGAAACTATGCTGAAATGCGCCCCATTGATAACCTGAACCTAACACCTCCTCAATTAGCTGTAAAGCAATGCCCTCTGGTAATAGTGTGGCAGGATGATGTAATAAAACAACCTCACCCTGACTAATTGCAATTCCCTCATTGAGTCTCTGAGCGCGATTTCGAGCTAGCGATCGCACAACTTGGATTTCAGCAAACTGAGACGCATATTCCTCTAAAACTCGATCAGTTCCATCATCACTAGCACTGACAACAGCAATAATTTCCTTTTCCCCATTTTGTGAAACTAAATTATTGAGAATACTTTCTAGATAACCATGCCTAATTTCATTGAGACATGGAAGAATTATCGAAAACTGCATAGATTTACCAAATGTGACGCTAAATAGTTTGAGAGAGTATGTCTCTTCGGGGCATACTCTCTCAAACTATTTAGGATTGCTATATTATTTTAGAAACATCCAAAAACTTTGGCTATGAATAATCTAGATCCCAATCAAGATTTTAATCAGGAATTACAGCAAATACAAAAAGTGGAAGAAGAGGAAAAAGCAATAAATACTTCTTCAATACTCATCGTTGATGACACCCTTTATAACATTCAACTGTTATCCCTAATGCTCATCAGACAAGGTTATGTGGTTGAACAAGCAACAAATGGTCAAGAAGCCTTAGAAAAAGCGACTCAACTCTTACCTGACATAATTTTGCTTGATATTCGGATGCCTGATATTGATGGTTATGAAGTTTGTAAAATCCTCAAAGCTAATCCTACAACCCAAGGAATCCCGATCATTTTCATTAGTTCCATTGAAGAGCCATCGGAAAAGGTAGAAGCGTTTTCTGTAGGCGGTGTGGACTATATTAGTAAGCCGTTTCAATTAATCGAAGTCCTAGCCAGAATCGAAACCCATCTGCGATTATGTTCTCTCCAAAAGAAATTACAAGAACAAAATGAACAGTTACAATTATCCGCTTCAGTATTGGCGCGATCGCTAAAACAAGAGCGAGAACTTAGTGAAATGAAAACTAACTTTATCTCAGTTGTCTCCCATGAGTTCCGCACTCCCCTTACTACGATTCAGAGTGCTGCTGAGCTACTAGAACACTATGAATGGACAAAAGAGGAACAAACTGAACAATTGCATCAAATCCAATCGGAAGTGAAGCATATGACTGAATTAATGGAAGATGTGCTATTCCTTAGTCGGACTAATGCCAACAAGGCAAAGCTAAATGTAACTGAATTTGATCTTTTAAAATTTTGCAAGCAACTAATACGCCAAATCCAAAGAACATTTGGTAAAAACTATAACCTCCATTCATCATTCCATCATTCAGTGAATGATATATCAATTGATAATCCTCATCTACAACAGGATATTCCTCAATTTACAGTGCAAATGGATGAGAAACTCTTACGTCAAATCCTTTCAAATCTAATCACTAATGCAATTAAGTATTCTCCTGAAAATAAAGATATTGATTTTCAAATGATCATTGATCAGGAGAATGCGATCTTCATCATCAGTGATCATGGGATCGGTATTCCTGAAGAAGACTTAACCCATTTATTTAGCGCATTTCATCGAGGTAAAAATGTTGGTATATTACCTGGTACAGGATTAGGTTTATCAATTGTTAAAAACTGTGTAGATATTCACAATGGTTTAATATCTGTCAAGAGTCAATTAAATATAGGAACAGAATTTAGAGTTACCTTACCAATTGATAATCATCTAACAACCTAGAGAAATTTTGGACAGGGCTGCTTTGCAGCCCTGTCCAAAATTTCTCTAGATCTACTATTTATGCAAGATGCTGTATGTCTAATTTTGAGTAACGATATCTATCGGTATAATGTCCTTAAGGATACTGCAAGGCTAGCATGAAAAAAATTCTCCTAATCGAAGATAATCCCAACGTTTTGCAAAACACATCAAGAATGCTGCAAGCTGAGGGCTATATGGTAATCACGGCGAATAATGGTCGCCAAGGTCTAGACATGGCTCAGCAGCAAATCCCTAGCTTAATCATTTGCGATATTATGATGCCAGAGATTGATGGCTATGGAGTTATTAGCGCATTACGGAATAATCCTGCAACCACTGCAATTCCTTTTATATTTCTCAGTGCTAAGTCTGATAAAACTGACTTTCGTCAAGGCATGGAACTTGGTTCCGATGACTACCTGACTAAGCCATTTACCAGAGACGAATTACTTGGTGCAATTAATGCTCAGTTTAAAAAGCAAGAGATCATCAATAGTTATTACAAGCAAGAATTAGATAATTTACGCGGCAATATCTCTAAGTCATTACCCCATCAGTTGCTGTTTCCTGCGATCGAGGTAATGGGTTTGGCAGATATCTTGGTTAAAAATTATCATGCGATGGAAGCTCATGAAGTGCCCGATATCGGTAAGCGAATTCGGAAAGCGGGTCGAAATATGCATGAGATGGTGAAAAAATTTCTGCTGTATGCTGAGTTAGAGTCAACTGAAAATAATACCGAGTGGATGAGCCAGATCCGCAATAGTAAGACAACTTTCGTCGATATTGAGATCTCCAGTTGTGCTAGGAAAATTGCGGAACATTATAATCGCGCCTCAGATTTAGTTGTTGAGATTAAGGACGAGACTATTCAAATCTCCGATTCTTATTTGAATGTAATCGCTAAGGAAATCATTGATAACGGATTTAAGTTTTCTCCTGAAGGCACAACTGTCAGCGTATCAGGGAGCAGCAATCAAACAGAATATTGTCTATGTGTTACCGACCGTGGTCAGGGGATCGAGCCTGAACAGATTGCAACTTTTGGTGCTTACATGAAGTTTGAGAAGAAACTATATATTCAACAAGGAACTGGTTTAGGTTTAGCGATCGCCAAAAGACTGATTGAACTACATGGTGGACGCTTAGAAATTGAGAGTATTCCCTACGAACTAACTCAAGTAAAAGTGTTTTTACCAATCATTAAAACAGCATAAGGCTCTTGCGGATAAAAAATGTCCCACCAAAGTTATCTAGCTTCGACTTCGCTCAGCTAACGTTGGCTGAGCGAAGTCGAAGCCACAGGTACTTTAGTTAATAGCAAGTCCCTAAGTAGCCCAAAAGCTTCAAGTATTTTTGGGAAGTGTGGCAAAGCCACACTTCCCAAAAATTTCTTGGTGAGCAACAAGCCCTGTAGGTGATTTGCGTCACTCTCATCGCTTAGTTTGGTCACGGATACAGTCTGTGATAGTCACCAGTAGATTTAGTTGGTGATCACTGTGGATAGAAGAGAATTGTTAGAACATAGGAACTGTGCAGATCGTCCTATGGTAATCCAAAGTTATGATTATTCTATCTTCCTCTGAAATTCAGCCAATCAATTTACTAACCCCTTGGGGTGATGAAAAAGGAATTTATTATTTGGGTAAAACCTTTTTACCGATTAATATTCATCCCAACCAAGAGGAAGCGATCGCAGCTTGTCGTCGTGATTTAGATGAAGGAATGCTCTCCATCGTTGTCGATGAGGGGGATCGGGTTTCTCTATGGTGGTATTTTTCTGAATATACGGGTTTCTGAAACATTGTGAAAAAATATTGTTCTGAGATTAAGCCTAGGAACTTTAAGAATATGTAGTTTGACCCCGTAAAAAAGTGACTGCCTCACCTTTGAGCAAAACTCGCTCTCCGCGATCGCTTACCTCAAGATTACCTGTCCTCTGTGATAATTGTTTGGCTTTGAGACTCCCCTTACCGAGACGTTTTGACCAATAGGGAGTCAGACTACAATGGGCTGAACCAGTGACGGGATCTTCAGGAATTCCCGCTTTGGGGGCAAAAAAGCGCGATACAAAATCATAGTCCTGACCTGCATCGGCGATCGCTGTAATAATAAATCCAAATCCATCTAACTGAGCGATAAGCTCATAGGGGGGATCAAAATCTTGAACGGCTGACTCAGACTCTAAAACTACAGCTAGATAATCTGCACTTTGTCCAAGAGATATATAGGAACGATCGCCAAAAATATGTTTAAGCACCAGTTGCGATCGATCTGAGCAATTCTGATAAAAAGCCGCAGGAAAATCCATAACGATCAAATTATCTTCAAAGCTAATTTGGAGATCACCGCTCAGGGTCGAAAAAATAAGTGGGGTATCGGTAGCGATCGCCTCGATTTCACGGAGATAATGCGCCATGGCAAGAGTGGCATGGCCACATAGTGGAACCTCTCGTTTTGGCGTAAACCAACGCAACTGAAAATGATTTTTACCTAAAGGTTTGACAAAAGCAGTTTCCGATAGATTGATTTCTGCGGCAATTTGCTGCATTTGAGCATCTTCAGGAAACTTATCCACCAAGGCTGTTGCCGCAGGATTACCCTGAAAGACCTGATTGGTAAATGCGTCAATAATTGCGATCGTCAGTTGCATAGATATTTTTTGAATATTTAAGTGAATGTAAGTGTCCACTTAGGTAACGCGCAGTAAAACAAGGAACCGATTTTTGTAGCGCAACTTCACCACGCTACAAAAATCTAGTTCTTGAGCAAATCGCATCACCCTACAGCAATTTCCGATCAACCGAACCACAAGAATTTTTTACAAGTATTGCAAAGCAACTCTTTTAAAAAATTCTTGGTTCGGTTTTGAGCGCAAAGCCCTGTAAGTGGGACTCATTCTCCAGATTAAGGAGTTGCAGGAATTGCGACGGTGGGATCGACTTTATAGCTATTGACAACACGATCAAAGGAATCTTTTAAGGCAGGAATTTGATCGGCAACACCACCAGTAGTAATTAGGGAAATTTTGTCACCATTGCGGCTGATAAAGCTATTGCCCTGTACCTTGGCAGTAATATTTTTGATGGACTCATCATAGCTCCACACAATTTGCACACTGCCATCTTTTTGTTGGATGGGCTTTTCGGAGGTAAATCCTGCTCTAGAGCCAAAAGTTGATTTGAGGAAGGTTTCTAACAGTGAAGTCAACTGCTCAGGCGTTGTTTCTGTGGGAGCTTTAAATACATCTACTGACAACAAAGCGTTTTTGCTAGGGTCAAACCATAAAACAATTACCTCATTAGGCTTCTTGTTTTCTTGAGGCTTCCACCCTTTAGGCACATCAATTTGGAATAGTCCAGAGGGATGTTTGTATGGCTCTAAACCATCGATTTTGACTTTGATAATACGTGCATCGGACTTTGGCGCAGCATCAGGATTAGTAGCTACACTTTTGGCATCTGGAGTTTTCGCAGCACTAGATGTGGTAGGACTAGCAGATGCACTAGGTTTAGTTTCAGGGGCATTAGGGGTGCAGCTTCCGAGCAAACTGCCAAAGAAGGCGATCGCGCCAAGAGATGTCACTATAAAATTAGTTTTTCGCATTTCACTCCTCACTTTAGAAATTAATTTGAGATTTTAAATCATGAACTTTTAAGGAATAGCCAAACTCGCATTCACCGTCTGACTGTTGGATATTTTAGCGAAGGAATCTTTCATTTCTGTAAATTTGGGTTCGATCGCCCCAAAAGTTAAAATAGCAAACTTGTTATTAACCCGTTGCATTTTACTATTGGCTTGGAATTTCAGTTTTTTATCGCCAATTGTTACAGTTGATGTCCATTCGATCACAATATTTCCCGCCGATTCCACCACTGGCGATCGCATCTCAAAATCGGGCTGGTTGCCATACATTCCTTTAACAATTATTTCAAAAACATCACTCAGACGATTTTCAGGAATTTCACTAGGCGGCACAAAAATATTCGAGGAAATAGTAGCTCGTCCTGCTTTCTCATTCCAAGTAACAAGAATTTCGCTAGGTTGGCTGTTATCCACAACTTGCCAATCCTTAGGTACACTAATTTCCAAAATGCCTGAACGATGCTTATACAGTTCGAGTTCGCCAATCTCTAGTTCAGGGAGCTTGCTAAAGTCAATTGTGGGACTTGGTGTAGGGGACTTAGCGGGACTAGCAATTTGATTAGTTGCATTAGTAGGATTAGGACTAGGATTGTTTTTGGTATTGGTTGGAGTTGGCGAAACCTTGGTGATATCAGTAGCTGGCATAGACACATTACTCTTGCCACCAGTATTGGAGTTACTACAGGCTGTGAATAGCAGCATAGCGATCGCTGCTAAGGGCAGTAACATCGATACCCTCATCGACAACTTTTGATAAAGAAACATAAATGTTGCGTGTGCGTTCTAGTCAAACCCAGATAATTAAAAGCCTTGCAAAGCAAGGCTTTTAATTTTTTAAGTCTATGTAATTCATTGTGTCGTTAATCTAGCCAAACCGCAAGGCTTGACCCCGCACATCAGCATTGACTTTACCATCAGCAAATACCACCTGACCACCGACAATTGTAGTCACCGCCCAACCTGTAAGCTCCCATCCCGCAAAGGAACTCCATCCACATTTAGTCAACAAATCTTCATTTCGGACAGGTTTATAGTTATTCAAATCGACTAGCACCAAGTCAGCATCCCAACCAATGCGGATCTCGCCTTTATTGGCAATTTTGTATGCTTTCGCAACATTCCTACTCATCCATTGGCTGACCTGATGGACGGTGCAACGCCCCTTTGCGGCTTGGGTCAACATCAATGGTAACGAGGTCTCGACCCCCGGCATTCCTGATGGGACATTGGCTGGCTCTAGAAATACCGTATCTTTTGAGGATTTTTCAGTCTGATTGAGTTGGTCATCTTCACTTCCTGCCAGTCCCTTTTCCGCCAAAGTATGGGGGGCATGGTCAGTGGCGATAAAGTCAATCACACCATCGAGCAAAGCTTGCCAAAGGATTTCCTGATCACGAGGCGATCGCAAAGGTGGGTTCATCTGCGCTAGGGAACCAATTTTGTCGTAAGCACTAATATTCATCAATAAATGCTGTGGTGTTACTTCGGCTGTCACCCATGCAGGTTTGTCTTGACGTAAAAATTCTGCTTCTTCCCCTGTGGACATATGAAGAATATGTAACCGTCGTTGATATTTCTTAGAAAGTTTGACAGCAAGTTGCGTGGCATTGAGTGCTGCTTGATTGTCTTGAATTAGTGAATGCTTAGCAGGAATTTTGCTATCTGCAAATTCGATGCGTCGTTGAGCAATTCTCGCCTGATCTTCTGCATGAACGGCAATGAGGCGATCGCCCTGAGAAAAAATCCGATCCAATATTTCCTCTTGATCGACTAGCAAAGCCCCATGCATCGATCCCATAAATATCTTGATGCCACAGGTGGGATTCGCTGTTAGTAAATCAGGCAAAATCTCGGCCGTTGCCCCAATAAAAAAGCCGTAATTCACTACACATTTACTAGCTGCCCGACTGAGCTTGTCATCTAATGCTGCTTGGGTAATCGTGAGGGGTCGAGTATTCGGCATTTCTAAAAAGCTAGTCACGCCCCCCTTCGCGCAAGCATGACTCGCCGTTCGTAAATCCTCTTTATGCTCTAGCCCCGGTTCGCGAAAATGCACTTGTGGATCAATTACGCCCGCCATTAGGGTTAAGCCTGCTGCCTCGATAATTTCTAATGGTTGATTATCAGTACTTAGATCATCGGGATTGAGGGTTGGGGCGATCGCTGCAATTTTGCCATGCTGGACGTAAACATCGCCAATCAAAGTCTCGCGATCGGGCAAAATAATCGTGCTTTGTCTAATTAATATGCTCAAAATAAAATCTCTATTCGGTAATTATACAGTTAAGTGATATTTGCAAAAAAGAAGTCATTAATACTAAACCCTGTAAGAAATGCCTCTTTCATTAGCTCTTTGCAAAGGTTTATTTTTAGCCTTGCTTTCAATTAATTCCCAATCGGCATTTTCTAGCACAGCATCCAATACATCAGATAGATTACAACGTTGCTCATAGGCAATGCGCCTTAAAATATCGTGATGTTCTGGCAAAACATATACAGGCTTTCTCTGTGTTTGCGCCATTTTTAACTTAGCAATAAATTAATGATCTTCATCATATCACGGCTAAGTATATAATTGGCTAATTAGCTATTCTTGAAGATATAAATATGAAAAAAACGTTTATAGATTTATTCTCTGGTGCAGGTGGGATGTCTTGCGGGTTGGAAATGGCTGGTTGGCATTGCTTACTAGGAATTGACCATGATCGCGCTGCCATTGAAACTTTTCAGCATAATCATCCACAAGCGAAAGCGATCGCTGGCGATATTCGCGAAATATCTAACCAACAAATTCAAGAAATAACCCATCATCAAAAAGTTGACTTAATTTGTGGTGGGCCGCCTTGTCAAGGATTTTCTACAATTGGACAAAATGATCACCTAGACGAACGTAACTTTCTATTTCTTGAGTTTCTTCGAATAGTAGAAGCCTTAGAACCTGATTACATTATTGTTGAAAATGTGACAGGTCTTTTATCCAAAAGAAATGAAAGTGTTTTAAAATCAATAATTAAAAGCTTTACAGATTTGGGCTATACCATTGATGTCAAAGTTTTATCAGCGCATCATTATGGAGTCCCAGAAAAAAGAAGACGGACAATATTTTTGGGAAATCGCTTTGGCGTAAGAAATATTTATCCAGATAAAATTTTTAAGGATTCAGATCAAGATCTTCAAGATTTACCTTTGCCTAGAACTGTTGGATGGGCTTTTGATAATTTATTAGAATCAAACGGTGAAATCTTAAATCATGATATCAAGCGATCGCAAATTGCTAATGATTTAGAAAGAGAAAGAATTAGTCATATACCCGAAGGAAAAAGCATTAGATATGAGAAAGATCAGTTAGCATATTTACCTAAAAATCTATGGTTTGATGTCGATTGGTCAAGTATTCATGAAGAGCGCTTTAGAGAAGCTAAATTAAATCGTTTAGATTGTGATGATTGTGCAAATACAATTAACACCAGTCGCACCACTTACTATCATCCAGTTGAAAACCGCTATTTAACGGCTAGGGAAGCCGCCGCAATTCAGTCCTTTCCATCTAATTATTTTTTTTGTGGCACTCTAACTCAACAATGGCGACAAATTGGTAATGCTGTCCCACCACTTCTTGCAAAAGCGATCGGTGAATCCATACTTATGTTGGATTCCACTAAAAATAATATGGAAATAACTACCTCAATTGAAGATATTCAATCAATTAGAGCAAAAGCATTTTCTTATAAAGAAAATGCTTTTAATAAATCTAAGCAACTTGACAAAGTAAAATCTACTCAGCTTGCATTATTTTGAATTGTAGAACACATTAAATTTAGATGATTGGTGGAAATAAACGTCCATCTCTTTGTTCAAGATCATAGTAAGATTTTTTGGGCTTTCCTTTTTTATCTACTTTTAAAACTGCATAGAAACTATACTTATAAACTGGATTACTATGGTTAGTCTTAGCTCTAAATCTCAAGTTCATTTTACAATTAAGTTGTGGTGTACCTAGATGGAGAATATCTCGTTTGAGATGATAAAACCCGTATCCACCAATCTGAATATAGTAACAATTTTTATCACCATAAAAATCATATAAACTATTAATATCGATTTCTAATTTATCTTCAAAAGCTTTTTGATCTTGCTTTTTTTGTTGCACAGTAATTTCATCTCTGGGTATGGAATATCGATTAGGAATGAAGTTTTTAGCATTAACGATATCTAAAACTCCAACAGATGTATAAAATGCAGTCACAGCATCATCAACACACCAACCCCAAATTCCATTATCCCATCGCAACATTTTCTGTCCGTAATCAGCCTCAAGATCGAGTTTAACCTCTAGATTGTATTCCTGAGAATTGTATAGAAACTTGATATCCGTTGCATTTCCTGCCCCACCTCTAGTTGAGCCAGTCGCAATTAATCCTTTTGACGACAATAAATCAAAAATATTTTGCTCATAGTTATCACCTTTGTTATATCCCATGATTTTTCTCGCAATAAATTAAGTTATGGCAAGATTACATGAGAGTGACGAAATAAATATCAAATGAACCTAAATCAATTTAGTCAAATCATCAATTTCAAAATATTGATGAAACTTGGCAGTTACTTGTAGTACAGACGATCGCCCCCCATCTGCCTGTCTTTTCTTTTTCACAAAGCCTTGCTCAACAAGTTCCTGCACATGTTGATATGCTCCTGCCCCACGCAACTCAATCAATTCTGATTGCACAATATTTTTTTTCAAGGCGATCGCTGCCAAAGTCCGTAAAGCTCCACGTCCCAAATCCACAGGAATGAGCTTATGAACTAAATCCTCAAACTCCGATCGCAACCGTAACGAAAACCCCACATCGGTTTCCACAATTTCTAAAGCGCTATCGCGATGGGCATATTCTGTAATCAAGTCGATTAGCCCCATTTCCGCATCCTCAACTTCGCAACCCAAAGCCGCCGCGATCGCTGCCAAATTCATTGGCTGTCCCTTGAGATATAAAACTGCCTCTACTTTTTGTTTAAGTGATTGAGCGATCGGTAATTCTGGTTGCTCATACAAGTCCATTGATAAAGCAAATGACTCTTCTTCTTCAACAGGCTCAACAAGATCAACAACATCTTCCGAGGTTGAAGATGCTTCAGGCTCTAGCTCTATTGGCTCTATGGGTTGTTCAAAAGGCACTTCATTCGTCATGCTAAAATTTTACACACAGACGACACTTCCCAAAAAATTTACAATAGCTGAGAACCGATATGCCAAGCAGCATGATGTACTACGAAGACACTTATGTGGTGCTGCCGCCCGATATGCAAGAACAGTTTGTAACTCAGCCCGAATTAGAAAAGCTTTTGCATGATTTGTTAGTCGATATGCAAGATGACCTACCTCGCGATTTACAAAACCTCAAAACGATCCCCGAACAGGTACAACGCCTCATTAAAACTGCCTGTGATCTCGATTGTGGCGATCGCGGCACATGGCAATGGTACGTCGTCCGTCTTGATAAATAAATTGAGATATAGGCAGTGCAATGCTCCGCCTATATCTCAAATCAAATAAATTAACGTGAGAATTTTATGGCTTACAGTAATTTCACCCTGAGACAGGTCGAAAAAGATTTTCACTTACAAATCGAAGAAAAAATTAATTTATTTGCCCATGTTGAGCCGATCTCACCGAGTGAAGAAATCCAAAAATTACTAGCTGAAAACATTCCTCTTGCCCTTGCGATTAATACTGAAAAAGCCAGATCAGAATTTTTGATCGCGCCCATCTTGCTAGAGCTAAGAAGGCGATCGCCAGTCCCCATCAGTCTATTTTCTGGAACAGAGTTTAACGTTAGCCCTGAACAAGGATTAACGGGCTATTGCGATTATTTAGTTAGCCTATCCAAGCAACAACTGCGGATTAGCGCCCCAGCGATCGCCATTGTAGAAGCAAAAAATGAAGATATCAAATCAGGCTTAGGACAATGTATAGCTGAAATGGTAGCAGCTCAATTATTTAATGAGCTAGAAAATAATGAGCTTGAGACAATCTACGGCATTGTAACGACTGGGGAAATCTGGAAATTTCTGCAAATAACTGAGCAAATAGTAGCGATCGACCTTACTGATCACTACATCACAGATATAGGTAAAATTCTCGGTATTCTCCTAAACTTTGTTTCCAAGTAGCTAGGCATAACTAAAAAATAGAACCAAAAGCTATGGCGCATGCTGCGCGTGCGCCATAGCTTTTAAGGTTATTTAATTGCACAAGCTACTTACAAAAACAACTTAGGATCAACATGAAAGAATTTACCAAGTGCTTGTGCTTGATTTTTGCTGATTTGACGCTTACCGTTGACAACTTCTGACACAACACCACTTGAGCCAATTACATTCACTAGATCGGCTTGCTTTAAATCATTAGACTCCATTAAATGCAGGAGAATATCCAAAGGTGAAGCATTATTCATTGGATAATGCTCATCTTCGTATTTTTCAACCAAAGTAAGAAGCAATTGTAGTATCCTTTCTTCCTCGGCTGTAGGTTGGGGAATTGCTAACAGTTTTTCAATATTTTGTAGAGCAACTTCATTTTCAGCATCATTTGTAATTACTTGAGGCTGAATTTCTGCCAGTAAATCCCCATAGGCTTTTTTATTAATAGTAAGGGTCATTTTTCCACCTACCTGAGTCATACTCAGCGTGAGTTAGGACATATTTGATGTAGATAACTTGTCTTTCATAATCAATGCTGACGATTAGGCGATATTTATTACCTTTGATATTGAAAATAGTGAATCGTCCCGCCGCATCAGCAGACGAATAAGATTTTTTAACATCTTGGATACTTTGCCATGATGCAGATTTTGCGACTTGATGCCAGCTATTTAAAGCAGTAACTACATCAGCATGAGTTTTCCCAAACTCATCAAGTGTTTTCTTAGAATAAATTCGCATATTTTATTCTTACTAGTAATTTTCATATTCGTATTTAGACCTACACGTAGTAATGACTTGCTTGACATCATCCTCTCAAACTGAGAGGATGATGTCAAGCAAAAAGGGACGCAAAGCGTCCCTTTTTGCTTGACATCATTAGAATGCTATCCCTGTTTGACACTTAGGGCTTATTACAACATAAATGTACGCGCATCGTTAGTTACATCTGTATTCACGACATTATCTGATTCGAGATTGCCGTCTACTAAGTTAATAATGCGATCCGCCACATCAAGGATGCGGTTATCGTGAGTCACCATCAAAATTGTGATATTTTCCTCCTTCGCCATTTTTTGCATCAAAGTCACCACATCGCGCCCTGATTTTTTATCCAAAGCCGCCGTTGGCTCATCCGCCAGAATTAACTTAGGTCGATTTACTAATGCGCGGGCGATCGCCACCCGTTGTTTTTGTCCACCCGATAATGCATGGGGCTTATAATCAACCCTTTCGGCTAGCCCCAATTGTCCAAGAATCTCGGCGGCTCGACTTGCAGGCGCAACATTATGAAAATCATTGGGATATAGATCCGTTGACATCATTACATTCTGTCTAGCCGTTAGCGAATGAAAAAGGTTATGCGCCTGAAAAATAAACCCAATATTTTTACGAATTTGCACTAATTGCTTAGGATGCAAGCTCCTCAATTCCTGCCCCAAAACCTTTAGACTACCCTCTTGAATCGTGCGTAAAGCCCCTATCAAAGTTAATAATGTCGTTTTACCCGATCCAGAGGGACCTGTCAGAATCACAATTTGTCCAGGATAGACATCCAAATTTATATCGAACAAAACCTGCTTAAATAAATCACCTTCACCATAGTGAAAATTTAAATTGCGAATTTGAATCGATGCTTCTATAGATTGATTCAAAGGAACTGGCGCAGGAGAAGAAAAAGTTTCGAGCATAGTCTTAAGTAACCTATGGACAAAATTAAGTAAGGATTTAGGGGGTTTAATAGAGAACTAGATTTTTTGTGATGTGACTTTGTCGCACTACAAAATTGGTTCCTTCTTTTCTTTCTCGTCCCTAAACAGCAAAGTAAAAAATTTATTCAGATTATTTATGAAGCTATCAGACTATATTAGCTATGATAGGTGTATTTATTGCCTGTCTACAGTAATCCAACTTAAGCATTTATCAAAGGTTCAAACTTATGGCATCACGAACCTTAGTCAAAAATTATCTTGCCCAATGGATGCAAATGGGTAAAACAGTGAGTTTGTCTACGCAAAACAAACCAGTACATATCCATAAAATCCTACAGGGCGAGAGGTATTCAACACCTTTTAACAATCTCTGGTCTGAAATTAGTACTAATAAAGCACAAGAAGCCTATTTAAGTGGTACTAGCCAAACCATCAGTGACTTGCTGAGCAACCAATGGGAAATAATTGCTTGTGCCCGTTGCAACTTACTTGTACCAACCCTAGGTGTTGGTCCTCGCACACCCGTTTGCTGCCCATGTGATGATTTACCCAATCATCCCAATCTTGATTTAGTTTCACCCCATGTCCCTGTGAAGTTAGCTACGCATATGGATGCACTATGCGATCGCCTCGCTCAAAATTCAACAGATCAAGAAGATCAAGAGTCTAATGTCATTCCACCTAACGCAACTTACAGTTCCGAGGAAGAAGATGCACAGACAATCCACAACCTCAGAGATTCAGTACTAAAACTGGTTAAATCTTCAGTAGAAATATAGATTTATAATTACAGCTAGACTTGTAGATATTATCTATACGTGGCTAATGAATGTTTCGGTAAAAAGCGATCGCTAGTTTGCTACTATTTTTCTGATAGTACAGCCTTAACTAAAGGGCAATGTAAATAAATATAAGATGTCTGACGTTGTAATTCGAGTTGAAAACTTAAGTAAGAAGTATATTATTGGACATCAAAAGCAGGAGCGCTATACAGCCTTACGAGATGTCGTTTCCAACGGGGCAAAATCTTTGTGGCAAGGATTAACTGGTAAGCGAGGTAAAGACTCAAGTGATATCAGCGAAGAGTTTTGGGCGCTTAAGGATGTTTCTTTTGAGGTAAAGCAAGGCGATCGAGTTGGCATTATCGGACGCAATGGCGCAGGTAAATCCACATTATTAAAAATCTTGAGCCGCATTACAGAACCCACAGCAGGCAAAGTCAGAATAAAAGGCAGAGTATCTAGCTTATTAGAAGTAGGGACAGGCTTTCATCCTGAACTTACTGGTAGAGAAAATATTTTTCTTAACGGTGCAGTCCTTGGAATGGATCGCGCCGAAATCACAAAAAAGTTTGATGAAATAGTTGAATTTGCTGAGGTTGAAAAATTTTTGGATACACCTGTTAAGCACTATTCATCAGGCATGTATGTGAGATTAGCGTTTGCTGTTGCCGCCCATCTAGAGCCAGAAATTTTGATTATTGATGAGGTTCTTGCAGTAGGAGATGCTCAATTTCAAAAGAAATGCTTAGGCAAAATGAAGGATGTAAGTTGTGAAGGGCGAACAGTATTGTTTGTAAGTCATAGTATGCCCACAATTACTTCACTTTGTGAAAATGTTATACTCCTAGAAAATGGTCAAATCTCAGAACAAGGAAGTTCTGCCTATGTGATTAGTAAATATTACTCAAGTGGAGAATTATCTACCTGCCAACTTGATTTTTCCAAAGTTGAAAAAGTGGTTGGAGACAATTACGCGAGATTAATATATGCCTCTGTTATGGATGAAAACAATGAACCCCAATCTGAGGTGTTAATTAATAAACCATTAAAAGTTATGATGCACTTTAGGATTCTAGAGAAATCCAACATTGTCCCTGTTCCAGCTTTTGATTTTCGTACATCAGATGGAACATATGCTTTTGGTGCTTCACCCGACCATAAATGTGTCGTACTTGACGTTGGAGACTATACCTATGAATGTCATGTACCAGCCAACTTCTTGAATGAAGGCATTTATTTTGTTACATTAAATTTGCATTCATTTACTCCGTACCGTAGTCTGCATTTTCAAGAAATGAATGCTCTTACTTTTAATATCAGAGATCCTATTGACGGAACTCGAAATCATGACTATAGTGGACCAGTTTCTGGTGTTGTGCGTCCACAATTTCAAGGCGGAATCACAAAAATATCTTGAGGCTTTAAAGGATGTCGGGAATAGGAGAATCTACGTTTCATTTCCATATTGATGTTGTTGGATCATGCAACTTGAGCTGTCCTTCATGTCCTGTAGGAAATTCAGCAGAAGTGCAAAATCCTAGAGGATTTATGGAACTGGAACTGCTGGACTCAATTATGAGAAAAGCTACCAGTGAGTGTAAATTAAGCGGGGTGGGCTTATTTAATTGGACAGAACCACTTCTACATCCCAAGTTGCCAGAACTTGTAAGCCTTGTTCAGTCTTATGGTGTTCCATGTGGCATAAGTTCAAATTTAAATATTCTCAAAAATATTGATCAATTACTATCTTCCAATCCTCATATCTTCCGTATATCTCTTTCTGGATTTACACAGGAAGTTTATGGTTCTACCCATAGAGGAGGAAACATAGAGAGAGTGAAAGATAATATGCGTGCTCTTGCAGAGGCAAAAAAACGAACAAATAGCAGTACTTACATCCATGTTGTTTATCACAGATATCTAACCAATTTGGAAGAAGAAGACTTAATGAGAAAGTTTGCAGAATCTCTTGGCTTTGGGTTTGACCCTGTTTGGGCTTTTATGATGCCCTTAGAAAAGATATTAGCTTATGTAAATAGCATTGAAGAAAACTCTAATTCTCCTGCTTTGACTGCTGATGATTATAAAACTATCAATAAGTTGGCATTACCATTAAAGGAAGCATTAGATATTTCTTCGAAGTACAGCCATAGACCTTGCATATTGAGAGACCAACAAATTGCTATGGATTTTCAAGGTAATGTGCAACTATGCTGCGGTGTATTCGATTCCCAAAAATATACTATTGCTTCTTATCTAACAACTCCTCTATCAGATATACAAGCTACAAAGTATTCAGATAACAGCCAAAAAACTTGTTCAAATTGTATGAAACATGGTGTCCATGTTTATGGAACTTATGGAGGTGATGAACTAAATGAGTTAGCTATAAGAAATATAATGTCTAATTCTCCAATAAGGGGACTTAAAATGTACCTAAAGGAACTTGTCGTTCAGAATTTCATAGGCTCTTCCAAGAAAAAATTTAGGGTTATAAAACGCCTAATTCGTAGTGCTTTATCTTCAGTGTTTTAATTAATACTAATACTTAGTTAATAATAGGACTTATGGCACTTTCTTGATAAGGTGACATAAGTCCTATTAAAGCAATGAAGTTTCCAATAAATGCTCAACAGTCAACTATGATTAAAGCTGTAATTTTAGCAGGTGGATTAGGTACAAGACTTAGTGAAGAAACTCACTTAAAGCCTAAGCCTATGGTTGAGATTGGTGGCAAACCAATTTTATGGCATATTATGAAAACTTACTCTGCCTATGGAGTTAATGATTTCATTATTTGCTGCGGCTACAAAGGCTATGTGATTAAAGAGTATTTTGCCAACTATTTTCTGCATATGTCTGATGTTACTTTTGATATGCAATCTAATCAGATGGAAGTACATCACAAGAAAGCAGAACCTTGGCGAGTTACTTTAGTTGATACTGGCGAAGAAACGCTTACAGGAGGGAGATTGGCAAGAGTTAAAACATATGTTGGTAATGAAACCTTTTGTTTTACCTATGGCGATGGTGTTAGTAACGTTAATATTCGCGAATTAATTACTTTTCATCAACAACAAAATCATCTTGCTACGGTTACAGCAGTGCAGCCACCTGGACGTTATGGCAATATCAATATCGATCAAGGTTTAGTTTTGAATTTTCAGGAAAAACCTCAAGGTGACGGTGGCTGGATTAATGGGGGATATTTTGTTTTAGAGCCAGCAGTTTTTAACTTTTTAGAAGGGGATCAAACTAGTTGGGAGGGACAAACCCTACCAACCATTGCTCAAAAACAAGAATTGGCAGCTTTTAATCACTACGGTTTTTGGCAAGCAATGGATACATTGCGGGATAAAAACTACCTAGAAGAATTATGGAACTCAGGTAATGCTCCGTGGAAGGTATGGTAATGACTCCAGAGTTTTGGCAAGGTAAGAAAGTTTTTATCACTGGACATACGGGTTTTAAAGGCAGTTGGCTTTCACTATGGTTACAAACACTTGGAAGTGAGGTAATTGGCTATAGTTTGCCTGCTCCTACTAATCCATGTTTATTTGATTTGGCAAAAGTAGGAGATCGCATGATTTCCATAGTTGGCGATATCCGCGATCTCCATCATCTTGCACAGGTGATGAAAACCTATCAGCCAGATATAGTCATCCACATGGCAGCCCAAGCTTTAGTCCGTGAGTCATATAAAAATCCCGTAGACACTTATGCTGTTAATGTTATGGGAACTGTGAATATGTTAGAGGCAGCTCGACAAGTCAATAGCATTAAAGCAATTGTCAATGTGACTTCTGATAAATGCTATGACAATCAAGAATGGGTTTGGGGATACCGTGAGTCAGAAGCTATGGGCGGTTACGATCCCTATAGTAGTAGTAAAGGTTGCTCAGAATTAGTAACTACTGCCTATCGCAATTCTTTCTTTCATCCCAAAGACTATGCTCAGCATGGCGTGGGGATAGCGACAGCTCGTGCAGGCAATGTAATTGGAGGCGGAGATTGGGCAAGCGATCGCCTCATACCCGACATCTTGAGAGCTTGGCAATCTGGACAAAAAGTTGTAATTCGTTATCCTCAAGCCATACGACCTTGGCAGCATGTACTCGAACCTTTATCTGGGTATCTCACTTTAGGAGAGAGGTTATATAAAGACGGGATAGTATATGGTGGATCATGGAATTTTGGTCCTAATGAATCTGACACCAAAACAGTAGGATGGATTGTGGAACAGATGGCAAATTTATGGGGAGGAAATGCAGGTTGGATCGCAGAAAATACACCCCAACTCCATGAAGCTCATTACTTAAAGTTGGATTGCTCAAAAGCACGAAGTTTATTAAGATGGCATCCAAGATTAGATGTGAATAATGCTTTGACTTGGTTAGTGAATTGGACTAAGTCTTTAGAGACTAGTGCTGATATGAGAGATATCACAATTGATCAAATTAAACAATTTATGCTTTTAGAAGCATCTTAAAATTGGCTTTCAATAAATTGCAATAAATCAAGAAATTAGAAGTTAAAGGGTTATGACCAAAGCACAATGTAGGTTTTGTAAAACTGATTTGAAACACTCTTTTGTTGATTTGGGTATGTCGCCTTTATCTAACTCATATCTCAAAGCTGAGCAATTAAACCAATCAGAAAAATTCTATCCTTTACATACTTATGTATGTTCAAAATGCCTGTTAATACAGTTAGAAGAATTTGAATCTCCCGATCATATTTTTAGTGATTACGCTTATTTTTCTTCCTATTCCAATAGCTGGTTAAAGCATTGCCAGCAATATACAAACTTAATGATCGAAAAATTTAGCCTGAGTCAGTCGAGCCAAGTTATAGAGATCGCTAGTAATGATGGCTATCTGTTGCAATATTTTCACAATCAGCAGATTCCTGTCTTAGGCATAGAGCCTGCGGTAAACGTGGCAAAGGTGGCGATCGCGAAGGGAATTAATACCACAGTTAAATTCTTCGGCGTTGCCACTGCTCAAGAATTAGTTTCCCAAGCTCAACAGGCGGATTTGTTATTAGGAAATAATGTGTTAGCCCATGTTCCTGATATTAATGATTTTGTGGCAGGGATGCAAATTGCTTTAAAACCTGATGGCGTAATTACGATGGAGTTTCCCCACTTATTACAACTGATTAACCAAAATCAATTCGATACAATTTACCACGAGCATTTTTCTTATCTTTCTTTAATTGCAGTTTCGCAGATCTTTGCTGCCCATGATTTGACTATATTTGATGTGGAAGAACTGCCTACCCATGGCGGTTCCTTGAGGATTTATGCTAAACATCACGATAATCATCAACTAACCATTAGCGATCGCTTAATTGCTTTACAGGAGAAAGAAAAAGATGCAGGTTTAGATCAAGTCCAAACCTATTTGAAATTTAGTGAACAGGTAATTGCCTCCAAGCATAAGCTCTTGAGCTTTTTAATCGATATTAAACGCAGTGGCAAAACCATTGTGGGTTATGGTGCTCCCGCTAAGGGTAATACTCTCTTAAACTATTGCGGTATTCGTGGAGATTTTCTTGATTACACCTGCGATCGCAGTCCCCACAAACAAGGACTATTTCTACCTGGAACGCACATTCCTATCTATGCTCCTGAACAAATCCAAGTCACTAAACCCGACTATGTTCTGATTTTGCCTTGGAACCTCAAAGAAGAAATTCAAGAACAGCTTGCCTATATTCGTCAATGGGATGGCAAATTTATTGTGCCAATTCCAGAGGTTGAGGTTTTAGAATGAAGTTTCTAGAAACTAAGCTCAAGGGAGCTTATATTATTCGATTAGAACCAATTATTGATCACCGTGGTTTCTTTGCGCGATCATGGTGCGAACAAGAGTTTCGCGATCACGGACTAAACTCAAACTTAGTGCAATGTAATATTTCTTTTAATATCAAAAAAGGCACTTTACGGGGTATGCATTATCAAGTAAAGCCCCATGAAGAAGCCAAACTAGTTAGATGTACTCAAGGTGCAATTTATGATGTGATTATTGATCTTCGTGCTGACTCGCCAACTTTTAAAAAATGGTTTGCAGTTGAGCTAAGTGCTACTAATCGTCAAATGCTCTATATACCTGAAGGCTTTGCCCACGGGTTCCAAACCTTAGAAGATAATACTGAAGTTTTTTATCAGATGTCAGAGTTTTATCATCCAACAGGAGCGCGAGGTATTCGCTGGGATGACCCAGTATTTCAAGTAGAATGGCAGCTAGAAAATAAAATCATTTCAGAGCGAGACCTGTCTTATTCTTTTTGGCAAGATGACTAGCATGGAGGCTATACAAATTATGACGACTTTGTATGAACAAGATTTTGCCCTGTGGTCAGAAAAGATGG